>DATFPD010000151.1:0-15815 GCA_035265005.1 Gemmatimonadaceae bacterium | reverse complement strand
GGAGATGGCCGAGACGAGCGCCATCCTGCACACCGCCACCCGGCGCTCGCTCGTCCTGCTCGACGAGATCGGGCGCGGCACCTCGACCTACGACGGCGTCTCGATCGCCTGGGCGGTGAGCGAGCACCTGCACGACGCGGTAGGGTGGAAGACGGTCTTCGCCACGCACTACCACGAGCTGACGCAGCTCGCCGACGAGCTGCCGGCGGTGCGCAACTTCAACGTCGCGGTGCGCGAGGTGGGGGACCAGGTGCTCTTCCTCCACCGCCTCCAGCCCGGCGGCGCCGACCGCTCCTACGGCATCGAGGTCGGCCGCCTGGCGGGGCTCCCGGCGCCGGTGCTCGCGCGCGCGAAGGAGGTGCTGCGCCTCCTCGAGGGCGGCGAGATCGTGCAGCGGTTAGGCGCGCGGGCCCCGAGCGTGCCGGGCGGCGCGGAGCCGAAGCGCGACCGCGCGCCCGCGCCTGCCCCAGTGGACCAGCTCGGCCTCTTCGCGCCGCCCGCGCTCCCGCACCCGGTGGTCGAGAAGCTCAAGGCGCTCGACCCGAATCACCTCACGCCGATGCAGGCGCTCCAGCTGCTGGCCGATCTCGTGGCGGAGTCTCGCGACGCCCCGCGCACGGCGGGGTGAAGCTCGGCGGGAAGCCGGGGATGGTGGCGGGCATGGCCGCGCCGCTCGCGCTCGCACTCGTCTGGTTGATCCCGGACGGGGACTGACCGCCGCAGCATCCCGTCGCAGTTCGTCCTGTCCAGGCTGTTGCCGTCGCCGTCGCCGTTACAGCGGCCCCGCCCCCACCCCCGCCACGGCCTGCGCGACCGCGCCCAGCGCGAGCGCCAGGAAGGCGAACCACCAGAGGGTGCTCCAGTCGCCCTCGTCAGGCGCGTCGGCGGCCGCGACGGCGCGCCAGGCGGCGACGGCGGCCAGCAGCCCGAGCCAGTGCTCGGACGTCATCAGCCACGCCGCGGCGGCGGCGCCGGCGGCCATCCAGCGCTGCCGGCGGTCGAGGGCGTGGAAGGCCCGCGCGCCGTCGAGCTGCCAGACCGGGAGCAGGTTCATGATGTTGATCCACGCGCCGGCGTGCGCGACCGCGCTCCACAGCGCGACGCCGGTGGCGCGGTAGGCGACGTAGCTCGCCAGCGCGGCGCCGAGTCCCCACGCCGGCCCGGCGAGCCCGACGCGGGCGTCGCGGCGCGGGTCGGCGATGTGGGTGCGCCAGCGCACGAACGCGCCGAACCCCGGGATGAACATCGGCGCCTCGGCCTTGATCCCGTAGCGGGCGAGCGCGGCGACGTGCCCCATCTCGTGCACGTAGATCGAGAGCACGAACCCCGCGGCGAAGCGCCACCCCCACGCCGCCCAGTAGAGCCCGAACGACGCGAACATCGAGAGCATCGTGCTCGCCTTCGTCAGGCCGAGCAGCAGCAGCTTCGCCTTGGTGAGCAGAAACACCAGGGCGAACTTGAGCTTCCAGGCGAGCAGGGCCAGCGTGCCGAGCACGCCCCCGCGCCTGACGAGCGACGGCGCCCGGGCGGCGGCCGCGGGTGGCGGCGCGAGCTCGGCCTCGAGCGCCGCGACGCGCCGCGCGACCGACGCGTACTGCCCCGAGTCGGCGGGGAGCAGCGCCAGCGCCGAGCGCCAGTGCGCCAGTGCGCCCGCGCGGTCGCCGCCCAGCGCCGCACGCTCGGCGTCCGCGGCCAGCCGCGTCAGCTCGGCGGAGTGGACGAGCTGCCGGCAGGCGGGGCAGGCGAGCAGCGACGGCGCGACCTCGGTGCCGCACCGCCCGCACGCCGCGGGCGCCGTCGAGTCCACGCTGGCGTCAGGCCCGGAGCCCGGGCGCGCCGGTGGCGCCGCCGACCGTGTACGGGCCGCGGAAGGCCAGCTCCGTGCGCCGGTTCATCTTCCACGCCACGTACAGCGCGTAGCCGATGATCACCAGGCTGATGATCATGCTGAAGTCGCTGAACACCGCCAGCACCGGGAACGCGGCGGCGAGCAGGAACATGACCAGCAGGGCGAGGAGCGCCGTGCCGAGCCCCACCGGCTCCGCCGCATCCCTCTCCGCCGCGGGGGCGCTCGCCGTGTCGGCGGCCGGTGCCGCCACGACGGCCGTGGCGGGAGCGGCGGCCGTGGCGGGAGCGGCGGCCGTGGCGCGGGCGCTCGACGCCGAGGCCGCGAGCGAGTCGACGGCCGAGGGCCGCGTGTCGCCGCGCGACTCCGTCATGCTGTCGATCAGGATCGGGACGTGCGCCGTGGTGATCGCGGCGTAGGCGAGCGCCACGGCGAGCACCTGGTACCGCCGGCCGCCGCGCCCGCGCGAGCCCTTGTGGACCGCCTTGCCGACGAGGTAGCCGACGGCGAGCGCGACGATGCCGTGCTGGAGGTCGAACATCTTGAGGACCGCGTACCAGAGCGCCGCCCCGAGCGCCGCGGCGCCGGCCCCGTAGACGGCGGCGCGCCAGAAGCTGCGCGCGCCGGCGCCGCCCGCCAGCTCGGCTTCCAGCTCGCCCTTGCAGCGGGCGCAGTAGACCTCCGTCGCGGTGTCGCGCGTGACCGTGTAGTACTGGTCCGCGATCGGCCTGGCGCAGCGCGCGCACTTCGGCGCGCCCGGCGCGGCACCCTCGGCGGACGGCGAGGTCGGCGCGGCGACGTCGAACTGGAGCGGCGACTCGGGCGCCGGCGGGATGTTGTTCCGGGTCTCGGACATCGGACGGGCGGGTGTGCAGGGGAACGGTTGCCCCGCGCGGCGTCGCGCCAGGGCCCGCATAAAGACGATCGGCCCGCGCCGGCCGTCAACCCCCGGGCGTGACAAATGCGCCGCGCCGGCAGTCCTCCTGGTATGGTGGACTCCGACAGCCCCTCCCGCTCCGGCCCCCGGCGCCGCCGGACGATGCTGACCCTCGCCGCCCTCGCCATCGCGCTGGCGCCGGCCGCCGCGTGGTGGCTCGCGCAGCGCCCGCGCAACGACCGCGACTGGTCCCCCGACCAGCGCGTGCTGCCGTACGCCGAGATCGACGGCCGCACCGCCCGCGTGCACAACGTCCGCAACATCAGCTACCGCTCGACCACCGACTACACGGTCGCCTACGACGACCGCAGCTACGACCTCGACGCCCTCGAGTCGGTGTGGTTCGTCGTCGAGCCGTTCTCGGGGCTCCCCGGGCCGGCGCACACGTTCGTCAGCTTCGGCTTCGCCGACGGCGGAGGCCACACCCGCTACGTGGCGATCTCGGTCGAGATCCGCAAGGAGCAGGGGGAGTCCTTCTCCCCGCTCAAGGGGATGCTGCGGCAGTACGAGATCACCTACGTGGTGGCGGACGAGCGCGACGCGGTGAAGCTGCGCTCCAACTACCGGCGCGACAGCGTCTACGTCTACCCGATCCGCGTGCCGCGCGAGAAGGCGCGGGCGCTGTTCGTGGCGATGCTCGAGCGCGCCAACGCGCTGCGTGAGCGTCCCGAGTTCTACAACACGCTGACGAACACCTGCACCACCAACATCGTCCGCCACGTCAACTCGATCTCGCCGCGGCGCGTCCCGTTCAGCCCGAAGGTGCTCCTCCCCGCCTTCGCCGACCGCCTGGCCTACGACATAGGGCTCCTCGACACCGACCTCCCCTTCGAGCAGGCGCGCGAGCACTTTCGGATCAACGAGCGCGCCCTCGAGTACGCGGACGACCCGGAGTTCTCGGCGAAGATCAGGAGCTGATAGGCGATTCGCGATTCGCGATTCGCGAATCACGAATCGCGAATCGCCTATCAGTGTCCCTGCTTCCACTCCCCCGCCTCGAGCAGCCAGAGCTCGCTGACCAGCTCGCCTGACGAGAGGCCGCCGTACAGGGCCAGGCGCGAGCGGGCGGGGTCGTAGAGGAGAGTGGTGCTGGCGCGCGGGCCGGGGCGCGGGCCGGAGTCGGCGGCCGGGAGCGGGGTCCATCGGGAGCCGTCCCAGCTCCAGGCGTCGCCGAGCAGATCGCGCGCCGCCTCGCCCCGGCCGCCGACCAGGACGGACCGGTGCGCGCGGGCGTCGAAGGCGAAGCCGTAGCGGGTGCGCCGCGACGGGCCCGCGGCGGCGGCCCGGCGCCGCCAGGCGCCGCCGTCCCACTCCCACACCGCCGGCTCGGAGTCCGCCAGCGCCGGCACCACCAGCACCGACCGGCGCGCGTCGTAGGCGATCCGCAGCGGGCCGGTGGTCATGGGGCCGGCGCTGTCCACCAGCCGCCAGCCCTCGTCCGCCTGACGACGGTAGAGCAGCAGCCACCGCGCGCCTGGCCGGTCGCTCCGGTAGCCGGCGAGGAGCAGCGCGCGCCGGCGCGGGTCGTACGCGAGCTGCGGCGTGGCCAGCGCGGGCGCCTCCCCGTCCGGGAGCCAGCGGCGTCCGTCGTAGCGCCAGGCGTCGTGCAGCATCTCCTCGCCGCCGCCCCCCGGCCGCTCGCGCACCCCGCCGACGAGCACCACCACCCGCCGCCCGGGGTCGTACGCCATCGCGTGCGCGCGTCGCCGCCCCGGCCCCCCGTCGGCGCCGACCGTCGTGCGCCAGCCCGCCGCGTCGTCCCACTCCCACGTCTCGCCCACCTCGACCCACGAGCCGCCGTCGGCGCGGCGCATGCCGCCGAACAGCACCAGCCGCCCGCGCGCCGGGTCGGCCGCCAGCGCCTCGAGATGCGTCGCCGGCGGCGGAAGTTGCCGCCCGCCCTGCGCGCGGACCGCCTCGGCCGCGCCGAGCGCGAGGAGCATCCAGCCGACGCACGCTTCTGCCTTCCTCGCCATGATCGCCCCCGGAGCTGGACCCGAACACCGCCGGAGGTCGGTCACCGCGAGACGCCGCGGCGTCGACGGAGGGTGTGTCAGGAAACGGCGAACTGGAGTTGCCGTTCAGCCTTTCAGCACCTCCCGCACCTTCCCCACCAGGTCGCCCGGCGTGAACGGCTTCTCGAGGAGCTCGGCGCGGTCGTCGCGGAGGCCGCGGCGGATGATCTCGTCGTCGGTGTAGCCGGACATGTAGAGCACGCGCGTGCGGGGCAGGCGGACGGCGGCGCGCTCGACCAGCTCGCGGCCGCTCATCCCCGGCATCACGACGTCGGTCAGCAGGAGGTCAATCGCGTCCTCGCGCCCCGCGCAGAGGCGGAGCGCCTCCTCCCCCGAGCCCGCCTCGAGGACGTCGAAGGCGGCGTCGCGCAGCACGCGGCTCGCCAGCGCGCGCACGGCGGCGTCGTCCTCCACCAGCAGGACCGTGGCGCGGCGTGCGCCGCCGCCGTTATCGCCGGGGCGGCCGGGGGGCGGTCCGGCCGCGGGAGCCGGCGCCGCCGCCGCCGCGGCCGCTACCGGCGGGCCTAACGCCGGTCCGGGCAGCGGCGGCGCGGCCGGCGCGGCGGCGACGGAGGGGAGGTGGATCGTGAACGCCGTGCCGTGCCCCGGATCGGTCTCGAGCGTGATCTGCCCCCCGCTCTGCTCGACGATGCCGTACACGGTCGAGAGGCCGAGCCCGGTGCCGCGGCCGGGCGGCTTGGTCGTGAAGAACGGCTCGAACACCCGCGCCCGCACCTCGGGCGTCATGCCGTGCCCGGTGTCCCGCACCCGCAGCACCACCCAGTCGCCGGCCGCGCCGTCGGCGCCGCGCGCGGCCGCGCCGGTCTCGATCGTCAATGTGCCGCCCCCCGGCATCGCGTCGCGCGCGTTGACGGCCAGGTTGAGCAGCACCTGCTCCATCTGCACGCGGTCGGCGTGCACCCGCCGCGGCGCGTCGGCCAGCCGGGTGACGAGGCGCACGTCCTCGCCGATCAGCGACCGCAGCATCCCCTCCACGCCCGCCACCACCTGCCCCACCCCGAGCAGCTGCGGCTGGAGCATCTGCCGCCGGCTGAAGGCGAGGAGCTGCCTGACGAGGGCGGCCCCGCGGTCGGCGGCCCGCCGGATCTCCTCCAGGTCCTCGCGCCGCGAGTCGCCGGCCGGGGTTGTCCGCACCGCCAGCTCGCTGAACGAGCGGATCACCGTCAGGACGTTGTTGAAGTCGTGCGCCACGCCGCCGGCCAGGTTGCCGATCGCCTCCATCTTCTGCGCCTGGAGCAGCCGCGTCTCGAGCGCGCTCTGCTCGGTCACGTCGCGCGAGTTGATCACCACCCCCCGCACCGCCGGGTCGTCGAGCAGGTTGCGCGCGATCGCGGCCAGGGTGCGCCACCCGCCGCCGGCGTGGCGGAAGCGGAACTGCACCGCCACGCTCGCGCCGGGCGAGGCCAGCAGCGCCGCGAAGCGCTCGCGCATCATCGGCGCGTCGTCGGGGTGGAGGTGGCCGAACGCGTTCGTCCCCACCAGCTCCTCCGGCCGCCGCCCCAGCGCGCGCTCGTGCGCCGGGCTGGCGTAGCGGAACACCCCGCCGGCGTCCAGGATCGCGATCGGGTCGGAGGCGTTCTCGATCAGCGACCGGAAGCGCTCCTCGCTCGTGCGCAGCGCCTCCTCGGCGCGCCGGCGCTCGGTCGTGTCGCTCATCGAGCCGATCATGCGGACCGCGGTCCCCCGCTCGTCGCGCACCAGGTATCCCCGGTCCAGCACGACCGCGTAGCCCGCGTCGCCGCGGCGGAAGCGGTACTCGGCGGTGAAGAACTCGCTCCCCGCCGTCTTCACGACGGCGTCGAGCGCCGCCAGCACGCGCCCGCGGTCGGCGGGGTGGATCTGCTCCGTCCACCAGTCGAGCGTCGGCGCCACCGCCCGGCGGTCGTGGCCTAACGCGGTGAAGATCCCGGCGCTCCAGAAGAGGGCCCCGGTCAGGACGTCCCAGTCGTAGATGACGTCGTTGGTCGCCTTGGAGACGAGCGCGTACCGCTCCTCGCTCGCCCGCAGCGCCGAGAGCGCCGCCGTCCGCTCGGCCAGCAGCGCCTGCTTGGCCGCGAACTCGGTGGCGTGGCTGAGCGCGGCGGCGAGCATCCCGGCCACCAGCCGCATCGCGTCGGCGTCGTCGTCGTCGAACGCGCCCGGCGCGCGCGCCACCACGCCCAGGATGCCGACCATCGCCCGGTTGTAGACCAGCGGCACCATCACGGTCGAGCGGCTCCCCGTCAGGCGCATCGCGTCGCGGTTCACCCGCGGGTCGGCCTCCGAGTCGTGGCTGTGCAGCGTGCCGCCGGCGCCGAGCGTGGCCCCGGACGGGGCGTCGGAGCCGAAGCGCATCCCGACGTAGGCCTCCCCCGTCCCGCAGCCCGCGCGGTAGACGACCTCGTCCCCCTCGACGATCGCCGCCGCCGCGCCGTCGGCGCGGGTGAGCTCGCGCGCGCCCTCGCAGACGCGCCGCAGCAGGGCGGCCGGGTCGAGGGCCGCGGTCGCCATCTCGTGCTGCATGGCGACGATCGCCGCCAGGCGCTCGCCGCGTCGGCGCAGCGTCGCCTCGGCGCGCTCCCGCTCGGCCAGCTCGGCGTACACCTCGCGGTAGAGCCGCGCGTTGTCCACCGCCAGCGCGGCGCGCGCCGCCATCTCCTCGGCCAGCGCCAGCTCGCGCGCGCCGTAGCGCATCCCGGGGCGCGACCACGACAGCGTGACCGCGCCGATCGTCCGGTCGCGCGCCACCAGCGGCACCGACATCACCGAGTGGGGCCCCAGGTCGCGGATCAGCTGCGCGTGCTCCTCGTTGCGCGCCCCGGCCAGGATGTCCCCCTCGCCGAAGTCGGCCACGAGCAGCGGGCGGCCGGAGTTGAGCACGAACGAGATGCCGCCGTCGGCGCCCGGGTCGGGGGGGAAGCGGCACAGCTCGCGCACGAGCGCGTCGCACGCCGGGTCCGCGTGCGCGGCGGCCAGCCGCTGCACCCCGCCGTCCTCCTGGATCACGTCCACCACGCAGAAGTCGGCGAGCGTGGGGCAGGCGAGCCGCGCGACCGTGCGCAGCGTCGTCTCGTAGTCGAGTGAGCCGGCGAGGGCGCGGCCGGCGTCGCTCAGGAAGCGTATCCCCTCCGCGGTCCGCCGGCGCGCCGTGACGTCCCGCCCGAGCCCCAGGATGCCGACCACCCGCCCGTCCGCGTCGTAGACCGGCAGCTTCGCGCCGCTCACCTCCACACGGTGTCCCTCGCGGTGCGTGATCGCGTACTCGAAGTACTGGGGCGTCCCGCGCACGGCGAGCTGGAAGAGCCGCCGCACGCGCGACCGGTGCTCCGGCACTACCAGCGGGTCGAACGGCTGCCCCGCGAGCGCAGTCGACTCGTAGCCGGTCACGCGCTCGAACGCGGCGTTCCCGCTGATGAACCGCCCGTCCAGCGCCACGTGGGCGATGGCGTCCGGGTTCAGCTCGAACAGCGACCGATAGAGCCGATCCGCCGCGTCGGACGCGGCGGCGGTCGCCGACGGTGTCGCGGACGGCGGTGTCGACGGCGGCGGGCTCCGGCCGACTACCTCGGCCGCGGCGCCGGCCAGCTCCTGCAGCAGGCGAAGCTCGGCGTCGCTCCACCCGCGCGGTCCCGGCGTGCGCGCGGCCACCACCAGCGCGCCGAGCACGACTCCGGCGGCGTCGACGAGCGGCGCCCCGGCGTAGGTGCCGCGCTCGCCGAACGCGTCGCCGTCGACCACCAGCGGCTCGCCGCGGTGCACCACGCCGTGCGCGGCGACGCGCGCGGCCACCGAGCGCTCGGCCGGGACGCTGTGGCCGGCGGTCCAGGGAAGCGCGTCCGCCGAGGGCGCGTCCGCCTCGTCCGTGAGGTCGCCCGACGCGCCGCCGCGGGCGACGCTCAGCACCAGCTCCCGCCGGTCGTCCACCAGCGACAGCGCGGCCGCGGCCGCGTCGAGCGCGAGCACGGCCGCCCGCGTGAGGCGGTCGAGGCCGGGACGCCCGCCGACGACCGCCATCGCCCGCTGCACGGTAGCGAGCCGTGTCGGGTCGAGCAGGACCGTTCCGACGTCAGGCGTCGTGCGCGTCATGGCCGCGTCCGCGAAGCGGGAGAGTGACCGCGCCTTCGCGGTCCCGACTCAGCAATAATCGGGCGGGCAGGAAGAGAACGACACCCGCAGAACGCGAATTGGCCGACGATGAAACGGGGCCGGGTGCGCCGGGACGACGCGCCGCGACGACGCGCCGCGGCCACGGGACGGGCTGCCTTCACTCCCCTCGCCCCCCCGCGCCCTCTAGATTTCCCCCAATGCCCCACCCCGTTCGTCGTGCGCGCCTGCTGCTCGCGCTCCCGGTCGCGCTTCCGCTGCTCGCCGCCGCGTGCGTCCAGAAGGATGACATCGAGAAGGCGAGCTACGCGATCATGTCCGGCGGACCGCGGCCGGACGTGCTCCCATCGCTGCTCACGACTCCGCTCCCGTTCGCCTACCCGCGCGAGCTCTACGCGCAGAAGGTGCAGGGGAACGTCACCCTGCGCCTCTACATCGACAGCACCGGCTTCGTGCACAACGACTCGACCATCATCGTCGAGTCGTCGGGCTACGGCGGGCTCGACTCGTCGGCGGTGATCGGCTCGCGGCAGCTCCGCTTCACGCCGGCGATGCGCGAAGGCAAGGCGATGCCCGTGCTCATCCTGTTCCCCGTCTACTTCCGCTACCCGGGCGCCGCGCCGCTCCCGGGG
This sequence comes from Gemmatimonadaceae bacterium, assembly GCA_035265005.1. Lineage (GTDB taxonomy): Bacteria > Gemmatimonadota > Gemmatimonadetes > Gemmatimonadales > Gemmatimonadaceae > DATFPD01. The sequence goes on along the minus strand of DATFPD010000151.1, from coordinate 6,281 downwards.
GACACGATCCTGAAGAAGAGCGGGACGCCGGACGCGGGACGCGGGACGGCGAACCCCAGGTAGGGGCGGGACGCGTGCGCTGCCCCAGCCGTCTCGTCAGCCGCTCCCGCATCCCACGTCCCGCATCCCGGACCCAATGACCCAGCCCCACGTCGCTCAGCCCGCCCTCGATGGCCGCCCGGTCGAGCGCAACCGGCAGCCGTACAACAACGTCCTCGAGACCATCGGCTGGACGCCGCTCATCCGGCTCAACCGGGTCACGCGCGGGATCCGCACGCCGGTCTACGCGAAGGCGGAGTTCTTCAACCCGGGCGGGTCGGTGAAGGACCGGATCGGCATGCCGATCATCGAGGCCGCCGAGCGCGAGGGGCGACTCAAGGCCGGCGGCACGATTGTCGAGGGGACGAGCGGCAACACCGGCATCGGGCTGGCGATCGCGGCGGCGCTCAAGGGCTACCGCTGCATCTTCACCATGCCCGACAAGATGTCGCAGGAGAAGGTGCGGCTGCTCAAGGCGTTCGGCGCGGAAGTGATCATCACGCCGACCGCGGTCCCGCCGGACCACCCGGACAACTACGTGATGATGGCGAAGCGGATCGCGCAGGAGACGCCGAACGCGATCCTCGCCAACCAGTTCTACAACCCGGCCAACCCGCAGGCGCATTACGAGACCACGGGTCCCGAGCTCTGGGAGCAGACCGAAGGGCGCATCACGCACTTCGTCGCCGCGGCGGGCACGGGCGGGACGCTGACCGGCGCCGGCCGCTACCTCAAGGAGCGGAACCCCAACATCAAGATCGTCGCCGGCGACCCGCAGGGCTCCATCCTCGCCGAGCAGTGGCGGAGCAAGGGCACGAGCGCCATCCAGGGGACGCCGTACAAGATCGAGGGGATCGGCCAGGACAAGGTCCCGGGCACGCTCGACCTCGACCTGATCGACGAGTACCAGACGGTGAGCGACCGCGACTCCTTCGCCATCGCGCGCCGCCTGACGCGGGAGGAGGGGCTGTTCGTCGGCGGGTCGTCGGGGCTCATCGCCTACGTCGCGCTGAACGTCGCCCGCCGGATCGACGACCCCAACGCGATGGTCGTGACCTTCCTCTGCGACACCGGCGAGCGCTACCTCTCGAAGCTCTACAGCGACGAGTGGATGCGCGAGAACCAGATGCTCGAGGGGGACCGCGCCACGCTCGGCCAGCTCCTCCAGCGGAAGGAGGGGACGAGCGCGCCGACGATCGTCAGCGTCGCCCCGGGGCAGACGGTGCGGCAGGCGCTCACGCTCATGAGCCTGCACGACGTCTCGCAGCTCCCGGTCATGGACGGGCCCAACTGCGTCGGCTCGGTGACCGAGAGCTCGCTGACCTCTCGCAGCCTGGAGAACACCAAGCTCCTCGACGCCGTGATGAGCGACGTCATGGACCAGCCCTTCCCGGTCGTGGAGTCGGGGCAGCCGGTGGACGCGGTGGCCAAGCTCCTCTCGAAGGCGAACCCCGCCGTCCTCGTCCGCGACCACGGCACCATCCAGGGGATCGTGACGCGGAGCGACATGCTGCACTACCTCATGGCGAGATGAAGCGGGACGGGGGACGCGGACGGGGGATGAACCGCCGGAGACTCGAGCAGTTCATCCCCCGTCCCCCGTCCCCGTCCCCAGCTCTACCCGGGACCTTCTAGCGTGAAGATCACTGTACTGTTAGGCGGCACCTCCGCCGAGCGCGACGTCTCGCTCGCCTCGGGGATCCGGATCGTGCAGGCCCTGCGCTCGCGCGGGCACGACGTCACGGCGCTCGATCCGGCGACGGGCGTGCTGAGCGAGGGCGACGAGCAGGCCCTGCTCGCCGGCCGGGTGAAGGCGGCGCCGCCGTCGCTCGAGAGCCTGCGCCAGATCTCCCGCACCGCGCTCTCCCCGGCCCTCGGCACCCTGCCAGCGGTGCGGGAGGCGGAGGTCGTCTTCATCGGGCTGCACGGTGGCCAGGGGGAGGACGGCACCCTTCAGGCGCTGTTCGAGCTGTGCGGCGTCCGCTACACCGGCAGCGGCCCGATGGCCAGCGCGATCGCGATGGACAAGGACGTCTCGAAGATCCTCTTCCGCGCCGCCGGCGTGCAGACGGCGGATTGGGTGATGGCCGATAGAGGGGAAGGGGGACGGGGGATGGGGGATGCCGTGCCTCGGGACGTCCCGAGCGCACTGCATCCCCCATCCCCCATCCCCCTTCCCTCTTCGAACGACCAGCGCATCGCGCAACTTGGCCTCCCCCTCGTCGTGAAGCCCTCCAAGCAGGGCTCCACCGTCGGGCTCAGCATCGTGAAGGAGGGCTCGCAGCTGGCGGGGGCGATCGAGGAGGCATTCAAGTACGACGACGAGGTCATGATCGAGCGCTTCATCCCCGGGCGGGAGCTCACGGTCGGCGTGATCGGCGATGTCGCGCTGCCGGTCGGGGAGATCATCTCCAAGAAGGAGATCTACGACTACGAGGCCAAGTACACGCCGGGGATGGCGGTGGAGGAGTTCCCGGCGCGACTCACCGACGAGCAGACGCGGCGGGTGCAGGAGCAGGCGCTGCTCGCCTTCCGCGCGCTCAAGCTTCGCGGCTGCGCGCGCATCGACTTCCGGATGACGGCCGACGGCGAGTTCTACTGCCTGGAGGCGAACACGCTGCCCGGAATGACCGGCACGAGCCTGATCCCGCAGGGGGCGGCTGCCGCCGGGATCGATTTCCCCGAGCTGTGCGAGCGGATCGCCGTGCTGGGGCTGCGGGACGAGCGGCGATGAGCGCCGGGGGCGTGGGAGCCGCCGGCGCCGGCGGCCGGTCGTCGGCGCCGACCGCGGCGCTGGCGGGTGTGCCGACGGGACTTCAGGCGCTGGGCGTCTGGGCCGGCCGGCGGCAGCTCTTCATCCGCTTCGCCGGGGAGGCCGAGACGGCGACCATGTACCTTCCGCGCGCGCTGGCGGGCGAGCTCAAGCGGATCGCCGAGCGGACCTCCTTCCATTCCATCGCGATCACCGGACGTGACGCCGCCGGGAACGCCGCGTTCCTCGCCGCGACCTTCCACGACTGGACGCCCACCGCCCCGGTGATGCTCGACACCGACGGCCAGCGCCCCGACGCGATCGCGGGGCTGCGGCCGTACCTCTCGATGGTGCAGGTCTCGGTGGACTTCTCCGGCCCGGATGCGATGGTCGAGCGGGCGATGGACAGCCTCGGCGCCGCGGCCGGCACCGGCTGCCATCACGCGCTCGTGCTCCTGCCGCACGAGGAGACGAGCGACGTGCAGATCCTGCGGGCGATCGAGCGCGGCCGGGCGGCGAGCGGCGGCACGATCATTGTTATCCATCCTGCTCCCACCGCCACCTCGGACGCGTTCGCGCATCTGGACCGGCGGTGGGCCGTACTGCTTGAAAAAGCGTCGGCCGTCCACAATGATGTGCGGGTCACCCTGCGCATCCCGCCGCCGGCCGGCATGAGATAGAACTAACACCCGCGACCGACTACACCTGCGAGCTGCGTCCTCAGTGCGCTCGGGACGCAGGGGCCTCCCGAGGGGGTTAAGTCGCAGAGCCTGTCCTGAGCGAAGCGAAGGATCGCAGGCGTAGTTCGCAGGTCGCAGCGGTTCAAAGGAACTCCCGCCGCCCACCAATCGTATCTTGATGGGCGGCTCCCAGCGTCGCCGCTACAGAGTCCATCACGCAGGTCAGCATGTCCTACGCGTACAGCGACGAGCAGCAAGAGCAGCCCCGGATGACGGCGGCGGTACGGTGGCTGATGTTCGCCACCGTCGCGGTCTATTTCCTCCAGATCACGCTGATCAGGCCGGAGGACATGCAGGCTGCGCTCGGCTTCGCCATGCGCGACCTGGCGAGCACGTGGTGGCGCGCCTTCACGTACATGTTCGTGCACCGGGACTTCTGGCACCTCCTGGGGAACATGTACATGCTCTGGCTGTTCGGCCGGCGCCTGGAGACCGTCTGGGGCGCGAGCAAGTTCACGAAGTACTACGTGCTCTGCGGCCTCGGCGGCGCCATCGCGCACCTGTTCTTCGTGCGCGGGGGGACGCTCGTCGGCGGCTCGGCGGCGGTGTACGGCGTGATGCTCGCCTACGCCATGATGTGGAAGGACGAGGAGATGCTCTTCTTCGGCGTCTTCCCCATCAAGGTGTGGCACCTCGTCGCGGCCTACGCGGTCGTCGACCTCGTGCTCGGTCTCTACGGCGGCGGGGGCGGCGGGGTGGCGCACTGGGCGCACCTGGGCGGCTTCGTCACCGGCTGGCTCTACCTGCGCGTGCCGCCGGGCCAGAGCCTCGACCGGCTGCGCCAGCGCATCGCCCAGGCCCCGGACGTCCCGGACGAGCCGCCCCGCGCCGTTCCGCCGCGGTCCCTTCCGCGCTCCCGTCCGGAGCGGCAGGAGGTGGACGACATCGTGGCCCGCAGCAAGGCGGTGGCCGCCACCAAGCGCCCCCCGCTCCCGACCGCCCCGCCCCGCAAGCCTGACAAGCCCGCCGGCCGCGCCGAGGAGCTGAACATGGTCCTCGACAAGATCTCGGCGAAGGGGCTGAACAGCCTCACGACCGAGGAGCGGCGGGTGCTGGAGGAAGCGAGCAAGCGGCTGCGGACGAGCAGAGACTGAGAGAAATACGAGATGCGAGACACGAGCCCTGCCTCGGTGGCATCAGCCTCCCGAAGCAGGGCTCGTGTCTCGTACCTGGATGTAAGAGCCCCCCGGCTCGATCGCTCGAACCGAGGGGCATTGACCGCCACGCCGTTCTCGCGGCGGCCGGTGGCCGGCGCAGAGCGCACCGGCACATCGCCAAGGTAGTATGAGGACCCCGTCGCTGTCCACACCCCGGATCACGTTTTCGGAGTGATATCCGGGCTTCCCCGTCCCGCCCGTCGGGGGGTACCCTCTAGCAGGCCGAGCCGTATTCTGTTAGCATTCGTTCAAGAAGCGGAATTCAAATGTTTCTGCTCAGCGGCGATGCGGCTGTAGAGCGTGGACCCCTGTTGTTGGAGGCGAACGTGCCACGAGCGCTGAAGCTGGCGTCCGCGGTCTTCCTGCTCTGTGCCGCGCCCCTGGTCGCTGCGCTCCCCGCGCAGTCGCGCGCGGAGAAGATCCCGAAGCGTCCGTCGCTTCCTGCCGGGAGCGACACGAACAGCGGCTTCTCGTACTACATGTACGCGAAGGCGCAGATCCGGAAGAACCCCGCGCGGGCCGCCGACGCCCTGTACTGGGCCAGCCGCATGCAGCCCGGCGTCGCCGAGCTCCTGTACGGGCGGCGCATCGCCCTCCTGCTCTCCGACAAGCCGCGGCTGGTGCGCTACTTCTTCGGCGACCTGGACCGCGACCCGCAGATCCAGCGCATCGACTCGCTCCAGTACTGGGCGCTGCTTCGCAACCCGTTCCTGGACCAGGCCTACGACGGGATGCTGCTCGAGGAGATGTACTTCGAGCTCACCGGCGAGCAGCTCCCGCTCATCACCCCGGGCGGCGACCCGCGCATGGCGGCCTGGAACGCGCAGCGGCTCGGCAACTTTCCGGCGGCCGCCGAGCGGTACGCGCAGGCGATCAAGCGCTACCCGAAGCAGCACTCGCTGCGCGGCGAGCGCGCGCGCGTCCTCTACCAGCTCGGCCAGTTCGACAGCGCGGTCGTCGAGCTGACGCGCATGCGCGACGCGCTCCAGAAGGAGGACGCGAAGGCCGTCCGCGTGTACGACAGCAAGGCGATGATCGAGTACCGGATCGGGCGCATCCACGCCCGCACCGGGAACCTCGCCGTCGCGCGCGAGGCCTACGGCCGCGCCCTCAGCGAGGACCTGTCGTTCTACATGGGGCACGTGGCGCTCGCCGACCTGTCGCTGGCCACGGGCGACACGGCGACCGCGCTCTCGGAGCTCGAGCTGGCGGTGCAGCTGCGCGGCGACGACGGCGAGCTGCGGCAGCGACTGGGCGTGATGCTCGTCAGCGCCGGCCGGCTGGACGAGGCCGTGACGCAGCTGCGCGAGGCGGTGAAGCTGGAGCCCTACTTCGCGCGCTCCTATCTCTACCTGGCGCGCATCCTGGAGCACCAGCAGAACACCGACGCCATCGGCTACTACAAGAGCTTCATCCAGCTCGCCGAGGCGGCCGACCCCCAGCTCCCCTCGGCCAAGACGCAGCTCGCCGACCTGGAGGCGTGGGCGGCGACGGTGAAGAGCAACGCCAGCCAGACGCCGTCCCCCGAGACGCCGGCGAAGCCGTAGCGCATTGGGCATCGGGGCTCGGGGCTCGGGCATCGGGACTCGGCCA
>DATFPD010000150.1:0-9612 GCA_035265005.1 Gemmatimonadaceae bacterium | reverse complement strand
TCGACGCTCTCGAGCCGCATCTCGCGGTTCCGGGCGCGCCTGGTGGGGCAGTGCACGTCGCTTCGCGTCTCGGCCGCGCGGTAGCGCTTGGACGTGTCCGTGCCGATGGTCATCGGCGTCGGGTACTCGAAGCGGAACCACACGGACGCCGTGTCGCCAGCGCCGCGGGTCAAGCGCGTGGTGTCGAGGTAGACGGCGATCTCGGGCGTGCGCACGATCTCGTACCACGCGGAAGGCGCGGCAGTCGCCGCCGAGCCGCGCTTCGCCAGCATCTCGCCGAGCGAGCGGCAGAGCGGGGTGAAGATGTCGGAGGCGCCCGGCTCGTAGTTCATCGCCCTCCACGACTGCTCGGGGCTCGGCCCTCCGACGGCTATGCCGTCCGCCGTCTCCATCCGGATCTCGCGGCTCCGCATCCGCTCGCTCGGGCAGTGCAGGTCGAGACGCATCTCGGAGGTGCGGAAGTGCGTGGTCGTATCCTGCCCGACAGTGATCGGCCGCGCGTACTGGTAGCGGAGCCAGAGGCGCGCGGTGTCGCCGGCCCCGCGCGTCAGGCGCGCGGTGTCCACGTAGGCGACGAGCCCCGACGTCCGGGCGACCTCGCGCCACGTCCCGCCCGGCGCCGGCGCCTGTGCGGCGTCATCGTCTGGCGAGCGGCCGCACGCAAGCAGCATCGCCGCCGCCGCGAGCGGTCGCCAGGGGGAGCCGGTGCGACTCACCGCCCCGCCCCGGGCGCGCGGGACTCCGCGCCGCCGCCCAGCTGTCCCGCGAGCTCCTCGACGAGCCGCGCCTCGCGGTCTACGGCGGCGGCGACGCGCGCGATCTCGTCGTTCACGCTCCCCCACTCCCCCTGCTCCAGCGCCTCGCGCACGCCGGGCATGGTCTTCACGCCGTAGCCAGTGTAGAAGCCGGGCGCGTAGAGCATGTGGGTGTACCAGGAGCGGTTCTTCAGCCCCTCGGCGTTGGTGAGCGCGCGCTCGGCCTGCGACAGCCGCTCGTTGATCGCCTTGAAGTCCGGCGCCGCGCCGGCGGCGTAGGCGGCCTGGCCGTTGGTGCTGGTGGCGCCGCCACCGCCGCCCAGCGCCCGCCCGAGCGCCCGCTCGTAGCGAGACGCGGCGGCGGTGAGGCGGTCGGTGGCGTCGAGCAGCGGGGCGAAGTTGAAGTGGCCGGGCGCGTCCTGCCGCCGCGGCGACTGCACGGGGTCCCGCGGGTCGTTCGTGGCCGCGTACGTCCCCTCCTCGAGCGCGCGGTTGCGGTCGGCGATCTCCTCGGCGCGGCGGTCGCGCAGCTGCTGGAGCTCGCGCGTGTAGCGCTGCGCCGTCTCGGCCAGGTTCGTGAACGCGAACGGCAGCACGTCGGCCGAGGCGAGGCGCATCACCGTCGTCCCCACCGTCTGCGCCAGCGCGCGGCCGTAGACGAACGCCGAGTCGCTGAAGTGCATGTACCAGTAGAAGTCGTCGTAGATCGAGTGGTAGATCCCGCCGTCGTCCTCGCCGCCGTAGCCGAGGTTGAGCGAGGCGACTCCCAGGTGCTGGAGGAAGGGCGTGTAGTCGGAGCCCGAGCCCAGCGCGCCGATGCGCAGGTCGGCGCGGTCGCGCGCCTCGCGGCGCTCGTCAGGCGTGCCGCGGAGGGCGCGCTGCGCCTGCACCCGCCGGAAGGCGCTCACCTTCGCCTCCGGGTCCTCGACGTCCTTCGCCACCTCGCTGATGAACTTCTCCAGCGAGTGCGAGCCGGCGATCCCGAGGTAGCCGCGCTCGTTGGTGTCCGAGTTCAGGTAGGCCACCGCGTGCTGGCGCAGCTCGTCGGCGTGCGCCTCCGCCCACTCGGTCGAGCCGATGAGCCCCGGCTCCTCGCCGTCCCAGGCCGCGTAGACGATCGTGCGCTTCGGCCGCCACCCCTGCTTCACCAGCTCGCCCAGCGCCCGCGCCTCCTCCAGCTCGGCGACCAGCCCGGAGATGGGGTCCTGGGCGCCGTTCACCCACGCGTCGTGGTGGTTGCCGCGCAGGACCCAGCGGTCAGCCTCGGTGGTGCCCGGGAGGCGCGCGATGACGTCGTGCAGCGTCTTCAGGCTCCAGTCGGACTTCACCCGCAGGTGCACGCGCGCCGCGGCGCCGCCCAGCCGGTAGGTGATCGGGAGCCCGCCGCGCCAGGCCGCCGGGGCCAGCGGGCCGCCTAACGCCTGGAGCAGCGGCTGCGCGTCGGCGTAGGAGATCGGGAGCACCGGGATCTTCGTCAGCGTCGGCGCGTCCTTCACCGCCAGCCGCGTCGCGTCCTTCGTCGCGCCGACGCCGGGGGTGAGCGGGTCGCCGGGGTAGGTGGGCATGTCCTGCACGCTCCCGCGCTGCACGCCCTGCGGCGGGCGCATCGGCCCGCGCGGGAAGACGTCGCCGCCGGCGTAGCCGTCGTCGCCCGGGTCGGAGTAGATGAGGCACCCCACGGCGCCGTGTTCGGCAGCCACCTTCGGCTTGATCCCGCGCCACGAGCCGCCGTACTTGGCGATCACGACCGCCCCCTTCACCGAGACGCCGCGCCGCTCCAGCTCCTCGTAGTCGGCAGGAATCCCGTAGTTCACGAAGACGAGCGGACCCGTGACGTCGCCGTCGGCGGAGTAGGCGTTGTACGTGGGGAGCTGCTCCTTCTGCTGCCCCGAGGTGGGATCGCCCGGGACCGCGGGCTCCTGGAGCTGGGCGCGGTAGCGCGTCGGCGCCACCAGCTCCACCACGCGCTCCAGCGGCGTCGGGAAGAGCACGTCGAAGTTCTCGATCTCCGCCTCCCAGCCGTACGACCGGAACTGGTCGCGGATCCACTCCGCGTTGGCCTTCCCCCACGGCGAGCCGACGTGGTGCGGGCGCGACGCGAGCCGCTCCATCGCCGAGCGCATGCGTGAGGGCTCGGGGATCGCCTTGAACTTCGCCTCCCACTCGCGCTCGGCGCGCGAGGACTCGGGCGTAAAGCCGCGCAGCACGGGCTCGGCGACCGGCGCGGGGGAGAAGGCGAGGGCGGTGGACGCGAGGGCTATCGGGAGAGTGTGTCTCAGGCGCATGGGTGTCCGGCGGGTGTGGAAGGGGGAAGCCGGAAGTTGCGCGGTGGAACAGGCCAATGGGAAGGGACGAACGGGGATGGAGGGATGGAGGGATGGAGGGATGTCCGGGCCTTCCCGAACGCGCGTCATTCTGAGGGAGGGCGCATCGCGCCCGACCGATGAATCCCTGTCCCGACGGAGGAGCTGTGGCCGTTTCCCTGCGCCTCAGTGCCCTGCGGCCTTCGAGCCCTCCGATTCCTGCCGCAACGAGTGCCCGAGCAACGGCTCCAATACTTTCCGCTCTTCGATGGGCAAGTCGAGCAGGACACGCGGGTCGCCGGATTGGCGGAACGCGACGGCTGTCTCGAGTAGACGCATCGGAAGCTCGAGCTCCGGATGGACCCTGGTCGCCTCACCGTCTGCCTGCTCTATCCTGATAGCGGCTCGCCACGCAGAGAGCCACGCACTCGCGACCCGCTCCGAGTCGATCGCGACCACGTCGCGAAGGGTCGAGACGATGCCGTTGCTGAGAGTCGCGAGCGCGCCAGAGCGTTGGTAGTGTCGCGCTACTTGCAAGATCACCGCAGCAAGATCGAGGTCGGAATGAGGTGCGTGTATCAGATGATGTAGAAAGACCGCGAGGGCATCCGCGAAGAGCTCCCCTCCGTCTCCAAAGCGGTCGAGCACCTCGAGGAATGCGCCGATAGCATCTCTCCATCGACCGAGCAGGAACAGACTCTGCACGCGCCCATGCGCAGCTGCTCGACCTTCGTCGATGTTTTCCTTGCTCAGAGCAAGCGCCTTTTCGAACGCCGTGAGAGCTTCTTCGATGCGACCGATCTGCGCGAGGCTTTCGGCCAGCGGCAGCCAATGACCAGCAAACTCCGGCTCGGTCACGAGCAGGCGTTCAAACACGGGAACCGCCAGATCAGGCCGCGAGCTACGCAGCGCGGCGTGGGCACGAAGCACCCAGATCGCTTTATTCTCCACACCCAGTTCACTTGCCCGCACCGCCGCCGCGAGGGCTTCCTCCGGTAGGTCAAGTGCCATCAGGATGGTACCGTACCAGTACCAGGAGACGCCAATTTCTGGGGCGAGAAAGACTGCCTTGTCGATAGCGGTCAGCGCTTCCGTGTAGCGCCCCAAGCGATGGAGTAGCGTGGCGATGATCAACCACAGGCGAGCGACTCCGCCGAAATGCGAGAGTAGGGGCTGGATCAACTTGAGCGCCTCGTTCCAGCGTCGCAGAGAATCCAGACAGCGTATTTTCGCAAGGTGATCGTCTGGCGTGTCTCGGAGTACAATCAGCTCGTCCGCCACGTGGAGAGCTCGCTCCCAGTCTTCCTGCTCGATGTGGCGCTCGTAGTCACGGACGCACGCTTCAATCCTGGGGTCGACCTGAGACTCGCCAAGGCTCCGTAAGGCACTCTCCAGGTAGACACGATCGGTCGTCTGCTCGGCACGCAGTGTCGCCAAGTGGTCGTGGAGTTCCCGCCGCGAGTACCACACCCGCAAGAACTCCACGAACAGCCGAATAGGCTCCGCCCGCTGCTTCTTCATCTCGAGCGCGAACCGCATCAGCGGCTCCCGCAGCTCGTAGTACGACTCCCGCCCGACGCTCTCCGACTCCACGTACCCCATGTCGCGCAGCAGCTTGAGCTGCCCCGACGCAGTCTGGTGCGTGATGAATGACCGCTGCGCGATCTCCTTCACGGGGGCCGCGCCGCGTCGGTCCACCAGGTACTCGACGATCTTCCGCTGCTGCGGCGACAGCCACTGCATGCGCGCCTGGTAGTACGGCGTCAGGTCGTCCATCGCCTGCACGAAGAGCTGCACCAGCGCGTCCAGCGACGTGCGGTCGAGAAAGCGGGAGAGGATGACGTAGACGCGCGGGTTCCCACCGGCCAGGTGATGGATGGCGCGGATGCGCGCCCGGCCGTGTGGGGACGAAATGAAAGTAGCGAGATCCTCGTCTCCCTCCGCCCGCGCGATGTTCGCGAGCAGGCTGACGGCATCGTCGAGGTCGAGTTGCTGAAGGTGGACGATTCGGAAGAAGCCGTAAAACGGCGACGTCTGAAGCGAGACACCACCAAAAAGGCTCTGCGCCGTCGCGAGGATAGTCCACGAGTGGTGCTCCTGGAGATGCGCGCGGAGCTTCCGCTGTCCCTCGACTTTCATCCCCGAGAAGATGTCCTCGAGGTTCTCGACGATGACGAGCAGCGTGCGCCCGCGGAGTGTCTCTTCGAGCAGCTTGGCCGCGCGCCGCTCGGCGGCCTTGGGAGCAAGCTCATAGAGTTGCTCGACCTCTGGCTCGCGCACGACGGCGGGGCCGCGTCCGCGTAAGGCGCGGAGAATGCGCAGGAGCAGATCGAGGAAGGAGGTGACGCCCCACTCCTCCTCGCGCAGCCATGCGACCACGAGCCGATCGCGCAGGTCCTCCATCGCCGTGATCCGATGGTAGACCAGCGAGACGAAGTGTGACTTCCCGATGCCGCGCGGACCGACGATGAGCGAGTAGTGTTTGGCTGGCGTCAGCACGCTCTCGCGAATCGACTCGACGATCCGCTGCGCGAGCGCCTCGCGCTGGACGAAGATCGCTTCGAGCGTCTCCGGCTCCATCAGGCTCGGCGTGAAGCGGGAGAGCAGCGGCGTCGCGGTCATGCGCCGAGTCCGCGATGTGCCTGCCAGAACCGTCGTATCAGCGGAAAGCGGAATCGAAACGTCCCGCTGACGTCTTGCTCGACATAGTGGTCGCGCTGCAGGCGGACGAGCACCCCACGGATCAGCTCTTCGTTGTCGCTCGGAATACGTGCCCCGACGAGGTGAAGGAGCTTCGGGAGGGGCACCGCGCGCTTCGCGGCGGCAAGCACGTCGAGCACGGCCAGGGCGATCGCCGACTCGTCGGGCGAATAGTAGGTGTCGATGCGGTCGCGGTAGTACTGAAGATTCCAGTCGTCCTGCGCGTCGGTCAGATGGCGGTCGACGATCCGGTGAACCGTCTCGTCGTCGCACGGCTCGCCAAACTGGGCGAGTTGTTCGACGATGTGATGGATGAAGTACGGCACGCCGTCGACTGCCGACGCGATGACGCCAGCCAGCCGCGGCGGATCACCCGTAGCGATCTGCTCTCCGAGAAGCAGTTGGTGAGCGAGTTCGGCCGCGTCCTTCGGCGCGAGTGGCGGCACGTCCTGGACGTGCATGTCGTTCGTGGCAGCATTGGCGTGTCCCGCGCGCCTCAGCGAGATGACGACGTTGTGCAAGCCGATCGAGCCGGTGAACACCATGCGCAATCGCGGCTGCGTCTGCCGGAGCGCCCGCAGGTGGTCGAGCACCTGCATTGCCGCCATGTCGCTACTTCGCGTCCGGAGGTTGTGCAGCATGAGCGGCATCTCGTCCCAGAAGAAAACGACGGGCCCGGGATGATGCTCGAGCAGATCCTCGATCATGCGCTGGAGCAACTTCATCCCGTCCTGAGTGGCCCCTTCTGGCAGCTTGACGACACCGCGGATTTCTGCTCCTCCAACCTGTTCGAGAAGCTGCCGTGCTCGGGCCACGAGCCGGTGTTTCTTGCTCAGCTCGGAGTGAATCGAGTCCAAGACCTTCTCGGCGAACTCGACCTCACTACCGACTTCTTCGAGATCCTGATAAAAGTACAGTCCGCCACTCGGTGGTTGAGCTACCATCTTGTTGATAATGCTCGTCTTACCCATACGGCGCTCGGCAGTGAGGAGCACGCTCTGCCGACCAAGGATTCGCCATAGCCGTTGGATCAGGCGATCTCGGCCAATGAGCTGGTCGGGTGAGACGTATCCGCCCGGATTGGCGTGCAGGGCCATCAATCCCTCGGCAAATCGATGCGCCGAATATACGCTAAGAATATCGTACGTCAATCTCAGCGTATATTGAGCTACTTAAACGAGAAGGCCCCGGGAAGCTCAGGAGCGCCTCCCAGGGCCCTTCGGGTACCGCCCAGCGCGAATCGCAGTTACGGCTCCATCGCCCCCGCCACCGCCGCCGGGTCCGACACGTACATGCTGTGCACCGCGTCCGACCCGGACACGGTCACGAACCGGTTGCCGTTGCTCGCGTGGCGCGCGAGGTGCGCGAACAGCGCCGCCGCCTCGGCCGGGCGAATGACCTGGTCCTGCTCGAAGGCGACCACCGTGAGCTGGCTGCCGTTGCCGCCCGAGAAGATGCCGGCGTCGATCGCGGAGCGCTGACCGAACGGAGCGGCGCCGACGAGCTGGAGCGCCGACAGCAGCGGCTCGGGGCCGTTGTAGCCGCGCGCCGCCACCTCGGCGCCGTCCGGGGCGCCTGACGCGAGCTCACCGGACAGGTTCCTGAAGAAGACCACCGACAGGAGCGCGTCGGGGATCGCGAAGTGCGTCCCGAGCGCGGGGTCGGCGGGGACGAGGAAGTTGCTCAGCAGCAGCCCCGCCGTCCCGTTCTCGGCGAACGCCCAGGGGAGGCCGTCCGGCATCGTCGGCGACAGCAGCACGACCTCGCGGACGTCATGCGCCTGGCGCAGGCTGCTCCCCTGCGAGACCAGCCGGTGCTGGGCGACCTGCACGACCATCCCGCCCTGGCTGTGGGCGATCACCGTGCGCGCCTCGAGCCCCTGCGCCGGCAGCGCGCCGAGCGCGCCGAGCACCGCGCTCGCGTAGTCGTCGAGGGTGAGGAAGGAGAAGGGGAAGCCTCCCGTCGGGAGCCCGCTGCCGCCGTGCCCCGGCAGGTCGAGCGCGATCAGGCGGCAGAGCGTCCGCGGCGGACTGTCGAACAGCGCCTGCGCGAACCCCTCCCAGGTCGCCGCCGTGTGCGCGAAGCCGTGCACGGCGAGGGCGGTCTGGTTGGGGCCGCAGGAGGACGGCGGGCGACTCTCGTCCACGAACACGCGCGCGTGCAGGTCCACGGCGACGCCGGGCCTGAGCGGAACGCCGGGGAGCAGGAGATCGAAGTCGGCCGCCGGCGCGGCAACGACGTCGCGGCGCACTCCCGGGTCCACGGGAGTCTGGCGGTCGGTGCACGCGGCGAGGGACAGGAGGGCGGCGGAGAGGGAAAGCAGCAGCGTGTGGCGATGCATGGAGCCACCTCGCGGAGAGGAAAGGGGGAGGATGACGAGCATGGGACGGCGGCGAACGCGCACACCGTCCGCCGCCGTCCCCGAGGATGCGCCCCGCCGCGCCGAAAGCGGACAGAGGCGTCTCGCGTTTCGTGAGTCGGGACGCGCCGCTCAGCGCGCCGGCAGCCAGCGCCCGCGCAGCACCGTGCCGAGCGGGGCGCGCAGGGCGCGGACGTCGGCGAGCGGGTCGGCGCGGAGCAGCAACAGGTCGGCGCGCATCCCCACGCGCACGGCGCCGGCCTCGGCGTCCACGCCGAGGAAGCGCGCCGCGTCGGCGGTCGCCGCGCGGAGCGCCGCCGCCGGCGGGAGCCCGGCCGCCGCCAGCTCCTCGATCTCCGCGGCCAGTGAGGTGCCGGGCGGCACGATGTCGATCCCGGCGTCCGTGCCGGCGAGCAGCGGGGCGCCAGCGTCGTACAGGGCGCGCACCATGCGCCGGCGGTCGACCACGAACTGGGACTGGTCCGAGATGCCGCCGTGCAGCGTCGCGCCGACGAGCAGCGTCGGGCAGTTCCAGATGGCGCGCGCGGCGGTGCGGCGCGCCAGCCCCGCGAAGAGCGACTGCCGCGCCGAGCCCCACCCGCCCACCGTCTGCGCGTAGCCGGTCAGGTGCTCGATCGACGCCTGCCCCGCGCCTAGCGCGGCGTCGAGCCCGGCCGGGCGCGGCACGTGCCCGACGACGGCGACGTTCAGCTCGCGCGCGCGGCGGACGACCGCGGCGTAGGCGGCGGCGTCGAGCCGGTCGTACACCTTGATGAAGTCCCACCCCTCGGCTGCCTGACGAGACACGAGCGCCGCCGCCGCGTCGGCGCCGGCCGGGAGCTCGGTGTACGGCCACACCGCGGGCGGGCCGTCGATGCCCGGGCCGGCCGAGAAGATGGTCGGCAGCGCGGCGCCGGCGGCCACCTCGGCCCGCAGCGCCGCCACCCCCGGCGTCCCCCACATGTTGCGCACGGTGGTGATCCCCGCGCGCAGGTACGCGTCCACGTCCTTGCGCAGGAGGTGCACGTGGGCGTCCACCAGGCCGGGCATGACGAACGCGCCGGCCGCGTCCACCACCTGCGCGTCAGGCGGCACGGCGGTGCTGCCGACGGCGCCGATCGCGGCGATCCGGCCGTCGCGCACGATCACGGTCTGGTCGCGCTGCACCGCGCCGCCGCCCTCCAGCGAGACGACGCCCACGCCCACCAGCGCGAGCGTCCCCGGGAAGAGCGGCGGCAGCGCCGTGCGGGCGTGGGGCGCGGGGATCGGGTCCGCGCCCGCGGCGTCGGTGGGGTGGCCGCCGCAGGCGAGCAGGGCGGTGGCGGCGGCGCCGGCGGCGAGCGCGCGGCGCATCTGGACGTGGCGGCGGAAGCGACGGGAGGAAGGCACCGCGGCGCGTCAGGGAACGGGGTTGGTCGTGAGCGGCCCGACGCCGGTGAAGAGCACGATCGTCTCGCCGCGGGCTCCCTCGTAGTGGCGGTGCTCGGCGGGGACG
>DATFPD010000149.1:0-3428 GCA_035265005.1 Gemmatimonadaceae bacterium | reverse complement strand
AGAGCCACTTCTCGAAGTTCTCGCTCCGGCTCTCGCTGGAGTCCGTGACCCCCGGCAACCCGGCCGCCCTCCCGACCGCGGTGGCGGAAGCGATGGCGGGGCAGTAAGGGGAAGAGGGGGATGGCGGGGATGGAAGCGATGGTCATCGCTTCCATCCCCGCCATCCCCCTCTTCCCACACGGAACCTAACGACCGAAGTCCACCGCCACCGTGTTCCCGCCGCTCACCACCACCCCCACCCGCTCCCCCGGCCGGGGCTGGTAGCGGCCCGAGAGGAGCGCCGAGAAGGCGGCAGCGCCGCCGGGCTCGGCGACCACGCGGAGGGCGCGCCAGAGCGTCTCCTGGGCGTCGCGGATCGCCGAGTCGGGGACGAGGACCACCTGGCTGACGTGGCGGCGAACGATCGGGAAGACTCGCTCGCCGACGCGGCGCGGGGCGAGCGAGTCGGCGGCGATCCCGCCCGCCGGGGCGTCCACCGGCATCCCCGCCTCGAGCGCGCGCGTGAGCGTGGGCGCCGCCTCGGGCTCGACGCCGACCACCTTCGGGCCGTTAGGCCGCCCGCCGTACCAGGCGGCCATCCCGCCGATGAGCCCGCCGCCCCCCACCGCGACGAGCACCGTGTCGAGCCCCGGCGCCTGCTCTTCCAGCTCGAGCGCGAGCGTGCCCTGCCCGAGCAGCGTCTCGTCCTGGTCGAACGCGTGCACCGCCATGGCCCCGGTGCGCGCGACGCGCTCCTCGCTCGCGGCGAGGGCGTCGGCGTAGTGCTCGCCGCCGACGACGAGCTCGGCGCCGTAACCGCGGATGCGCTCCACCTTCGCCGGCGACGCGATGCTCGGCACGTAGATCGCCGCCGGCACGCCGAGCCGCATCGCCGCGTACGCCACCGCCGCGCCGTGGTTCCCCCCCGAGGCCGCGACGACGCCGGCGTCGGGCAGCTCGCGGAGCAGGAGGTTGGCGAACGCGCCGCGCGTCTTGAACGACCCCGCGTGCTGGAGCAGCTCGAGCTTGACCGTCAGCGTCACGTCGTCGCGCAGCCCCACGTCCCCGCCGCCCAGCTCGGCGACCGGGGTGCGGCGCACGTTCGGCCGGATCGCGTCGTACGTCTCGGCGATCCGATCGCGGGTGATGGTGGCGTCGGTGCTGGTCATGGCAGGAGTGGAACGGGAAGGGCGCCGCGCGCCCGGCCTAACGACTCCGCACGGCCCGCGTCTCGCCGGTCGTCGGCCCCGCCGAGGCGCTCCCGTCGGCGGCGCCGCGCGGCAGCGTCACGGTGAACGTCGAGCCGGCGCCGACCACGCTCTCGACCGCCAGCTCGCCGCCCATCCCGCGCGCCAGGTCGCGGCTGATGGCGAGGCCGAGGCCAATGCCTTCGCGCACCCGCGTGAGCGACCGGTCGAGCTGCACGAAGGGCTCGAACACCTGCCCCAGCGCGCCGGCCGGGATGCCGACCCCGGTGTCGCGCACCATGATCGCCACCGTCGCCGCGTCGCGCGCTTCGGCGGACACCGTCACCCGCCCGCCGGACGGCGTGTAGCGGACGGCGTTCGACAGCAGGTTGAGCAGGATCTGCCGCAGCTTCTCCCGGTCGGCGAGCGCGGCCAGCGTCGGCGGGCAGGGGAGGTACTCCAGGGTGAGCGACTTGGCGGCCGCCTGCGGCTCGACGAGCGCGTCGAGGCCGGCGAGGAAGGGGTCGAGCGCCACCGGCACCAGGTCGTAGGCGACGCGCCCCGCCTCGATGCGGCTCAGGTCCAGCACCGCGCTGATGAGGCCGAGCAGGTGCTGCTGGCTGGCGCGGATCCGCTCCAGGTCGCGGCGCTGCGCGTCGGTGATCGGCCCGCGGAGCCCCATCTCCATGAGCTCCGTGTAGCCGGCGATGGCGTTGAGCGGGGTGCGCAGCTCGTGCGACATCACCGCCAGGAACTCGCTCTTCGCGCGGTTCGCCGCCTCGGCCTGTTCGCGCGCGCCCCCGGCTTCGGCGATCGCCGCCTGGAGCCGGTCGTTGGCGCGCTCCAGCTCCTGCGCGAACGCCTGCGCCGTCTGCACCTGCGCCTCGAGCTCCAGATGCGACGCCTCGACCTCGCCCGCCATGCGGTTGAAGCTTCCGGCCAGGCGCGCGACCTCGTCGCCGCCGTCGGCGCGCACCCGAGACCGGTAATCGCCCTGGGCGATCGCCTCGGTGGCGGCGGTGAGCGACGTGAGCGGGCGCGTGATGCGGCGTCCGATCGCCCACGACGCGGCCGCGCCGCCGGCGGTGAGCAGCAGGCCCAGGGCGGCGAGCGTGAGCAGCGCGGCACGCGGCCGGGCGAGCACCGAGTCGAGCGGCAGCTCGAGCACCAGCCACATCGGGATGCCCCGGAACGGCTCCTCGACCGCGAGCAGCTGGCCGGCGCCGGCGCGGCGCACCACGGCGGCGCGCACCAGGGTGTCCCGCCTCCCTTCCGCGCGCTCGGCCACGGGCGCGGGGGCGGGCACGCCCTGGAGCGTCGTCCACAGCGAGCCGTCGGCGTTCCGGTAGTACACGTTGACGTCGGCGCCCGTCAGCTCGCGGATCGTGGCCGACGTTTGCGGCTGGCCGGCGATCACCCGCTGCTGGGTGACGTAGCCCAGCGGCGGCCCGCCCTTCGGCGCCCCCGGGCCGATCACCGGCGCCACGATCCAGTAGTAGATGCGGCCGCCCGACTCGTACAGCCCGCCGAAGCGCACCGAGTCGTCGCCGCCCCGCCCCGCCCGGATCCCGTCGAGCCCCTCGCGCGGGATGCCCGTCGGCTCGGACGTCCCGGACGTCCCGGACGTCTCGGACGTCTCGGGGGAGCCGGCGCCCGAGCGCACCGCCGAGCGCACTGCCGCGCGCACGTCCTGGCCGACGAACGCCAGGCGCCGCCCGTCGGCCGTCCAGATCTCGGCGGGGAGCCCCGAGTCGGCGGGCGCGGCGAGCCGGTGGAGCGCCGCCCGCCCCGCCCGCGCCGCCGCCGTGTCGCCCCGCGCGGCGGCGCCTGACGCGAGCAGCCGCCTGACGACGCTGTCCGCCGCCACCTCGTGCACGCGCGCCTTCGCGCGCGCCGCCCCCGCCTCGGCGAGGCTCGCCAGCTGCCGGGCGG
Source organism: Gemmatimonadaceae bacterium (assembly GCA_035265005.1). Classification (GTDB taxonomy): domain Bacteria; phylum Gemmatimonadota; class Gemmatimonadetes; order Gemmatimonadales; family Gemmatimonadaceae; genus DATFPD01. The sequence continues at coordinate 330 of DATFPD010000149.1, read as the reverse complement.
CGCGGCCCAGGCGCTCCGCCGCCGAGTCCACCGCCGACCGCCGGAGCGTGGCGTAGGTGAAGGCGAGGGAGAGCGCGAGGGTGGCCGTGAGGGCACCCGTCATCAGGAGCGGCAGCTTCCGCTCCAGCGACATCGAGCCGCCGCGTGGACGGCCCGTCCCGGCAGGGGGGGCGGTGGGCATGCGCGTTCCCGAAGTTAGCCCCGGATCGGGGGTGGGGGAACGGTTCGGCCAACGGCGAACTGCAAGTCGTCGGTGCTCAGTGGTGCAGTCGCCAGTTGCGAGTTGAAGTCGTGAGTTGTCAGTAGCGCTCGGCCATCCCGGATGCCTGG
>DATFPD010000148.1:0-1920 GCA_035265005.1 Gemmatimonadaceae bacterium | reverse complement strand
GACGGGACGCGGCGTCGCGGCGGGGGTGGCCGATCGGCTCAGCCGGCCGCCCCGCTCACCGGGGCCGCAACTATCGGTAACATGCGGCCACCGGGCATCCGTTTCCAGCTCACTCGTCGACCATTCGCCGCAAGGCCTCTACCGCCTGCACGACCTCCGGCTGCTGGCCGGCGCCCGCGCGCATGATGCGCACCATCGCCTCGTCGCGGTCGTACAGGTCGTTGCCGAAGCGCAACTGGCCGTCCTCGGCGTACGCCGTGAAGTACGTGATGTAGACCGGCAGCCGCCGCGCCACCTTTACTTCCTTGTTGTCCGGTGGCGTCCCCATCGCGCGTCGCACGCTGTCCGCCGGCCAGCCGAGCACCCACGACGCCAGTTCGGCTGGCTTCTCGAGGCGGATGCAGCCGTGGCTGAAGGCGCGCACGTCCTGCTCGAACAGCTCGTGCTCCGGCGTGTCGTGCAGGTAGATGTTGAACGTGTTCGGGAAGAGGAACTTGACCAGTCCCAGCGAGTTTTCCGGTCCCGGCTTCTGGCGGATGCGCGTCTGGCCGTCCTCCTCGAACGTCTCGTAGTCGTGCTCCGCCATGTAGCCGGGGTTGGCGCTGATCTTCGGCCAGAGCTCCTTGTCGGCGATGGTGTCGGGGACGAACCAGTACGGGCGGAAGACGACGGTGGTCATCGTGTCGGCGAACACCGCCGTCCGACGGTCCTCGTACTCCTCACCGACGATGACCTTCATGTCGAGGGCGCTGCGTCCGTTGTCCCACGCCTCCAGGTGGAAAGCCGGGACGTTGACGAGGAGGTACCGCGCGCCCAGGCTGCGCGGCATCCACCGGTGGCGCTCGAGGTTGGCGGCGATCTGCGCGACCCGGTACTCCGCCGGGAGATTCATCGAGCGCACCGTCTCGTCCCCGAGCACGCTGTCGACGACGATCGCGTGGCGCGCCTGGTAGGCAGCCACCGCGCCGGCGAGCGCCGAGTCGTAGACCGCCTCTCCGGGCCCTGGAGCGCGCACGCGCGCCGGGTGCGTCCGCTCGACGCGGTTCGCCGAGTCGCCGCCGATCGCGTTGGGCGCGGGCACCGCCGATTCGGCCGCCTTGGCGTTCTCACGCTTGTCCGTCGCGATCAGCCCCTCGGCCGCCAGTCGCGCCCGGAGCGCCTGCAGACGGGCCAGGCGCTCGGGCTCCCCTGGCTTGAGGGCACGGCCGGACAGCACCGTCGGCCACCCCCCTCGCGCGGCGAGCTCGCGGTATTGGACGAGCGCCTTCCGGAGCGCTTGGTAGTCGGGATCCTCGGGACGCATGCGGCCGATCGCCGCGTCGAGCGCGGGCTCGCGCAGCGACCGCACGAGGGCACTGTCGACGGCTTCCTCCTTGGGGTCGATGTGCCAATCCTCGGTGACGCTCCGCGGGCTCACCTGGCCGGTGAGCAGGTCCTCGCCGAGCGCGGCGAATGCGCTCGTCAGGAGCACGTCGGCCTCGGCGAGCTGCTCGGCCGTGGGGCGGCCGTCGCGGATGGCGGCAACCGCCCGCGCGAGCGCCGGCAGCGGATAGGCGTCCAACCGCAGCGCGTCGCGGTCGGCGGAGACGAGCGCGCGCAGCAGCGCGGCGGCGCGTCCCTCGTCCGTGCCCTTGGCGTCGAGCCAAAGCGGCCCCGCGCCGAAAACGCGGTACAGCATCTTCGCGTGACGCCACTGGTCCTGGTCGAGCGGCGCGGGGCGCGCCGCGGCGAGGCGGCGCCCAACGGCCTCGCGCACCGCGGTGACCGGCACTCCGCGGATGGCTGTCGCGGCGGTTGGGCTCCACACCACCACCGCGCCGCCGGCAGCGCGCTGGTGGCCGGCGTCGCGGTCGGTGCGGTTGCAGCCGACGGCCAGGAAGAGCAGCGCGGCCGCGAGCAGCCGGGTAGCGCCGGGACTTC
>DATFPD010000147.1:0-26636 GCA_035265005.1 Gemmatimonadaceae bacterium | reverse complement strand
GCTCCCCGCCGACTTGATGTCGGAGTTCGTGGAGGTGGCGAACATCCGGTCGATCCCGCCCAGCTCCAGCACGCGGTTGCGATTGCGCGCGTAGTTCAGCGTCGTCGTCCACGCGAGGCTGCCGCGCTTCTCGTCGTCGCGTAGCGCCTGCACCGTGAGGCCGACCTCGACGCCCTTGTTCTGGATCGTGCCGGCGTTGACGAACGCGTTCGGGAAGCCCGACTCGGTCGGCAGGTCGATCTGGAGCAGCAGGTCGTTCGTGCGCTTGTCGTAGTAGTCGGCCGTGAAGCTGATGCGCTCGCGGAACATGGCCACGTCCACGCCGTAGTCGGCCTGGCGCGTGCTCTCCCAGCTCAGGTTGTCGTTGCCGAGCGAGCTCGGGTAGTACCCGGCCGAGACGCGCGAGCCGAAGGCGTACTGCTGCGCCGCGAGCCGGATCATCGACCCGTACGGCTGGATGGACGGGTTGCCGGTGACGCCGTACGACGCGCGCAGCTTGAGCTGGTCGAGCTGGGTGACGCCGCGCAGGAACGGCTCCTCGGTCAGCTTCCAGCCGATCGCCGCCGACGGGAAGAAGCCCCAGCGGTGCTGCGCGCCGAAGCGCGACGAGCCGTCGCGGCGCCCCGTGACCGTGAACAGGTAGCGGTCCATCAGCGTGTAGTTCACGCGGCCGAGGTACGACGCCAGCGTCCAGCGCGTGTGGCCGGACGAGACCGTCGGGCCGCCCTCCTGCGAGCCGGCGCCGATGTTCTCGAACCCGGTGATGTCGCTGACGAAGTTCGAGTTGCCCATCGACGTCCGCTCGGAGTTCTGCACCTGGCGCGTGTAGCCGGCCAGCGCCTGGACGTGGTGCGCGTCGCCGAGCGAGCGGTTGAAGTTCAGCGTGTACTCGTTCAGCCAGCTCGTGTTCTTCACGTCGCCGCGGATCGCGCGGCCGTTCAGCCCCTGCCCCTGCTGCGTCGAGCGCGGGTAGTACGTGTCGCGCGTGCGGTCGGAGAGGTCGGCGCCGACGCGCGTCTGGAAGGAGAGCCCCTTGAAGAACGTGTACTCCCCGGTCGCGTTGGCGAGGATCCGGTTGTCCCCGAGCTTGTCCTGCACGTCGTTCGCGGTGGCGAGCGGGTTCGGGATCCCGGCGCCGTTCAGGCCGAGCGTGGCCAGCGCCTCGGGGAAGTCCGCCTGCATAAGCGAGTAGCCGCCGTCCTCGAGGCGCACCGGCAGGATCGGCAGGTACTGGAGCGCCGCGCCCACCGCGCCGGCGCCCGCGTTGAACGAGCCATCGGTCGGCACCATCGAGCTGTTGACGCTGCTCAGCATCAGGTTGCTGCCGAGCCGGAGGTGCGAGCCGACGCTCTGGTCCAGGTTGCCGCGGAAGGAGATGCGCCTGAAGTCCGAGCCGCGCACGACGCCCTGCTGCTGCAGCACGCCGCCCGAGGCCGCGTAGCGCGTCTGGTTGGCGCCGGTCGTCCCGCCGGTGAGCGACAGCTGCGCGTTGTTCATCGCCGCCGGGCGAAAGATCAGCTCCTGCCAGTCGGTGTTCGGGAGCTTGGCGACGACCGAGTCGGGGAAGGGCAGGAGGGTCGTGTCCTGCGAGTACGCCCAGGCGTTCGCGAACTGCGCGAAGCCCTGCGCGTCGAGCAGGTCGTAGCGCTTGGCGACGTTCTGCATGCCGCTGTAGACGTCGAGCGTCACCTTCGGCCGGCCGCCGGAGCCGCGCTTGGTCGTGATGATCACGACGCCGTTCGCGCCGCGCGCGCCGTAGATCGACGTCGCCGAGGCGTCCTTCAGGATCTCGATCGAGGCGATGTCGTTCGGGTTGAGCGCGGCCAGCGGGTTCGCCGGCACGGTCACGTTCGCGTCGCGGCCGCCGTTGGTCGGGCTGGCGTTGTTCGCGTCGTTCTCGACCGGGAAGCCGTCGATCACGTAGAGCGGCTCGGCGTTGCCGCTGATCGAGGCGCCGCCGCGGATGCGCATCGAGATCCCGCCGCCGGGCGCGCTCGAGGCCGTCGTCACCTGGACGCCGGGCGCGGTGCCCTGGAGCGTCTGCTCGAGCGAGGTGATCGGCTCGCGCTCGGCGTTCGGCGTCACCGAGGTCACGGCGCCCGTGAGGTCGCTCTTCTTCTGCGTGCCGTAGCCGATGACGACCTGCGTCTGCAGCGTCACGGCGACCGCGCTCAGCTCGAAGTTGTGCGTGGCGGACTGGTCGGCGACGACGGTCACGCTGTCATCCAGCGGGGCGTAGCCGATCATGACCGCGCGGACGCGGTAGCGGCCGGCGGCGAGCCCGGCGATGACGTACTTGCCGTCGGCGCCGGTGCGGGCGCCGGTCGTCGTGCCGACGACGAACACCGAGACGTTCGGCAGGGGCTGCCCCGCCTTGTTCTCGGTGACGGTGCCGACGATCCGTGCCGAGCCGGTGGGCGCGGTGCCCACGCCCTGGGCGAGCGCGGCGGCAGCCGGGCACAGCACGGCGGCCAGACATGCGAGCAGGAGGCGTGTCCGTCTCATGTCGTACTCCTACGGTGGTGAGTGGTGCGGGGCGGAATGGCGGGCGACGTTCGGTTGGAGCTTTGTTCTCCCTTCGAACAATAAACCCGCGTTGAACCGCGGCGCGGGTCGTTCAGCAGCGATCGGCACGGTGGAGCGCGGCCCCGGTCGCGAGAGCTACAGAAGCCTTCCGGAGCCCCGGCAGGGTGGGACGCCCAGTCGCCCCGGAAGTGCGCCGTCGAACTGTTCGGTTCGATTTCGTTCGAGGTAAGAACTATATCGCTGCGGCCAATATATGACCACTTTCCGGAACGCGCCATAGCGACTTTCCAGATTCTTTCGTCGCCCGGTCGGGCTCGGGCTGCTCCCTCTAGACGAGCGGCCTCCAGCCCCGCAACACCTTCTCTGGCGTATAGTTGGCGGACTCGGCCGCGCTCAGCACCCGCCGCGTCGGGCTCGCGATCGCCCCCGGGCCGCGGCTCCCGTACTCGTAGAACCGAGCGTCCTCGGCCCGGAAGCCGCTCATCGGCTCCCACCCGCGGGCGCTGATGTGGTCGTCCATCCAGCAGTCCACGAACACCGCGCTCCCGATCGCGTCCGGCCGCCCCCCGGGGTGCCACGGCCGACCCAGCGCCACCGACCCCTTCGCCAGCGCCGGGCTCTCCTTGAGCAGCCGGCTGCGCAGGAACAGGAAGCCGTACGGCTGCGTGTCCCGCGTGCTCGGCGCCGCCACGTAGCCGTTGTTCAGCGGGTCGCCGCGGTCCCGCGAGACGATGTCGCACTCCTCGAACACCGCCTGCCCCGCGCCGAAGATGAAGTCCACGTGCCCCAGGATGACGCACCGCCCGAAGTAGTGCCGCCCGGCGTTCGCGAACAGCGTGTCCTGGTAGCCGGAGAGCCGCACGTTCTCGAACACCGCGCGGTCGCTCGCCGAGTCGGTGAGCACCGCCACCGCCTGCGTGTTGCGCCGCTTCGTCGGGTCCCCGTCCGCCTTCCGCGCGTTGGCGGGGAAGTCGAACCCGTTCTCGATCGTCAGGCTCTCGGCGTGGAAGTCCGGCGCCGCCACGCGGATCGTGTAGCTGCCGCGTGTCCCGAGCGTGCCCCCGGCGCCGCCGGGCTTCGGCGTGTCCGCCGCGTCGTCGTACGTCAGCACCGTCCCGTCCCGGCTCTCCCCGCGCAGCGTCACGTTAGGCCGGCTCACGCTCAGCTTCTCCCGGTAGCGCCCGTTCCGCACGTAGATCACGTGCTGCGGCCGCCCCTCGCCCCCCTCCGCGGCGGGGGCCGCCGCCAGCGCCGCCCCGATCGTCCGGAACGTCGGCACCCCGGAGACGAGCGCGCCCTCGGCGCCGGTGTGGCGCGCGTCCACCACCGCCTGGTACGACGCGCGCCCACGGCGGCCCGCGCTCGCGCAGCCGAGCAGGGTGAGGGAGAGCAGAGCGGCGGCGAAGGCGCGAGCGAACATGGGGGGGAGGGAACGGGGAAGTGGGAAGAGAGAGAACAGGACGGTCGTCCTGTTCCCCGAATCGGGTCAGGTCCCTGGGCTCGTACTTGCAGATTCGCCCGCGGAGCTCGTCCATTCAACCCCGAGCACGTGCCGTGACCGAGGCCGCCGACCGGGCCAACATCCTCCTCGTCGACGACCGCCCGCAGAACCTGCTGGCGCTCGAGGCCATCCTCGAGCCGCTCGGGCAGAACCTGGTGCGCGCCTCCTCCGGCGCCGAGGCGCTGCGCGAGCTCCTGCGGCAGGACTTCGCCGTCATCCTGCTCGACGTGCAGATGCCGGGCACCGACGGCTTTCAGACGGCGCGCATCATCAAGTCGCGCGAGCGCAACGCCTCCACGCCGATCATCTTCCTCACCGCCATCAGCCGCGAGGACGCCTACGTCTTCGAGGGCTACGCCCTCGGCGCGGTGGACTACATTCTCAAGCCGTTCCACCCCGACATCCTCCGCTCGAAGGTCGCCGTCTTCGTCGACCTGTACCACCAGCGCGAGCAGGCGAGGCGGCACGCCGCGCGGCTGCGCGAGAGCGAGGAGCGCTTCCGCACCGCGTTCACCCACGCCTCCATCGGCATGGCGCTCGTCGCGCCGTCGGGGGAGCTGCTCCAGGTGAACGGGGCGCTCTGCGAGCTGCTCGGGCGCTCCGAGCGCGAGCTGCTCGAGCGTCGCGCCGCCGACCTCGTCTCGCCCCACGACGCCGCCACGGCCGCCGCGCTCGCCGACGCGCTCCTCACCGGGCGGCGCGCCAGCTACCAGCTCGAGCACCGGCTGCTGCACGCCAGGGGGCACGAGATCTGGGTCCGGCTCGACGCGGCCCTGGTGCGCGACGGCGCCGACTCGCGTCCGCTGCACATCATCTATCAGATCCAGGACATCACCCTGCGCAAGCGCGCCGAGGCGGAGCGGGAGGAGCTCATCCGCGCCCAGACGGCGCGCGCCGAGGCCGAGGCGGCCAACCGCGCCAAGACGGAGTTCCTGGCGGTGATGTCGCACGAGCTGCGCACGCCGCTCAACGCCATCAGCGGCTACTCCGAGCTGATCGAGATGGGGCTCCGCGGTCCGGTGACCCCCGAGCAGATGTCCGACCTCGGGAAGATCCGCCGCAGCCAGCAGCAGCTGCTCGGTCTGATCAACGAGATCCTCAACTTCGCCAAGCTCGAGGCCGGGCAGGTCCACTTCGACATCGCCGAGCTGCCGCTGCGCGAGGTGCTGGGCGGGGTGGACGCGCTGATCGAGCCGCAGGTGCGCGCGAAGGGGCTCCGCTACATCGACCGCGCGCAGAACGCCGCCGTGGCGGTGCGCGCGGACGTCGAGAAGGCGCAGCAGGTGCTGGTCAACCTGCTCGGCAACGCGGTCAAGTTCACCGGCGCCGGCGGCGAAGTCTGCCTCGACTGCGACTGGGACGACCGCACGGTGCGCCTCCGCGTGCGCGACACCGGCATCGGCATCCCGGACGACAAGCTCATTGCGATCTTCGAGCCCTTCGTCCAGGTGAACCCGCGCCTGACGCGGGAGTCGCAGGGCGTCGGCCTCGGCCTCGCGATCAGCCGCGACCTCGCCCGCGCGATGGGCGGCGACATCGAAGTCGACAGCCAGGTCGGGCGCGGCTCGACGTTCACCCTGGCGCTGCCGAAAGCGTGAAGCGGTGCGAGGTGCGAGGTGCGAGGTGCGAGGTGCGAGATGCGAGATGCGAGATGCGAGATGCGAGATGCGAGACGGGCCTCGGGATGCTCCCCGAAGCCCGTCTCGCACCTCGCACCTCGCACCTCGCAGCCGTTACTTGCCCGTCAGCGCCTTGATCTGCGAGGGCAGCTCGAACACGGTCGGGTCGACGTCGCCGTGCGTGACGCTGTTGATCGTGACGCTGATCTCGGGACCGGCCGAGGAGCGGAGGAGGACCTTCGTCGGCATCCTGATGCCGTCGAACTCCTTGTAGTCGCTCATCACGCCGGTCGTCGTGATCTGCCCCATCTCGGAGTCCTGCGTCATCACCATCCCGACCAGGAGCCCGCTGTCGACGTCGAAGTACTCGATCGACTCGTCGCCGTTCGGGCGCGTGATCTTGACCTTGTACGCCTTCTTCCCCTCGAAGTCGGTCAGCTCCTGCGTCTCGATCGACTTGACGAACTCGCTCTCGTGCAGCGCGGCGTCGAACACCGAGCGGTACTTGCGCTGCTCGAGCTGCTTGCCGCTCATCACGCGCGGGCCCTGCACCGGGCTGATCGACCAGGCCGTGGTGCCGTCGAAGCCCTCGATCGCCTCGCCCATGCCGGGGATGTTCGTCTTCTCCAGCGACTTGTTGGGGCGCGCCGAGTACGACTCGATCTGCGCCTTCACGCCGGCGGCCGGGACCTCGAGCGTCGCCGTCTCGTGCCGCGAGCCGTGCTTCATGAGCGCGTCGCGGCCGCCGATCGCCTTCACGTAGCGGTCGACGATCTCGCGCCCGCTCGGCAGGGCGGCACTCGTCGCGGGAGCGGCGGCGGCGGCGGTCGTCGTCGTCGGGGTCGCGGGCGCCGACGTGGTGCTCTTGGCCGGCTTGGTGGACTTCGCCGGCTTCGACTGCGCGAACGCGACGGCCGGGAGCACGAGCGCGAGCGCCGCAGCTCGGCGGATGGTGCGGATGGTCTGGGTTCCCTTCACGACAAGCTCCATGTGCACGGGGAGGGGCTGAACGAGCGGCGCCGGTCGGCACCCTCGCGCAAGGCCATGAGACAGACGATCGACGAGGGTCATTAGTTGCGGGACGGCCGCGGCGCCGAAGCGGCCCCGGCCGTCCCCCTCCGCGACGCGATCCACCGCACGGCGGCCTCGAGCGCGGGATCGTGACCCTCCAGCAGCGCCTTTCGAGTCAGAGGCACGACCTCGTCCGGAATTACCCCGCGACCCTCCAGCCGGTCCCCGGTCGGGGTCGTGAAGTCGGCGTACGCGTGGTAGAGCACGTCGTTGTTCGGGAGGCGCTCCATCAACGCGGGGAGCGCCTGGCCGGCGCTCGTGTCGCCGATGACGCGCGCCCGCCCCACCGCCTGAAGCCCGCCCGCGAACACCTCGGACGTGCTCGCCGAGAGTCGGTCGGTCAAGATCGCCACCGGGCCCGCGAACGGCTCGACGCGCTGCCCGCTCGCGTTCACGCGCCGCGGGTTGGCCACGTAGTTCAGGTCGCCGCGGCGCAGCTTCATGGTGCCGAGCTTCGACTCCTGCGTGAGGAAGTGCCCCGCCGTTCCCATCACCAGCGCGCCCACGCCGCCGGGGTTGCCGCGGATGTCGATGACGATGCCGTCCATCCCGCGCATGCTGTCGATCGCCGCGTCGAACTGCGGGAGGATGCGCGCCATCCAGATGTTGAAGCGGATCACCCCCACGCGCGGCCCGCCCGCCGGCGTCAGGCGCTCGCTCTCGAAGCGCGTGTAGACGACGGGCAGGTTGCCGAAGCGCACGGAGTCGCCCGTCTCGGGGCGTCGCTGGAGCGTGCGCGCCACGCGCTTGTCCCGCCCGTCTCGGAACTCCACCGGCACGCTCGACCCCGCGCTCCCGCCGAGCAGCCCCATCGCCGCGTACGCGGCGCGCGTGCGCGCGTGGCTCTCCGCCAGCTCCTTCGGCATCCGCCCGCGCAGCTCCGACAGCCGCTGCCCGCCGACCGACACGACCGTCCAGCCTGGGCGTACGCCCGCGCCCGCTGCCGCGCCGCCCGGCATCACGCGGCTCACGACGAACGTGTCCCCAATCAGCCGCATCTCGAAGCCGAGGTCGCCGGGTCCGCCGCCGCCGCCGTTGCCCGGCGAGCGGGTCGCGCTCATCTCGTCGACCGCCTCGGCGGGGATCAGCGAGAAGTGCGACTGTCGCAGTCGACCGATCATGTCGCGAATCACGCCGCGCAGCTCCGCGCGACTCCGCGCCGCTTCGGCGCGCGGCCGCAGCTCCGTGCGCAGCGCCTGCCAGTCGACGCCGTTGAACGTCGTGTCGAAGTGCGTCTCGTGAATGATCCGCCACGCCGCGTCGAACGTCTCCGCCGCCCGCAGCGGCGTCGTATCCTGCACCGGCGCCGCCGCCGCAATCGAGGCCGCCGCGGGCGCGGCGCTCGTGCTCCCCCGACTCCGCGCGCATCCCACCGCGCCAGCCACCACGCCCACCACCAGCACCCACCGTCCGAACCTGCTCGTCATGCGCATCTCTCCCGGCCTGTCCACCTTACGCGAACCGCACTCGAAAGGAACATGAGCAGTTACGCTCGGGCAAGGGCGGCCGCGGATGCGGGTGGATATGATGAGAGCAGGACACGGATGAACACGGATCTCTCCGTGCGCAGTCAAAGTCCCTCCCGCCCGGGCGCGAAGGGCTTTGACGCTGCCGGGCAGTATCCGTGTGCATCCGTGCCCCTATCCGTGTTCATCCGTGTCCCGCTCTCATCGTATCCGCCCGCCTCCGCGGCCGCCCCGCAGTTGCCCTTTGCTCTACCAGTGCGGTATCCATGAGCGAGGGTCCTTGAACCGGGGATGGATGATGAGGAGTCGTGGAGTGGGAATCGCGCTGGCGCTCTCGGCGGCCGCCGTCGTGCGGGCGCAGGCGCCGGCGAATGCGCCCGACAGTACGGTGCTGCAGCGGATCTGGCGCATCGGGATGGACAGCTCGCGCGCCGAGCAGCTGGCGCAGACGCTGATGGACTCGGTGGGGCCGCGGCTCACCGGGACGCCCGACATCCGGCGCGCGAGCGACTGGGCGATCGCGACGTACCGGAGCTGGGGGGTGTCCGCGCGCACCGAGCGGTACGGGACGTGGCTCGGATGGCGGCGCGGCCTCGCGCACCTCGACCTCGTGGCGCCGCGCGTGCGCTCGCTCGAGGCGCAGCTCCTCGGCTGGAGCCCGGGGACGGGCGGGAAGCCGGTGGACGGCCCGGTGATCGTGTTCCCCGAGCTCGCCGACTCCGCCGCCTTCGACCGGTGGCTGCCGAGCGTGCGCGGGCGCTTCGTCATGACGTCGTTCCCGCACCCCACCTGCCGGCCTGACGAGAGCTGGGCGCGCAGCGCCACCCCGGAGACGCTCGATCGGATGCAGCGGCAGCGGGACTCGGCGCAGCGCGCCTTCTCGACCAACCGCATCGCCCGCGCCAAGCTCGACATCCCCGTGCTGCTGCGCCGGCTGGAGCAGGCCGGCGCGCTGGGGACGCTGACCCAGAGCTGGACGGGCGGGTGGGGGACGTGGCGCGTCTTCACGGCGCGCACCACGCGGATCCCGAGCTACGCCCTGAGCTGCGAGGACTACGGCCTGGTCTGGCGGCTCGCCGAGCGCGGCCAGGGGGCGGTGCTGCGCGCGACCGCGGACGCGCAGCTCCTGGGCGACGTGCCGGCGTTCAACATCCTGGCCGAGGTGCGCGGCGCGGAGCTGCCTGACGAGTACGTGGTGCTGTCGGCGCACTTCGACTCGTACGACGGCGCCTCCGGCGCGACCGACAACGGTACCGGGACGGTCACGATGATGGAGGCGATGCGCATTCTGCGGCTCGCGTACCCGCGCCCGCGGCGCACCATCCTGGTCGCGCACTGGGCCGGGGAAGAGGAGGGGCTCAACGGCTCGCAGGCGTTCGTCGCCGACCACCCGGAGGTCGTGCGCAACATCCAGGTGCTGTTCAACCAGGACAACGGCACCGGCCGCACGGTCGGGATCTCGATGCAGGGCTTCGCCGGCGGCGGCGCGGTCTTCCGCCGCTGGTTCGCCCGGGTGCCCGCCGAGCTGGCCTCCCCGATCCGGCTCGGCGACCCCGACACGCCGGGCAGCGGCGGCACCGACGCCTCCTCCTTCGTCTGCGCCGGCGTCCCGGCGTTCGAGCTGGGCGGGGTCCGCTGGGACTACAACCCCTACACCTGGCACACCAACCGCGACACGTACGACAAGGTCGTGATCGACGACCTGAAGTCGAACGCCACGCTGGTCGCGATGCTCGCCTACCTCGCCGCCGAGGACGCCCGCTTCCCCCGCGACCGGATCGACCTCGCCGCCGTGCGCCCCCCGGGCGGCCAGCGCCTGACGTGGCCCGAATGCGACAAGGCGGCGCGGACATTCCGGGAATCGGGGTTCATGAAATGACCATGATGTTTGGTCGGCGCGCGATGGTGGGATGACGGGCCGTACCGTACGGGCGACGCCTGCGTCGCCCCCGCCGTATCACACGCGCCGTTGCCGTTTCCAATTCCGCTGTTTCGCGACCGATGATGTCCGGGGTGTGACACCGCAACGGCGGACGACGGACCCGAACGGCGGATGTGGAAGAACAACATCCACGGCGGGGGCGACGCACGGGTCGCCCCTACCACATCCGTTCGGGACGCATCGCCCGCCGCCCACCATCATGGTCATTTCGCGAACACGTCGTCCACCGGCGTGATCCGCACGTTCTCCGCGCGGATGCCGAGCTTCCGCGCGCCGATGACCCTGTCCTCGTCGAGGACCGCCTGCGGCTTGGGCGCGTCGTAGGCGATCGTGGACGGGGCGTCGGCGACCAGGGCGTCGCGGAGCGCCTGCGCGTCCTTCGTGATGATCACCACCGACAGGTCGGTGGCCGAGAGGTGCTGGCGGATGGCGCGGTTCACGTCGTCGCGGGTGAGCTTCGACAGGTGGTCGCGCATGTACGTCGTGAACTCCGGGATGCCGTACCACTTGGAGTCGAGCCAGTAGCCGAGCTGCTGGTTCTGGGTGGCGGTCATCACGTAGACGTTCTTCATGAGGTAGTTGCGGACCGTCTCGAAGTCGTCCTGCGTCAGCCCGTCCCGGATCAGGTTGTCCAGCTCGTACTGCGCGATGCGCAGCGCCATGTGGGCGTTCTGCGGCATCACGGGGCGGATCCACACCTCGAAGATCTGGGCGCGGCGGGCGATGTTGGGGTCGGGGAAGAACTGGAACATCCCGCGCGGGAACGCCTCGGTGTAGGCGTAGTCGCCGTAGTTCATCCCGCGCAGCTCGCGGATGCGCTGGTACAGGTGCGACATGGACGCCCGGTGCTCGCCCAGCCAGGCCCGCGCCACCCAGAGCGCGGCGTAGTCCGGGTGCGAGCGCGTGACCGGGATCGGGAGGCCGAAGGAGATCGCCGTCGAGCGGGTGTCCTTCTGGACGATCTCGACCTCCATCCCGTTAGGCCGACGCCCCGCCACGGCCGGGTGCTCCGGGGCCGCCGCCGCGGGGAGCCGCGCCAGCTCCGCGCGCAGCCGCGTCACCAGCTCCGGCGGCGCGTCCCCCGCCACGCCCACCGTCAGCGCGCCGCGCGTGTACATGTCGCGCACGAAGCCGCGCACGTCGTCGAGCGTGATGCTCTGGATCCCCGCCACGGTGCCGAGCACCGGGTGCGCGTACGGCGTGCCCCGGAAGACGTTCGCCTGGAGCCGCTCCTTCCCCAGCTCCTCCTCGTTGTTCGACCGCAGGTCCTGCGTCAGCGCGTTGAGCTGCGCGTCCTTGAGGCGCTTGAAGTCCTCCTCGCGGAAGCCCGGCTCGAGCAGCATCGGCAGGACGATGTCGGCGAACTTGCGCCAGTTGTCGCGGTGCACCGAGCCGGTGAGCGTCGTCATCTCCTTGTCCACCTGCGCGGAGAAGCTCGCCGCCATCGGGTAGAACGCCTTGTTGATCTGGTCGATCGGCAGCGCGCGCGAGCCGGCCTCGGTAAGCATCGACGCGGCGAGCGCGGCCAGCCCCTCCTTCCCGGCCGGGTCGTTGGCCGAGCCGACCGTGAACAGGAGCTTGACGTTGAGCTGCGGGAGCGGGCTCTCGAGCTGCTCGACGCGAACGTCATCGGCGCGCGCCACCTCGCCTCGGCTCTCGGTCACGGTGCGAGCCTGCCCCGCAGCGCCCGCGGGCGCTGTCGGGGTGCGCCCCGCGCCCGGAGCGGCCGCCCTGGCCTGTCCCGCGGCGCCGACGGACGCCGTCGGGGGCGCGAAGCTCGAGATCGGCGGCAGCTTCGACACCGCGTCAGGCAGCGGGTCGCGCGAGAGCGTGGTCACCACCAGCCCGGCGTCGGTGAAGTACTTCCGCGCCGCCGCCTGGAGGTCGCGCGGCGTCAGCGACTCGTACACGCGATAGAGCTCGTTCACCGTCCCGAAGCGTCGGTCGAAGCGCGCGTACGAGGCGACGGTCGACGCGATCGCCTCGGTGTTGTCCAGCGACCGCACGAAGCTGTACTTCGCGTTCGACTTCGCCTCGGCCAGCCGCTGCGCCGGCACCAGCTCGGCCCTCGCCTGCGCGACCGTGCGCAGGATCTCGTCGCGGACGTAGACGGCGTCATCGCCGCGCTTCACGCGCGCGAACACGGTCAGGAGCTGAGGGTCCTGGCGCTGCGGCAGCGACGGGCCGAACTGGTCCACCTTCTGCTCGCGCTCCACGAGCTTCTTGTACAGCTCGGACGTCTGCCCGAACCACAGGTCGGCCACCATGTCGAGCGCGACGTAGTCCCTGGCGGTGCTGCTGAACGCCGGCCCGTGGAACGCCACCGTCACCCACGGGATCGTCGGCGCTGGCCACGGCACGTGCGCGTAGACCGGGCCCTGCGGCGCCGGCTCGCGCGGGATCTCCGCCCTGTAGCTGCCGCGCTGCCACGACCCGAAGTACTTCTCGACCAGCGGCAGCACCTCGGCGGCCTTCACGTCGCCGGCCACGATCAGCGTCGCGTTCTCCGGCCGGTACCAGCGGTCGAAGAAGACCTTCGAGTACTCGTACTGGTTGGGCATGTCCTCGATGTCCTTGAGGAAGCCCATCGTCGTGTGCTTGTAGGTGTGCGTCGTGAACGCGCGCTCGCGCTGCACCTCGGCGAGCTTCCGCAGCGGCTCGGCGGCGTTTTTGTTGTACTCGCCGAGCACCGCCCGCGCCTCGGTCTTGAACTCCGGCTCGGCGTAGGCGAGGTGCTGGAAGCGGTCGGCCTCCACCTTCAGCACCGTCTCCAGGTCCTCCTTCGCGAACGTCGTGTGGTAGTTCGTGAAGTCGTCGCTGGTGAAGGCGTTCTGCCGCGCGCCGGCGCGGGTGATGATCTTGTTGTACTCGTCAGGCGGGTAGCTCGGCGTCCCCCGGAACATCATGTGCTCGAAGAAGTGCGCGAACCCGGACTTCCCGGGCTCGATCTCGTTGCGCGAACCGGTGCGCACCGGGATCTGCACCGAGACGATGTTGGGGAAGCCGGTCGGCACCACGATCACCCGCAGCCCGTTGGGCAGCGTGCGCTCGGTGGCCTGGAACGGCAGGACGTCCCGCGCCGCGGCGCGGCCGGTGGACGAAGCGGAGGCACCGCCGGCGGGGCGAGACTGGGCGGAGAGGGAGAACGCGACCATCGGCAGGAGCAGGGTGCCGAGCGTGGCGGAGGTGCGCATGGGAGCTCGGGGAAGAAGGCTGGTGGCTGCGGCGCGCAGCTTTCCTAGTCTAATCGCCCCCGAACGCGACGCGGCACCCCGAGCCGGTGGGCCGGGGTGCCGCGAGGACTGCGTGCCGTCGATCGCTTACGGACGCGGAACGATCGGCTTCGACTTGAACGAGACGGGAAGCTTGGTGGCCGGGTTGAGCGCCGTGTCCATGCGCGCGTGGGAGCTGCTGTCGATCTGATACGAGACGTGGATCAGGTCCACGGCGGTCTTGATCGTCTCCATCGCGCTCATCGCCTTCGGCACCGAGAGGTTGGCGTTGCTGCTGTCGGAGCGGCTGCGCTCGGACCTCTCGCGCGAGGCCGCCGTGACGCGGTGGCCTTCGCTCCTGTCGTCGGACGCCGCGGACTGCGCCGTCGCGTTCCGGGCGCTGTCCGCCGCCGCGGCGAGCGCGCGACTCTGCGCCACCAGGCTATCCACCGCGACGGCCGCCGGGAGCGCCGGCGCGCCCGACCCCAGCTGCTCGGTCGTGCTCGGCGGCACCGTCGCGGCTGGCCGGCTGCGCCCCAGGTTCACGACCGTCAGGACGAGCGCCACGGACACCATCGCCACGCCCACGCCTACCGCGGTCATCTTGCGGCTCCGCCCGCTCACGAGCGCGACGTCGGCGTGGGTGAGTCCCTCCCCGTCGTCGCTCCACTCCGCGTCGGCCTCGGCCGTCAGGGCGCCCGACTCGCGGATCGCGAGCTGCGTCTTCGGCTCCGGCAGCATGATCGGCAGGTCGCGGCGCGGCGCCTCGACGGCCGGGCTCGACTGCGCCGAGGACTGCGTGACCGGCGCGGCGGCGGGCGCGGTCGGCTCGGCCGCGACGGCCGCCGACGGCAGCTCGGGCGCCGAGCGCCGCTTCCCGCCCAGCATGGAGCGCGCGAAGTCGCGCATCACCATCGCCCCGGCGGCGAGCGGCGACCGCGGCGCGTGCTGCTGCTCGGCCTCGACCTCGGACAGCAGCGCGCTGAGCGCCTCCGCCGTGATCTGCGGCTGCGACGCGACGGTCGCGCGCGGCGGTGCCGACGGCGGCGCGGCTAGCGGCGCGGCCGGCGGCACCACCGGCGGCACCACTACGGGCGGCGCCGCGGCGGCGTGCGCGTGCGGGTCGACCTCGCCGAACATCCGCGGCCCCTGGTCGCCCGAGGGACGAACCAGCGGCACCCACGGCGACGGCCGGGGCGTCGACGGCCCGACGGGGATGAACATGTCCCCCCTCGTCGCGTCGAGCCCGTCGAGCGAGGACTCGAGCTGGAGCCCCACGATCTTCGCGCGCGCCGAGACCACGGTCGGGTGGTCGGCGCCGAGCGTCTGCTCGTGGATGTCGAGGGCGCGCTCGCGGAGGCCGAGTGCCTCGTCCACCTTGCCGCAGGCGGCGCAGGTGTCCGCCAGGTTCTCGAGGGTGGTCGCCAGTGCCGGCGCGTTCGAGGCCAGCGAGCGCTCCCGGATCGACAGCACGTGCCGCCACAGCTCCTCGGCGGAATCGTACTGGCCGATCATCTGTCGCACCGTCGCGAGGTTCGCGAGCACGCTCGCGACCTCCGGGTGGTCCTCGCCCTGCGCCTGCTTGATGCCGAGCAGCCGCTGGAGGAACGGCTCCGCCATCGCGTAGGCCCCGCGGCGGAAGTACAGGCGGGAGAGGTTGCTGAGGCAGGTGGCGACGTCGGGATGGTCGGCGCCGTAGTGTCGCTCGGTGAGCAGGAGCGCGCGATGCAGCAGCGGCTCGGCGGCCCCGAGGTCGCTCAGCGCCACCTCGGCCGCCGCCAGGTTGTTGATGCTCTGGACGAGGCTGAAGTGTTCGGCCCCGACGAGCTTCTCGCGCACTTCGAGCGCGCGGCGGAAGAGCTCGGCGGCGTCCGCGAACTTCTTCTGCTGGTAGCGGAGCTGGCCGAAGTTGCTGAGCGCCGAGGCTAACTGCGGCGAGTCGGGGCCGGCGGCCTCGCTCTCGGCGACCGCGGCGCGGTACTCGCGCTCGGCGCCGGCGACATCGCCCTGCGCCAGGCACTGCCGGCCGACCTTGAGGTGGTGCTCCCAGCTGGGCGGGGATGCAGAGGGGCCGGCGCCGCTATAGTTGAGGCTGCTAGCGGCTGGCGTGGCGCCGCCGAGGCCGCTGTACGCGGCTCCGGTGACTCCGATGGGAGGCGTGTCGGGCATGCGGGTGCTCCTATTCCTCCGGCTCATACACCCGCGCCCGGCTGCTGGGACGTGACCGGCGGCGGGGTGTACCGGTCGCTGCGGCTGGGAACGAAGCAGCGCGAAAGGGGGCGGGGCTGCGAGCCGGGGGGCGGGGGAGCAAGAGGAGGACCATGCATGGAGGCTCCAGCGCGGCGAGTTAGCGCGTGTTTCGACGCCCTACTGTTGCGGACGTGCGTTAGGCGTCGCGACACGTCTCACTGATTTGTTGCTTGCCTGCAACACTCCCGTGTGGCCTCGGAGTGTCCAGGAGCTGATTGCGCGCGCGACGGGCGGCGGCGGAACCAGCGGTCTCGGCAGGAATAGCGGGGAGGCGGGCGGAATGCGGACGCGCCGAGCATACAACCGTCAGGCGGACTCGGCAAGAGAAGGGCAGGGAATGTAGGGAGTCCCCCAGTCCCTGCCCTTCTACGGCTGTCTCTCTCCCGGCGAGGCCACGCGCGTGCCGTCGAGCTCGCAGCTGGGGACCCCTTCGCCGCCGCTGTCGGCAGCGTCGGGACGGCTGCCGCCGCCGACGTAGATCGCGCAGGACGCGGTCGAGGCGCTGTGGGAGGCGACCGCGTACCAGCCCTGAAGGCTGGCGCTGGTGACGTCGATCGTGACCCCGGACGTGGGGCGGAAGTTCTGGAGGTCGCCGACCTGGGCGGTGTAGCGGCCGTGCTCGGCGAAGTACATCTCCTGCGCCGTCACCAGGTTGCGCAGGTCGGACTGCATGCTGGCGACGTACGCCTTGGCCTTCACCCGGTAGTACTGCGGGATCGCGATCGCCGCCAGCACTCCGATGATGACCGTGACGGTCAGGACCTCGATCAGTGTGAAACCACGACTGCGCCCAGCGCGCTTCATTGCACGACCCCGCGAACGACGTCTCGACGTGAATCCGCACCCGATCCGGCTGCATCGCCGCATCACGATAGGTGCCTGTCAGGAAACGCACAATACTGTGCGCTCGGCGTCGGCCCGGCAGTGATTTTCAGTGTTGCGCGATCCGACGGTGACCATTAGTGTTGGGCCGGCGTCTAGGGGGTATGACACGGATCATGACATTGGGCGATCTTCTGCAGGCGGTCGAGGTCGAGCGGCGGGAGCGCGGCGCGCGCTTCAACACCGTCGTCTGCCGCCCCGACCACGTGGACCAGTGGTCCACCTTCGCCACCCGCGAGCAGGTCCGCCTGCTGTTCGCCGAGCACGGCCTGACGCTCAACGTGGACCCGGCGTGCCCCTGGGACCACATGGCGTTCCTCTGGATCGACCGCCCGCTCGAGGCCATCGCGGCCTAACGACTCGGACGGTAGCGCAGCGAGGCCCCCGCACCCTAGTGGCGCGGGGGCCTCTTCGCGTTCGGGCGCCCGGCCGGGCGCTAGCGGCAGTACATCAGCCAGAGCAGCGCCCCCATCTCCATCGTCGCCGCGACCACGCCGAACGCCAGCGCGCCCGCCGTCGCCCGGCTCCGCCGCGGCGCCGAGACGACCGTGCCGCAGTGCGGGCAGGCGGCCGTGACCTCGTCGGCGTCGCGGCCGCAGGCGTTGCAGTGAACCTTCACGGCGCGCGCAGCGCCCGGCAGTCCCTGCCCCTCAGGGCGTGACGGCCGCCACGCTCCCCTTGCGCGCGTAGCGCTCGAACCAGCTCCGCAGGTAGAGCTGCGTGCGCATGAAGTTCGAGGGGCGGGAGCTCGTGCCGTGCCACTCGTCGTTGAAGCGGATCATGGCCGTCGGGACCTTGCGGAGCTTGAGCGCCTGGTAGAACTCCTCGGTCTGCGAGATCGGCGTGCGCAGGTCGTTGACGCCGGTCATCAGCATCGTCGGCGTCTTGACGTTCCCCACGTACATGAGCGGCGAGCGGCGCAGGTGCTCGCTCGGGTCCTCCCACGGGCGCTTCTCGAAGTTGTTGTACCAGAACACGCCGCCGTCGGTCGTGCCGACGAAGCTCACCCAGTTGATCACCGGGCAGTTCGAGGACGCCGCGGCGAAGCGGTCGGTGTGGCCGACGATCCAGGCCGTCAGCACGCCGCCGCCCGAGCAGCCGTAGACGAACATGTTCTGCGGGTCCACGTAGCCGCGCCCGATCACCGTGTCGACGCCGGCCATCAGGTCGTCGTAATCCTTCCCCGGGTAGGCGTTCTTGATGGCGTTGCCGAACGCGCTGCCGTAGCCGGTCGACCCGCGCGGGTTGGTGTAGAGTACCACGTAGCCGTTCGCGGCGTGCTCCTGCCACGCGAAGTTGAACGCGGTGTTGTACATCGAATGCGGGCCGCCGTGGATCGTGAGCATGAGCGGGTACTTCTTCGACGGGTCGAAGTCGGGCGGCTTCACGACCCACCCCTGGACCCGGTAGCCGTCCACGCTCGGGTACCAGATCTCCTCGACCGTCGCCAGCTTCTTCCCCGTCAGCACGTCGTCGTTCACCGCGGCCAGCGTGCGGACGGTCCCCGCCGCGGGACCTCCCTTCGCCGTCGTCAGGCTCACGCTCACGACCTCGTTGGGCCGCCGCGGGGTGCTGTTCACTCCGACCGCCAGCCCGCCGCGCCCGACGTCCGACACCGTCAGCACCTGCTGGCCGCGCGTCACCGCCCGCGGCTCGCCCCCGCGCAGCGGCACGTAGTACAGGTTGCGCGAGCCCTCGCTCTCGACGTTGAAGTAGACGCCCGCGCCGTCCGGCGCCCACATGATCCCCTGCGGCGAGCGGTCCAGCTTCTCCGTCAGTGCGCGCGGCGCCGAGCCGTCGGCGTTCATCACGTAGAGGCGGCTGTCGACCCACGTCGCGTCGGTGGAGTCGAAGCCGGTGTAGGCGATGAGCTTCCCGTCGGGCGACATCGCCGGGTCCTGGTCGGGCCCCTTGCGGTGCGTGAGCTGCGCGATCGCCCCGCTCGCCACGTCCGCCGAGTAGATCTCGCTCTCCCGCCACGAGTAGTCGGCGTCCTCCACGCGCAGCGCGCTGAAGACGATGCGCGCGCCGTCGGGCGTCCACTCCGGCGCGCCGTGGTCCCAGTCCCCGCTCGTCACCTGGCGCGGCGTGCCGCCGTCGGCCGGGACGACGAAGATGTGTCGGAAGCCGTCGTCCACGTACCCCTGCCGGTCGCGCCGGTACTCCACCTTCTGCACGACGCGCGGCGGCTCGACCCACTTCGCGCCCTTCGGCGCCGGCGGCAGGTCGATCCGCCAGTTGTCGCGCGCCAGCACCAGCTGCCGGAACGCGATCCACTTCCCGTCAGGCGACCACGCGAGGTCGGCCGGCGTCTCGGTGAGCCGCGTGATCTGCGTGCTCGCGCCGTCGGCGTCCATGTAGCGCACGAAGAGCTGCGTCCCGCTCGGCTCTCCCTTCGCGAAGTAGGCCACGCGCGATCCGTCCGGCGACCACTTCGCGTTGCTGCCGTTCACCAGGAAGCGGTTGCGGCTCCCGTCCGCGCTCATGATCCAGAGCGAGCTCTCCCACCGGTCGTTCAGCTTGTCGACCCACCGCCGCGTGTAGATGACCTGGCGGCCATCGGGCGAGAGCTGCGGGCTCTGCACGTCCTCCCACTCGAGGTAGGTGTCGAGCGACAGCCGGTCCTTGGGGAGCTTCGCGGCGCGCGTCTGCCGCGCGTACTCCGCGCTGTCCGGAGACTGCGCGCGAACGGTCGAGGGCAGGGCGAGCAGCAGCGGCATCGCGCAGGCGAGCGCGCGCCGGACGGGTGGGGCGAGGCGAGCGTGCATGGGCATCCTGGGTCGGGGGACGGCCGGAGGATGCGGCGGAGCAGGCAGGGTCGCAAGTCGAGCGCAGCGAGACGCGGTTCGCCTTACATTCCGCCCGCGCGGGCCTTCTCGGCCACCACCGGGGTCGAGGCCGCCTGCTGCGCGGCCTGCTGCGCGGCGGCCTTGGCGGCGGCGAGCTGACGCGAGGACGTCGCGGCGTCGCGGAGCGCCGTCACGAAGGCGCGGGCGTTCGCGGCGTCGAGCGGCAGGTACATGCGGTGCATGCTCTCCTTGTCGGCGAGGAAGAGGCCGTGCGTCGCGCTGCCGTTCTGCTCGGTGCGGTCGAGCACCACGCCGCCCGCGTCCGCGGACATGAGCAGCCCGGTCTTGTGCTCGACGCGCTCGGAGCTCGCCGTGCCGCTGGCGTGGCCCACCATGCGCACGCCCTGGGCGTTCTCGCTGTCGGTGAGGACGCGCTCGGCGTCCGCGGCCCACGTCTCGATCGCGGCCGGGGCGTACCAGCCCGCCACGCGGTTCGAGCCGCGGCGGGCGTCGACGTAGACCCAGCCGCTGGAGTGCGAGAGCACCGAGACGGCGGTCCCGGCGACGACGACGATCGTGGGCCGCGCGGCGGCCTGGGGCGCGGCGGCCTGCTGCGCACTCAGGGCGGCGACGCCAAAGAGCATGGCGGCCGAGAGTACGGCGGCTCCAATGGCGGTGGCGGTGCGGCGGCTCACGTGTGCGGTCTCCTCGAGTGATCCAGCGAATCGTGATGCCGGAGTCAGGAGCGCATCGGCCGACCTGGGCAGAGTGCGAAAGCACGAAGCCCGCGGTCGAGTGCGCCTCCCCGAGCAGGGCAGGCGCGCACTCGCACCACGGGCGTGGGCGGGGGTGACGCGAACGGCCAGCTTCGGCAGCCGGACGATCCTTCGCGCATCGGGCGCTCAGGACTCCTGGCTTTGCGGCCCCGGATTACTCCGGGTGTGCTCTTATCGGCTACGGCGTGGTTCGGTTGTCGTGTGGAGCCGATGTGCCGGTTTCCACACCTGAGAGACGAGCGAACGTCACCCAGGTAACGGCCCGCCGCGGCTCCGCGTGCGGGAATCGCCTAAGTCGTGTCCCGGTCAGGGGCTGCCCGGCCGGTCGAGCTGCACGTCCCCTGCGCGGACGGTCACCGAGTGGTCGGTCCCCGGGATGGCGCTCAGGTAGTAGCGTCCCGAGGGCAGGGAATCGCCCAGGATGTCCGTCGCGCGGAGCTGCGTCTGGAGCTTCACGGAGTGGCCGGGCCCGATGTCGTAGACCTTCAGGATCCTCGTGCAGGCCCAGACCTTCCGCTGGTCCCACGTCGGCGGTCCGGCGCGTCCGGCGGCGCGGTGCGCCACCACGAACGCCTCGCACCCGTCGGAGGTGAGCCGCACCGGCTCACTGCCCGTGTTCGTAGCCGTCACGATCGTGCGGAGCTGCACCGGAAAGCTCTCGAGCACCAGCGTCTCGGCGCTGTACGTGACGCCCGCGGTCGTGGTGAGGGAGCCGTCGAGCGCCGGCGAGTCGCTCGGCACCGCACTCGGCGCCTCGTTCCTCGAGCACGCCACTGCTCCCATCGCCAGCGCCGCGCGGGCGGCCATCCTGATCACTCCTGCCATTCGTCTCTGCATCCTGTCTGCCTCGGTCGGTAGAGGGGTCGATCACGGCCGCATGTCCTCGACCGATGCGGACCCCACGGTGCGGGAAGGCGTCACCGCGCGACGGTCAGGAGCACCGGCCGGTGGTCGGACGCACTGGAGTCCAGGACGCGCGCCGTCGTGCAGCGCGCCGGCGGGAGGAGAAAGAGGTAGTCGATGCGCTTGATGGGCGCGGCCGAGGGGTAGGTGAGCTCGCTTCCGGCGCCGCACCCCGGCCAGGCGTCGCGCACGCCGGACTCCTCGACGCGCGCGTGGACGGCGCTCTCCGGCGTCGAGTTGAAGTCCCCGCCCAGGAGCAGGAGCCCGCCGCGCCGCCGCCGCAGCGCGAGGGCGCGCACGACGTCGCCGATCGTGGCCGCCTCCTGCATGCGGAAGCTCTCTACGCGCGAGGCGTCGATGTGCGTGTTCAGCACGTCGAGCGTGTCGCCCCGGCCGGTGACCACTGTGGCGTGGAGCAGCACGCGTGGCTCCCGCGAGCCGCCGGAGCGCGTCTGCGCGGGCGTCACCTGGAGGTGGACGGTGCTCTCCGCCACCACGGGCCAGCGCGACAGTAGGGCGATGCCGTAGTGCCCGCCCTGGTAGTCGAGCGACTTCCCGAACGCGGCGTACCGTCCGGTGAGCCGTGCCAGCTCGGCCACCTGATCCACGCGCCCCGACCGCTCTGTGCCTCGGTCCACCTCCTGGAGGAGGGCCAGGTCCGCGTCCGCCTCGCGCACCACCTCGGCCACGCGCGCCAGGTTGTCGACGCCCTCGGCGTCCTTCCCCGCGTGGATGTTGTACACGAGCACCCGCAGCCCCTCGCGCGCGCCCTCCGCCTGACGAGCGCGGCCGACGCACGACGTCACTGCCAGGACGGCGACGAGAACGATGAGAGAGCGCACGGAGAGTCCAGTTCGAGAAGAATCACGGCAACGGCAACGGCATTTTGACAGGATGAAGGGCGACAGGATGAACAGGATGGTGAACAGGATGCAGGGCGCCGGGAGGCGTGGCTTCCCGAGCGGCCGTCATCCTGTTCACCATCCTGTTCATCCTGTCAAAATGCAGTTGCCGTTGGCCCGCCCGCGCGTCGAATGTGAAGTCGCGCCTGTTCCAGCGCGCGTCAAGGATAGCGTGCGGCACCCGGAGGCGCCGCCTGCCACGTGCAGCTCCGTCTCCGCGCAGGGGCAGCCTCGCGCGAAGCGGCGGGGTTACGGCAGCCCGCGCGTCGCGTCGTCCTTGATGAAGCCCTTCACGATGTCGATCACTTCCTGCTTCGTGAGCGGCTCGTCGAACGCCATGCGCGCCGCCTCGGCCTGCGTCTCGCCGGTGCCGCCGTCGGTCCATCCGGACATCGTCGCCGCATCGATCGTGGCCTGGGCGTTGGCGACGTCGTTGAACACGATGTGGCTGGTGTTCCCCTCGGGCGAGGCGCCGCCGTAGATGAGGTTGAGCGCCGCGGTCACCTCGGCGGGGACGCCGGTGAGGCCGGCGGTGCCGGCGGCCGCGGCACCGGTACCCCGGACATATCCCGAGAAGCGGAGCGCCGTGTCGCCCGTGTTGCGCGCCTTCCGAACCCGCCGGATCTTCGCCGCGTGCCGAGCCTCCACCGAGTGGATGCGCAGCGCGGCCTCGAGCGCCACGTCGGCGTTCCTGGTGTTGGTGGCGAGGAGGAAGCGGCCGGCCTGTCCCTTGTAGGCGCGCACGCCGGTGTCCTCGAACGCCTGCGTCGCGAGGAGCAGGAAGTCGACGTTGGTGCCGGCCGCCGCGAACGGGCCCGTGCCCGTGCCGTTGCCGCCGGTGAAGTCGAAGTCGTTCGCCGTGATGGTGGGCGCGGTGCCGCCGAAGAGCGGGATCGCCGTGTTCTTCAGGAAGTTCACGTGCTGCTGCTCGTGCGTCTGGATCTGCTGGAGCGCCGCGAGCAGGTTGGCGTTCGCCAGGATCGCCGTCCGCACGGTCGTGAAGAGCGCCGACTGCGGGTTGGTCGTCGTGAGGACGGTCTTGTAGAACTCGTTCTCCAGGTTCTCCAGGATGAACGCGAACTGCAGCGCGTCGAGGATGTCGGCCGGCGCCTGCCCGTACACGTCCTTCGAGAGCGCGGCCAGCGCGACCGGGACCGAGCCCAGGCTCAGCCCCCAGGTGAGCATCGTGCTCGCCGCGGCACCCTTGCGGATGGCCTCGCGGCGGCTGACGAGACGATCCATGATCTCCGGATCGATCCCGTCGAGAATCGGCTTGTTGGTCTCCATTGCGTCAATCTCCTGTCGACGGGACGGTTACGGGTTGGCCGGGAAGAAGTTGTCGGTCGGCTGGCCCTGGGTCGTGGCGTCGGGCGCGTTGCCGATCGTGATGGCGCTGTTGAGCGGCTCGGCGATGACGTTCGCGGCCTTGACGCGGGCCAGCACGTCCCCGGCCTCGAGCTTGATGTCCATCCCGTTGGCGTCGATCGTCTCGTTGCTCGCGAAGGCGACGTTGGCCGTGACGCCCGCCGGCGGCTGGAGATCGCGCAGCGCCGCGAGGTGCCGCGCCTCGACCGAGGCGACCTTGCCCGCGACGAGCAGGTTGCGCGCGTCCTTGATGTACTTGCCGGCCCCGTTGAGCCCCGCGACGCCGTTCGACTCGAGCATCCGCGCCGTCGTCAGAATCGACTCGCGGCTCGCCAGCGCGGTGGCGAGCGTCGTCTGGTTGAGCTGCGCCGAGAAGTCCGGCAGCGCCAGCGTGCCGAGCGCGTTGCGGAGGAACGCCTCGTGGATCGTCTCGACGTTGCGGATGTCGCGCAGCACTTCCTGCGCGTCGGCGTCGAACAGCGTCGTGAAGTTCGACCTGGTGACGACGGCGGTGTAGAACGTCCGCTCGACGATCTCCAGCGCGTGCACCAGCCGGAAGATGCCGACGTCGGTGCGCAGGTCGAAGGTGACGCTGGTGACGGTCGGCGGCGGCGGCGGGGACTGGTTCCCCGTGATGTCGTCGTCGTCGTCGCAGGCGGTGAACACGCTCGGCAGCATCACGATCGCGCCGCCCACGCCGAGCATGCGGACGAACTTGCGCCGCGTCGCTGGACGCAGCAGCTCGTCCGCGCTGGCGATGATCATGGGCTCTTCACGATCCCGGTCGCGCTTTGACATCTGGCTCCCCCTCCCCCGTGGCTGCTAGCCCTTCTCCCCGGGAACGACTCGGCTAGCGTCTGATCGTCGTTCCCCGCGCGCCCCCTCCCGTGGCTGGCGCTGCTCACTCCCAGCCCAACTGCACCCCAGGCGACCGACCCGGCGCGCCCAGCGCGCCGCCGTCCGCCCCGACGATGCCACTCCCACACACCCCTCGGAGACCCGCCTTACGGCGGGCCCGGCTCGAAGCGCTCGAACTGGTGATGCAACTCGCGCGACGCAGCCTTGCAATCGGCACGCCATCTGCTGCATAAGACATGTAGCAGTCGAGGAGTTTCCTCCTACCAGCGGTCGGAGGCGGCGGTGGGTGAGGATGATGGGGATGGACGCGGGGGGCAGGGCCGCGGCGGGCGTGGGTCGCGCTCGGGGATCTTCGTCGGCGGTGGTGCCGACACGGAGGCCGGCGCGTGGGTGGTGTTCGTGCTGGCGCAGGGGATCGCGCGCGGCGCGCCGGTCTACGTCACGCAGGCCGCCCGCCGCGAGCTCGGGGCGACGCCCGTGCCCGGGCGCCACCTGGAGCCGGCGCGCCTCTTTTCCGCGGAGACCGCGCGGGAGATACTGACGGTGATGGTGCGGGCGAACAGCGCGAGGAGCGATTCGTGATTCGCGAATCGCGGATCGCGGATCACCTCCAGGACACCTTCTCCTACACACCCATGCGCCTAACGGCGTTCAAGACCGGCCCCGAGGCGCCGCCGATCCGGCCGGCGGTGGCGGGGCGCGAGTGGATGGATCGGACCGGGGACCGATTCGCCTACCGGTGCCTGCCGCTGACGATCGCGAACACGCACGGGTGGGAGATCCTCTGCCCGGTGTCGTTCGAAGCGTACTGGAATGGCGGGAAGCGGCCGAAGGACCTGAAAGTGGTGTACGGCGGCAAGACGTCCAGCATCGCCGTCAGCCACTTCGGCCACGGGGTGCTGACCTTCCACACCGGCTACCTGTTCCGCACCGACCCGGGGTACAGCCTCTATGTCACCGGCCCGGTGAACAGCCCGAAGGACGGCGCGAACGCGCTGTCGGGGATCGTCGAGACCGACTGGCTGCCGCAGCCGTTCACGATGAACTGGCTGTTCAGCGCGCCCGGCGGCCCGCTGCTGTTCGAGGAGGGGGAGCCGTTCTGCCACATCTTCCCCGTGCCGCGCGAGCTGATCGAGCAGGTGGAGCCGGAGGTCCGCGACCTGAGCTCCGAGCCGGAGCTGAAGGAGCGCTACGACCAGTGGACCGCGTCGCGCGCCGCCTTCAACAGCGAGCTGCTCGTCTCAGGCAGCGAGGCGCAGTCGCAGAAGTGGCAGAAGCACTACTCCCGCGGCGAGCACCCCGACGGCGCGCGCGCCCCCGGCGGTCACCGGACGAAGCTGCGGGTGAGGGAATTCGTGGAGAAGAAGTGAGGACGCAGGACGCAGGACGCAACGCGCAGGTCATTTCGTGAGCGTCTTCCACAGCTGCGACGTCGCCATCGCGAAGATGCCCTGGGCGTCGAGGGGGAGGACGCCCTGCCTGGCGCCGTGGCGGGCGAGGCGGGCGCGGCCGCGGCGCGGGATGAAGCCGCGCTCGGCGCGGAAGCCGGCGTATTCGAGCCCGCTCCGCAGGAGCGATTGGGCGGGGCCGGAGAGGTCGCCGCGGGTGCGGGCGATGCCGTACAGCGCGCCAACGAGCGCCGAGTACGCGAGGTGCAGGCCGACGCCGGCGGCCGCCCTCGGGCGCCCGCGCACGCGCGTCCCGGTCCGGCGCCCCACCGCCGCCGCCACGCGCCCCCACTCGTCAGGCGCCGAGCCGTCGCGCGAGAGCAGGCGGCGGGAGGCGAGCGCCTCGGCGGCGAGCATCGCCGCGCCGCCGAGCGCGCCGGCGAGCGCGCCCTTGAGCGCGGCCTCGCCGACGGTGAGCTGTCTGTGGGTCTTGGCCATGGGCGGACCGTCGCGTCGATTCAGGGTGAGCCGCCTTGCTGCTGCGTGCGGCGTGCCAGCGGGACCCGGGCATCGGGACTCGGGCCCCGGGTGTCTCATCGGGTGACCCCTCCGCCAAGGATGCATGCCATGCCGGACGAGCGAGTGCGAGTGCCCATGTCGAGTGAGAGCGCGAACCCCGCGGTGAGCGCGCCGTGGGAGCGCGAGCGCCTGGAGATCGCCCGGCTGCGCCAGGAGCTGCGGCACCGCGTGTGGAGGACCGCGCTCGCCGCCGCCGCGGTGGCAACGGCGGCCGCGCTCGCGGGCGGGCTCCTCGTCGACCGGTGGCAGACGCGCGCCGAGCATCGCTGGGAGCGGATGGTGGCGATCGGCGCGGAGTTCGACGAGCTCTACGCGGCCACCCGCGCCCTCCGGTGGGAGCCGGCATCCAACGGTGGCGAGGGCGGCGACGCACTGCTCGGCGTGCGGGTGGCCGGGCTCCGCGAGCAGGCAGGGGACCGCGCGCGACGCGCGGTGGCGCTGCGCGAACGGTGGCTGCGCGCCGAGCTCCAGCTCTCGCCGGACTTCCGCGCGCTGTTCGGCGACGAGCTGTCCGACGAGTGGCCGCGGGTCTCGCGCGCCGCGCTCGATGCGCTCGACGCGCTCGGGCCCGGCGAGCGCGTGAGCGCGGCGTTCGACAGCCTCGGGA
>DATFPD010000146.1:0-26433 GCA_035265005.1 Gemmatimonadaceae bacterium | reverse complement strand
CGGCACCGTCATCACCGACCACCAGGTCCGCGCGGCGCTCGTCAAACGGGGCTTGGCGAACGCCGAGCTGGAGTGGATGCGGTGCTCGGTCGCCGACGTGCGGATGGTGCTCACCGAGCTCCGCACCGGTAAGCAATTCACGGGCACGCACCACGCGACGTTCCCGATGCGGCGGGAGCAGGCCGCGGCCGTAAATAAGACGCACGCCTACTTTCACTCGATCTGGAAGGAGGACATGCACGCCGTCCCGCGCTTCCTCTGGAACGCGAAGATGCGCTTCGGCAAAACCTTCACGACCTACCAGCTCGCGCGGAAGCTTGGCGCCAAGCGCGTGCTCGTGGTGACGTTCAAGCCCGCGGTGGAGGATGCGTGGCAGACCGACCTCGAATCGCACGTGGACTTCTACGGTTGGCAATATCTCTCTCGCAATTCCGATCGGGACCCCACCACGATCAGCCGGAAGACGCCGGTCGTCTATTTCGGCTCCTTTCAAGACCTCCTGGGGCGCGACGACGCGGGGAACATCAAGCCCAACAACGAATGGATCCACGAGGAGGAGTGGGACCTCGTGGTGTTCGATGAGTACCACTTCGGCGCATGGCGGGAGACCGCGAAAGAGCTCTTCGAGGGTGAGGATGACGCCGTCGCGAAGAAGGAGACGAAGCTCGAGTACGCCGCGGGCCTGGAGACGGTGAACGAAGACCTCGGTGTTCTCTCGCAGAAGGAGACCGAGTTCCTCCCGATCACGACAAAGGCGTACATCTACCTCTCGGGCACGCCGTTCAAGGCACTGGCCACGGGCGAGTTCATCGAGGAGCAGATCTTCAACTGGACGTACACCGACGAGCAGCGTGCTAAGGAGGAGTTCGCGGCGAAGAACCCGGGCAAGTGGAATCCGTACGGCGCGCTGCCGCAGCTACGCCTGCTGACCTACCAGATGCCGGACGAGCTTCTCGCGATCGCGAGCGGCGGGGAGTTCGACGAGTTCGACCTCAACGAGTTCTTCGCCGCGTCCGGCATAGGCAAGGGCGCACGGTTCGCGCACGAGAGCGACGTGCAGAAGTGGCTCGACATCATCCGGGGCTCGTACGCGCCGCAGGTGGTCGAGAACCTCAAGACCGGCACGCGGCCGCCGTTTCCGTATTCGGACAGCCGGCTGCTCCCGTACCTGCAGCACTCGTTCTGGTTCCTGCCGAGCGTCGCGGCCTGCCACACGATGGCGAACCTGCTGGCGCGGCGGCACAACACCTTCTGGCACGACTACACGGTCGTCGTCGCCGCCGGCGCGGCGGCGGGCATCGGGCTGGAGGCGCTGCCGCCTGTGCGCGCCGCCATCGGGACCGGGTTCGAGACCAAGACGATCACGCTGTCGTGCGGGAAGCTCACCACGGGCGTCACCGTGCCGCAGTGGTCGTCTATCCTGATGCTGCGTAACCTGACGTCGCCGGAGACCTACTTTCAGGCCGCGTTCCGCGTGCAGTCGCCGTGGTCCATCAAGAATCCGAACGGCGACGACCCGAACGAGGAGGAGATCCTCAAGCCGGTCTGCTTCGTGTTCGACTTCGCGCCGACCCGCGCGCTACGGCAGCTCTCCGAATACGCGATTGGCTTGGCGCCGAGCGAGCCGAACCCGGAGAATGCCGTCAAGGACCTCGTCTCGTTCCTGCCGGTGTTGGCCTACGACGGTGCCAACATGACGCAGATCGATGCCGGGGGCATTCTCGACATCGCCATGGCCGGCACATCGGCCACGCTACTTGCGCGCAAGTGGGAGTCCGCGCTGCTCGTGAACGTGGACAACGACACGCTGCGCCGCGTCCTCGACAATCCCGAGGCGATGGCCGCCGTGGAGCGCATCGAGGGCTGGCGCTCGCTCGGCGACAATGTCATCGAGACCATCATCAACAAGAGCGAGGCGGTCAAGGAGCTCAAGAACAAGGCTAAGGACAGCGACCTATCGGCGAAGCAGCAGAAGCAGCTCAGCGACGAGGAGAAGGAGTACAAGTCCAAGCGGAAGCTCGTCCAAGAGAAGCTGATCAAGTTCGCCACGCGCATCCCGGCATTCATGTACCTCACCGACTTCCGGGAGAACACGCTGCAGGACGTGATCACCAAGCTGGAGTCGGAGCTGTTTCTCACGGTCACCGGTCTAACAGTGCAGGACTTTCACCTGCTCGTGAGCCTCAAGGTGTTCAATACGGAGCAGATGAACCAAGCCGTCTTCGCCTTCCGTCGATACGAGGACGCCTCGCTCCGCTACACGGGCATCGAGAGCCACGAGGGTCTGACTCACTACGGGCTTTACGACACCGTGACGACTAGGGATTGAAGGACGATGGCCTCGGCGGGGCGATCCTTCGGGTGCGATCGCGGATGTGGTGCCGTTTGTGGTGCCGTTTCTCCCGTCAATACCCGTCATCTTCGCAACAAGGCCCGGCGCGCCGACGCCCGTATGCCCTTGCCAACCAACAAGTTGTCGTTTTGAGTAACTCCCCCGAGCCGAATGGGGTTCAGGGGGTCGCGGGTTCAAATCCCGCCGTCCCGATTGGAGTTCGCTCGGTTCGGGATCCAAGCATCAATACTCTCATCAGTACTTTTGGCGACAAAAGCACCTGTCCTCGCGGCAGGTGCTTTTCGTTTGCCGATGATGCACTGGATGGCCTCGATTCCCGGCGGATTCCTGTGAATTCAAGCAGGCGCGCGCGTACACGCCGATCATCGACGCGAGAACGACTCCCCGCGCGACGAAGCAGAACCGGGTCTGTTCGCGCAGTACCTTCTCGATGGCCGTGCGAAGCTCTGCCTGCAGCCGCGTGAAACCGAGCTGCATCTCGTGACGCAGCTCCCCAATGTCTCCGCGGTTCACGTCCATGCCTCCGCGCCCCGGCGCCGAGGCTCTCGTGAAGCGTGTGGGCGGAATTCGCGGAAACGCTAATCCGCCCGCATCGCGATCGTCGGGTCGATCCGCGTCGCCCGCAGCGCCGGCGCCAGCGCCGCCGCGAATGCCACGGCCAGCAGGAGCACGCTCGCCGCGCCCAGCACCAATGGATCGCGCGGACCCACCCCGAACAGCATCGCGCTCAGGCTCTTCCCGCCCCACAGCGCCAGCAGCACGCCGATCGCGACGCCCGCCGCCGCCATCACCATCGCCTGGCCCACCACCAGCGCCACCACGTCCCGCCGCTGCGCGCCGAGCGCCACGCGCACGCCGATCTCTCCCGTGCGCTGCGTGACGTTGTACGAGATCACGCCGTAGATCCCCACCGACGCCAGCGCCAGCGCCACCGCCGCGAGGAGCGTCAGCAGCAGCATGGAGAACTTCGGCCCCTCCACCTCCACCGCCAGCGCCGCGTCCATCGTCCGCACCCCCTCGAGCGGCACGTTCCGGTCCACCTCCGCCAGCGCACGCCGCAGCTGTGCCGTCACCTGCGACGCCGGCACCGCGCTGCGCACGATCACGAAGCCGCCCCGCATCTCCGCCTGCGCCCGCGGCAGATACAGCGTGCCGCGCGGATCCTCGGCCAGTCCGTCGGTGCGCGTGTCCCGCACCACGCCCACGATCGTGCGCCAGCTGCTCGTGTCGTTCACCTGGCCGCCCAGCCGCAGCCGCTCGCCGATGGGGCTCGCGCCCGCGAAGAACTTCTCCGCCACGCGCTCGCTCACCAGCGCCACCAGCGGCTGGCCCGCGCGGTCACCGGTCTCGATGTGACGCCCGCCCACGAACGGGATCTGCAGCGTCTCGAAGTACTCCGGGTCCACCACGGCGACGTTGAGCAGCGGCAGCTTGCTGGTGTCCGCGTCGGATCGCGACGCGAACGAGATGGTCGACTGCCCCTGGCAGCATATCGGCAGGTCCGACCCGAGCGTCGCGCTCTGCACGCCCGGAATCGCGCGCACCTTCGCCAGCAGCTGGTCCAGTGTCACGCGCGCCTGCTCGACGCCCGGATACTTGCCTCGCGGGAGATCGACCATGCCGGAGATCACGTGCGACGTCTGGAAGCCGGGGTCCACCGAAGTGAGCCTGGCGAAGCTCCGCGCCAGCAGACCCGACCCCGCCAGCAGCACGACGGCGAGCGCCACCTCGGCCACGGTCAGCGCGGCCCGCGTCCGCTGAAGCGACGCGCCGGCGCTCGTACCGCGGCCGCCTTCCTTCAACGCGGACACCAGCTGCGCGCGTCCCGATTGCAGCGCCGGCGCGAGACCGAAGAGCAGTCCGGTGAGGAGCGACACGCCGAGCGCGAACAGCAGCACCGGCGTGTTCACCTGACTGTCCGCGATCCGCGGCGTGCCCCTTTCGAGCCTCACCAGGATCCGCACGCCCGCCGCGGCGACCCCCACGCCCAGCGCGCCCCCCGCGAGCGCCAGCACCACGCTCTCCGTCAGCACCTGCCGCACGATGCGTCCGCGCGCGGCGCCGAGCGCCGTCCGCAGCGCGAACTCCCGCTGCCGCGCCGCGGATCGCGACAGCACGAGGCTGGTCACGTTGGCGCACGCGATCAGCAGCACCAGCGCCACGGCGGCCATCAGGATCTGCAGCGCCGGCTTGATGAACCGCACCACCATGTACATCATCGGCGCGCCCGCCGCGCCGAGGCCCGCGTTCTCCCCGGGATATTCCGCGCCCAGCTCGGCGCTCACGCGCTGGAGATCGGACACCGCCTGCTCCACCGTGACGCCCGGCCTGAGACGTCCCACGGCGAACAGGTGCGGCTGCCCCCGGCGGTTGTAGGGGGCGTCCGTCGCGAACGGCCCCACCGGGAGGACCACCGCCGGGTTCATGTCGCCCGCGCGGTACGACACGCGCACGTCCGGCGCGAGCACGCCCACCACCGTGTACGCCTCGCCGTCGAGCACCAGCGTGCGGCCGAGCACCGAGCTGTCGCCGCCGAAGCGCGACTGGAAGAAGCCGTTGTCCAGCAGCGCGACGCGCGCCGAGCCCGGCGAGTCGTCCGCCGGCGTCACGAGCCGGCCCAGCGCCGGCCGCACGCCGAGGAGCTGGAGATAGTTGCCGCTCACCAGCGCCCCGTCCACGCGCTCGGCGTCGCCCCGGCCGGTCATGGTGAACGACGCGAACGGGGTGTAGACCGCGATGTCCTCGAACCCGCGCTGCCGCTGCCGCCAGTCCTGGAAGTTGGGGTACGAGACGAACGGACGGTCGCTGCCCGGCCTCGTCTCCCACAGCATCACCAGCCGGTGCGGCTCCCGGTAGGGCAGGGGTGTGAGCATCACCGCATTGATGACGCTGAAGATCGCGGTGTTCGCGCCAATGCCGAGCGCCAGGGTGATCACCACGATGGCGGTGAATGCCGGCTGCCGGCGCAGCGAGCGCAGGGCGAAGCGCAGGTCCTGTCTCAGCACGATGAGATTCTCCTTGCGATGCTCGCGTCTCGCGCGGCGCTCGTCCGCGGAGCGGCAGTCGCGGCGGTACGGCTCCACGTCACCGAAGCGGCGCAACGCTTCCTCGCGCGCGGCCGCGGGGGCCCATCCGCGCGCGATGAGGTACTCCACTTCCGCGTCCACGTGGAAGCGGAACTCGTCGTCGAGGTCGGCGTCGATGTCGCTTCCCCAGAACCGCAGGTATCTGTGCCACGTCGGGACCCGCATCGTCAGGCCGGCTGCGTGGTGGCGGTGAGGAGGCGGGTGACGGTCTGCGCGTAGCGCTGCCACGCCGCCGTCTCGGTCTTCAGCTGCTGCCGGCCGGCGGTGGTGAGCTGGTAGAAGCGGGCGCGCTTCCCCTTGTCGGAGAGCCCCCACTCGCTGTCCACCAGCCCGCGCTCCTCGAGGCGGTGCAGGGAGACATAGAGGGAGCCGTCGGTGACGTCGAGCGTGCCGGACGTCGAGTCGCGGATGACGCGCGCGACGCCGTGGCCGTGCCGCGGGCCCCACGAGAGCGCCTTGAGGACGAGGACGTCGAGCGTGCCCTGGAGGAGGTCGACCGGGGTGGCCATGGTATGTCCTAGAGTGTCTAGGATATGATACGAGCCTATTCCCTAGAATGTCAAGGGAATGACCCCGCGCGGTAGTGGGTCAGTTCGACGGCAGCCGCCGCGACGGCAACGGCAACGACAACTGCAACGGCAACGGCATTTTGACAGGATGCACAGGATGGTGAACAGGATGAGGGCCGCTCGGGAGGCCTCCCGGGGCACCTATCCTGTTCACCATCCTGTGCATCCTGTCAAAATGCCGTTGCCGTTGCCGTTGCCGTTGCCGTTGTCGTTGTCGTTGCCTCAAACTGACCCACTACCTCCAGACAGACCAGAGCCCTGCCCTGGATCCCCGCGTCCGCGGGGATGACGAGCGGACGGGCTCCGGCGCGCCAGGACGCAGACCCACCCGGGAACTGCGCTAGTTCTTCAGCAGTCTCACCCCGCCCGACCCCGTGTCGATCTTGATCCGCCCGCCGCCCTCGCCGATGCGGCCGCGGAGGGAGGTCCGGTCGCGGCGGGTGACGGCGATCGGGAGCTCGGTGGTGATGCCGCCGCTGCCGGTGGAGATGTCCAGGTCGCCGGCGAACGTCGACGGGACGCGCAGCGTGACGCCGCCGGAGCCGGTGTCGAAGAGGTAGTCGCGGGCGGTGGCGCCGCTGGCCAGCTCCACGTCCACGCTGCCGCTCCCGGAGTCCACGTGCAGGTCGGGGGCGGTCACGTTCGTCAGGCGCACGCCGCCCGAGCCGACGTCCACGTCCAGGTTCTCCACGTCGACCCCGTCCGCGGTCACCGAGCCGGAGCCGGTGTCGATGCGCAGGGTCTTCCCCTTGACGTTGCGCACGCGCACGCCGCCCGAGCCGCTGTCGAGGTCCACGTCACCCTGGGCGTCGGTCACGCTCACGCTCCCGGAACCGCTGTCCAGGCGCAGGTGGCCGCGGGTGCGCTCGGTGGTGATTCCGGCGGCCGCGACGTCCACCAGCAGGTCACCGTTCACGTTCGAGACAGTGGCCTCACCGACGCCGAGGTACACGGCGACGGTCCGACCTTCGGGAACGCGCAGCGTCACGTCGGCGTACGCCTCGATCCCGCTGCCGCGCGTGCCGATCCGCACCCGCCGCCCGCGCCCGCCCGAGGGCGCGTCGTCCGAGCCGCGGCGCCGGCTGCGGCTGTTGCGGTCGCTGTTCCAGTCCTGGTCGTCGTCCGAGTCGCGACCGCCGCCGTCGCCGAAGGTGCCGTCGGCGCGCACGTAGAGCGTGGTGGAGCCCGAGAAGTTGGCGTCGCGGTCGACGCGGATGTCGTCGTCCGGGTAGATCACGCGCAGCGTCTGCCGGCCGCGGATGTCCCCGGTCTCGACGCGCAGCTCCTTCCCGTCCGGCCCGCCGACGCGCACCTCCGCCTCGACGTCCCCGCCCCGCGACGCGCCTTCGACCCGCATCGTGCCCACGAGGTTGTAGACGGCGATCCGGTCGCCGCGAAGGGTGTAGCGGTCGTTGACCGTGCCCCGCGCCGGCTGGTCGCGCTGCTGCGCGGCGAGGGGAAGGGAGAGGGCGGCGAGCGCGGCCGCCGTTGGGGCGGCTCGCCGAAGGAGGCGGGAGGGACGCATCGGAGGCTCCGAGCTGAAAGGCCGGTCGGGCGGCCGAACCGGGGCCGCCGTGGGTATCGGCTTGGACAGGCCGGGATGCCGGGCGGTTTGAACGACGCGGGATGCGGGATGCGGGACGCGGGATGCGCACGGAGGGTCGGGCGGTGCGACGCGGGCCACCCGGCCGGGACGTGGGAGGGGCGTCGCGCGCGACGCCCCTCCGGCATTCCGATCATGAACCGCCCCACCGCCAACCCAACCATCCCCGCGCGTCCCGCATCCCCCATCCCCCATCCCCCATCCCCTCTACGGATTCGGCAACCGCACCTTCCGCCCCGCGTCGAACTCGACCGTACGCTCGCGACCCGACTGCCCCTGGAGGAGCGCGTCCTCGAGCGCCGATATCGACCCGACCGTGCGGCCGTCCACCGCCCGCAGGACCGCACCGGCGCGCACGCCGGCCCGGCTGGCGGGGCCGTCGCTCGTCACCTCGCCCACCCGCACGCGCCCCGACTCGGTCTCCTGGAGCGTCACGCCCCAGGCGCCGAGGCGCCGCACGCCGCCGGCGGGCGCTTCGCCGAAGATCCCCTCGTAGCTGACGCCGGCGGGCAGCTCGACCGGCTGGAGGATCGTGACCGGGTGGCCGTCGCCGACGACCCGCGACGCGTCTACCGCCACGAACGACGTGTACTGGCTCATCAGGTGGTGCTCGATCGCCACCCGCGTGATCGTGCGGCGCAGCGACTCGCGCTCGCCCTCGCTCTCGGCGGCGAGCATCTTGGACGTCAGCTCGTGGATGCGCTGGCGCGCCCACGTCGGCGCCAGCGCGGCGTGCGACGGCTCGCGGGCGGGAAGCGTCACCTGCACCGGGAGGCGCACGCGACGAGTCCCGACGCGCCCCGTCACGTAGGCCGTGCCTGACGCGGCCTCGCCGGCCGGCGCCCGGTAGCGCCCGACCAGGTTGATCGTCGCGCCGGCGAAGAGGTCGCGGAGCTTCGCCGGGTAGACGTCCCTCACCGGCAGCCCGTTCCAGTCCACCGCCACGTCCACCAGCACCGGCGAGTCGATCGCGTCGAACAGCCGCGACACGGCGGCCTGGGTCTGCCGCGGGTCGCTCGGCAGCACCACCATCGACAGCCCGCCGCCGTGCTCGCCGATCCCGTCGATCAGGAAGCGGTTGACGCTCGACCCGATGCCGAAGCCGAAGAAGCGCGAGTCCCCGCGCTCGAGCCGGACCGTGCGCAGGATGCGCTCCTCGTCTCCCACGAAGCCGTCGGTGAGGAAGACGTACATCTGGAGCAGCCCGTCGTCGTGCTCGGCGTGCAGGGCGCGCTGGAGCCCCGCGAGCATCTCGGTGCCGCCGCCGGCCTGAAGGTTCTGGAGGAACGCCTTCGCCGCGGACACGTTGGCGCGGCTGCGCGGGCGCGCGCGCTCCCAGAGCTGCGCGTTCCCGCCGGCGAAGTAGACGATGTTGAAGTGGTCCTCGGGGCGCAGCTCGCCCAGCGTCCGCGTGACGACGCCCTTCGCGATCTCGATCGGCGTCCCCATCATGCTGCCCGACACGTCCATGATGAACGTGATTTCGCGCGGCATCACCTGCTCGTCGGATGGGCGCAGCGGCGGCTGCACGGCGAGCGTGAAGTAGCCGTCCTCGCCGGCCTCCGGCCGGTGCGTGAGCACGCCGGCCTCGGTCTGGTCGCCGGCCACCGTCCAGCGCAGCACGAAGTCCCGGTTCGGGATCGAGTCGTCGTCCGCCAGCCTGACGACGCGCGACTCCGGCGAGGGCCCGTCGACGACGATGCGGTGCGTGGGCGACGAGAGCGCGCGGACGTTGAACGGACTGTCGAGCCGCAGGGTGAGCGAGATGTCGTGGCCGCCGCGGCGCCCCGGGCGCAGCACCGGCGGCGACGCGACCGCCGTCGGGTCGGGTTGCGAGGCGACGATGGAGTCCTCGCTCCCGCTCCGCCCGTTGGAGACGAGCACGTTCGGGTCGGTCGGCGGCGGCACGGGGTTGTAGCGCGGGCCGACGACCATCGGGAAGACGTACTGGTAGCTGCCGTGGTCGGCGGCGAGCTGCTCGACGTAGGTGATGCTGATCGTCACCTCGCCGCCCGGCTCGATGTTCGCCACGTTCTGCGTGAAGATGTTCGGGCGCTCCTGGGTCAGGAGGCTCGCCGTCTGCCCCCGGGCGCGCGCCTCCTGGTAGATGCGCTCGGCCTCCGCGCGCTCGCGCACCACGCCGACGATCCGGCGCCCGCCGCTCTGCATCACGAAGTCGTGCACCGCGGCCATGCTGCCGAGCGGGAAGACGTAGACGGCCTCGATGACCTGGGCGTACGGGTTGGCGTAGCGCTGGTGCACGACGGTCCGCGCCATGTAACCGCTGACCTCGGCGGCGACGCGCGTGTGCTGGAGCGGGAAGTCGCCGAGCTCCTCGCCCTCGGCGGAGCGGGCGCGCAGCGTGCCCTGGGTGGCCGGCGGCGGGGGCATGCGCGGGATCCCCATCGCGGCGGCGACGGAGTCGCGTCTCACGGGGCGCCCGGAGCGCTCGAGCAGCTTCATCCGCTCCTCCAGACGCCGGAGCTGCGTCCGGCTCGCGCGGAGCTCGGTCTTCGCCGCCTCCTGGCGCTCGCTCTCGATCACGAGGAGCTCGTCGGCGGTCGCGGCGAGGCTGTCCGACGCCGCCGCGGCCATCTTGCCCGCGAAGCCCGCGCTCCGCAGGGCGATGTTGCCGGCCGGTGCGGCGGGTGACGCGGCGACGGTGCCGGATGCGTCGGCCGCGGCGGAGTCGGCGGTGTAGCCGGCGCCGGGTCCGGAGCGCCGAGCGCAGGCGGCGACGAGAACGACGGTGAGTGAGAGAGCGGCGGCCGAGGCGAGCGCGGCACGCCGGCTGAGCTTGGACAGCACGGCGACCTCCGGGAGCGGAGAGACGGTGAGGTGTGGTGGTGGGAGTCACCGGGGAGACGCCGGCCGCCGGACGACTTGCACACGGGGGTGCGCGGTGTGATCGTCCCGCCCACCTGTCACCCTGACGAGATGACCCGCTCCCGCTCAGCCCTCGCCGCGCTGCTGCTGTCGCTCGCGCCCCTCGCGCCCCTCGCATCGCTCGCGTCGCAGCCAGCCGCGCGCGGCACGCGCCCGGACTCGATCCCGCTCCCCGAGCATCCGCGGCCCGACTTCCACCGCGCGCAGTGGCTGAACCTGAACGGCCGCTGGCGCTTCCGCTTCGACGCGCGAGACGCCGGCGAGCGGGCGGGGTGGTTCCGCGCGCCGCTCGCCTCGCCGCGCGGCATCGCGGTGCCGTTTTCTTGGGGTGCGCCGCTCTCGGGCGTGCCTGACAGCGCGGACATCGGCTGGTACGAGCGCACCATCCAGCTGCCCGCGGCGTGGCGCGGCCGGCGCGTCTACCTCGTGGTCGGCGCGTCCGACTGGAAGACGTCGGCGTGGCTCGACGGGGTGAAGCTCGGCGAGCACCAGGGCGGCTACACGCCGTTCTCGCTGGAGCTCACGCCGCTCCTCAGGTGGGGCGCGGCGCAGCGCCTGACGATGCGCGTCGACGACTCGCCGCACGACTTCAAGCTCGAGGGGAAGCAGGGATACGGGAAGGCGCGCGGGATGTGGCAGACCGTCTACCTGGAGGCGCGCGGCTCGGCGCCACTCGAGTACGTGCACTTCACCCCGGACGTGGCCGGCGGGAAGGTGAGCGCCGCGGTTCGGCTGCTGGAGCCGGCGCCGCGCGACCTCGCGCTCCGCGTCGTGGTCACCAACGCCGCGGCCAACATGGTGGTGCAGGGGCGCATCGCGCGCGGCGAGCGGGAGGCGCGGCTGGACGTCCCGGTCCCGGGGGCGCGACTCTGGTCGCTGGAGGACCCGTTCCTCCACGAGGCGGCGGTCACCGTCTCGGGCGACGGACTCGCCACCGACAGCGTCGACAGCTACTTCGGGATGCGCACGATCTCGACGGTGAACCTGCCGGGGACGGGCTACCCGTACGTCGCCATCAACGGCCGGCCCGTCTACCTACAGCTCGCGCTCGACCAGGCGTACCACCCGGGCGGGTACTACACCTTCCCGAGCGACTCCTTCACGATGATGGAGATCCTGCGCGCGCGGCAGATCGGGCTCAACGGGCTGCGCGAGCACATCAAGGTCGAGACGCCGCGCAAGCTGTACTGGGCGGACCGGCTGGGCGTGCTGATCATGGCCGACGTCCCGAACTGGTGGGGCCCGCCCGACTCGGCGGCGTTCCGCGAGCACGAGACCGCCTTACGAGGCATGATCGCGCGCGACTACAACCACCCCGCGGTGTTCTCCTGGGTGGCGTTCAACGAGACGTGGGGGCTGACGACGAAGCAGGGGCAGCGCGAGCGCTACCTGCCGGAGACGCAGCGCAAGGTGGCGGCGGTCTACCGCCTGGCGAAGTCGCTCGACTCGACGCGGCTGGTGGAGGACAACTCGGTCTGCTGCGGCCGCGGCCACACCGAGACCGACCTCAACTCCTGGCACAGCTACCTGGGCGGGTGGCAGTGGGAGGCGCTGCTGCGGACGATCGACGACAGCACGGCGCCGGGCTCGGGGTGGAACTTCGAGGAGGGCTACGCGCAGGGGCGCCAGCCGATGCTGAACTCGGAGTTCGGCAACGTCTGGGGCTACGAGGGAAGCACCGGCGACGTGGACTGGAGCTGGGACTACCACATGGCGGTGGACGCCTTCCGCCGCCACCCCAGGCTCGCCGGCTGGCTCTACACCGAGCACCACGACGTGATCAACGAGTGGAACGGCTACTGGCGGTTCGACCGCTCCACCAAGGAGACCGGGCTCGGCGAGCTGGTCGAGGGGATGAGCCTGCGCGACCTCCACTCCCCGTACTATCTGTCGGCGGGAAGCGCCCTCTCGACGACCGTGCGCGCGGGCGGGACGGTAGAGGTGCCGCTCTGGGCGTCGTTCCTGGCCGACGACCGGCCGGCGGGCGACTCGCTCACGCTCCACTGGACGCTGCGGGGGTGGAACACGTTAGGCGAGGAGCACCACTGGGCCGAGGGGGTGGCGCGGGTGCCGTTCCGGCCGTGGATGGCGGAGGCGCTCCCGCCCGTCCGCGTGCCGATGCCCGGCGAGCCGGCGGTGGCGGTGCTGGCGCTCCGGCTGGAGGACGCGTCCGGCGCCGTGCTGCACCGGAACTTCACGACGTTCGTGGTCGAGGGCGCCGTGCCTGACGAGATGACCCTGGCGGGCGGGCGGCGGGCGCGGGTGGCGCGGGTGGGGGCGGGCGACTACCGCGACGCGCGCTGGACGCAGAAGACGTGGACGGTGCTCGACGGCCTCAAGGCGAACGGCGCCGGCTCGGGGTTCTTCGAGTACCGCATCCCGTGGCCGCGCGGGCTCGCCCCGGCCGACGTGGAGGGCGCGACGTTCCTGGTCGAGGCGTCGGCCAAGCGGCTCAACGGCAAGGACCGCGACACCACCGCTCGGCAGGAGGGGGACTACATGCGCGGCGAGGGCTTCCACGACCCGAGCCGCAACCGGAACTCGTACCCCATGACCGACGCCACGCCCTTCCCGAGCGCGGTCGCGGTGTGGGTAGGCGGCGAGCTGGCGGGCCGCCGCGAGCTGGCCGACGACCCGGCCGACCACCGGGGGATCCTGTCGTGGCACGCGCAGAAGCGCGACAAGTTCCTGCGCGAGGCGGGCTCCTACGGCGAGCTGCTGCGCGTCCCGATCCCGCCGGCGGCGCTGGCCCGGGCCGCCGCGGCGGGTGAGGTGGTGGTGCGGCTGGAGGTGCCCCCGGGGCTCCCCGGCGGGCTCGCCGTCTACGGCGCGCGCTTCGGCCGCTACCCGGTGGACCCGTCGGTGGTGTTCGTCCTCCGCGACCGCTCGTCGGGTCGTTAGGGCACACCGGGCCTGGCCCTCGGCCGGTCGGCTTTGTCTGAATCGACCACAGAGACACAGAGGACACCGAGGAGGGGCACACGGGAGAGGTGTCCCCTGCCGGGACGAGATGCTGAACTGCCTGGGGAGAACCCTGCGGCCGCGACCCCTTTCAGGATTCTCACGTATCATCCCGGGAGAGGGACTCCCTCCCGTGTGCCCCTCCTCGGTGTCCTCTGTGTCTCTGTGGTCGATCTTCTCAGACCGTCCCGGCAGAGGGAGAGGGACAGGACCGCGCCAGGTCAGCCCGCCGGGCGCGGGCGCCCGTCCGGGGTGGCGCCGAAGAGCATGACGCGGGCGCGGCGCGCGCGCTCCCGCCGGCTCTCCGCGCGCGGCATCTGGTGCTGGGCGCGCGCGCAGGCACCCCCGTCGGCGGCGGCGCGGTGCACGTCGAGCCCCATCAGGTGCATGGCGCCGGGCGGCCCGTGCGCCGGCATCTCCATCGCCCCCGCCGCCGGCTCCGGACGCTGCGCCTCGCGCCGGCCGACGTGCACCTCCACGCCGGCGAGCTTGGCCAGGATCAGCGCCGCGATCAGCAGGTGGTCGGCGTGTCCGGCGATGGCGCGGAGGCGGCGGGCGACGGTCGAGTCTCTCATGGTTCCGCTCGGCTGACGGGTCGGGCGATGGCGAGGCGCCTCGCTCTCATCAGGTCAGACAGGGGGCGGGCGAGAAGGGTTGCGATGCGTCCTCGGGATGCCGAGCCCGGATGGCGGACTACTGTAAGCCCGCGGCGAATGCCTCTGACCGGGCCACGGCTCGTCCGGGCTACCGCTTGCTCTTCAGGATCTCCTCGAACAGGTCCAGCGCCCGCGCGTCGAGCGACTGGCCGAGCCAGAACAGGGCGGCGCGGCGGACGTGCGGGTCGCGGTTCGTGCGCGCCACGTTGAGGAGCGGCGGCACGCCCTGGTCGCGCGGCATCTGCGAGAGCGCGAAGACGGCCTGGGTGCGCACGGCCGTGTCGTCGTCGTCCTCATCGTCGCCGCTGTCGTCCAGCGCGTCGCCGCCCGCGGCGGCCGCGGCCGCCTGGCGGCCGAGCCAGTGGGCCGCGCTCGAGCGCAGGCCGCGCGGGCGCGACTCGTCGCGGGCCAGGCGCAGAAGCTGCGGCCAGGTGGTCGCGCTGTCGGCGAGCACCGCCGGAAGAATGGCGCGGTCGGCCACCCGCCCGCCGGCGCGCTCCGCCAGCCCGAGCAGCCAGCGCGCCGCCTCGGGCGCCGAGACCGTGCCGAGGTCGGTGTCGACGTCGCTCTCGCGCCGCGGCTCGCCGACCGACGCACGCAGGTTCTGCACGTCGCCGCCGCGCATCGTCAGGCGCACGCGCACCGGCCCCGGCAGGCACACGCGGCGCCACCCGCGCCCGTAGCTCTCCCCGTCGTTGACGATCTGGGTGGACCGGCCGATGCCGATCATACCGGCGCCATCGCCGCAGACGCCCTCCCGCGCGGCGAACCGGAACTCGGCCGTCCCGTCCCCCAGCCGCCCCACGCGGTCGGCGAGCGACTGGGCGGCGACGGGAGCGGCCAGCAGGGTGAGAAGAGTCAGTGTCCGCAACAACATGCTTTGCTCCATTCTAGGGATCCTTCGCCGCTGACGTGGCTCAGGATGACGGCTCCGCCGTCATTTGTTGATCAGCTCCCGGATCAGCGCCACCGCGCGCGGGTCGTCCTTCTGGCCGAGCCAGAAGAGCGCCTGCTTGCGGACGCGGGGGCTGGCGTCGGTGCGGGCGATGCGCACGAGGCGGTCGAGCGCGGCCGACTCGGAGCGCTGGGAAAGGACGAAGGTGTAGTGCTCGCGCAGGGCGGGCTCGGTGAGGCGACTGTAGAGCGCGTCCAGGTCCTCCAGCTCGGCGCCGCGCTGGCCGGCCCAGAAGAGCGCCTGCTTGCGCATCTGGAGCGGCTGCGTGCTGTCGGCGGCGACGCTCACGATCCAGCGCATCGCGTCGCGCCCGCCGATCTGCGAGACCGAGAAGATGACCTTGTCCTGGAGGCGGC
Source organism: Gemmatimonadaceae bacterium (assembly GCA_035265005.1). Taxonomy (GTDB): domain Bacteria; phylum Gemmatimonadota; class Gemmatimonadetes; order Gemmatimonadales; family Gemmatimonadaceae; genus DATFPD01. Next base: position 11,008 of record DATFPD010000146.1, on the reverse strand, counting down.
TGTCGTCGAGCCGGCCGTACAGGCGCTCGAGGAACGCCAGGTCCGCCGCGTCGGCGCCGTCCTCGCCCTGCGAGAGCGCGAAGATCGCCGACTCGCGCACGTCGCCGGGCGCGCCGTCGTCCCCCGCGATGTCGCGCAGCGCCGCCCGCGCGCGCGGGTCGTCGGTCTGGCTGAGCCAGAACACGGCCTTCGGGCGGAGCCAGTGATCGCCCGCTCCGCCGCGCGCGAAGCGCAGGATGGCGTCCGTGCCCGCGCCCCCGTCGAGGCGCGAGAGCGCGAACAGCGCCGACTCGCGCACCGCGCGCGGGTAGTAGCTGTCGTCGTCCTCCTTGCGGCCCGCGCCGCGGCCCGCGTCGGCGGCGCCGCCGCCTGACGCGGCGATCCGCTCCAGCTCGGCCGCCGCCGACCGGTCGCCGTCCACGCCGACCCACTGGAGCGCGCGCTGGCGCGTGCCCGTCGGGCGGTTGCGGTCGCCGGCGATCCGCAGCAGCGGCGCGGTCACCGACACCTCGGCGGCGAGCGCGGCCGGGAGGACGGCGTCGCGCGAGAGCTGCCCGGGCGCGCGGGCGGCGAGGTCGAGCAGGTACGCCGCGGCGTCGGCCGGCTCCACGGTGCCGAGGTCGGTCGCCTCGCGCCCGGTGGCGAGCGCGCTCGCCAGCTCGCCGCCGACGTGCGTGCGCAGCGCGGTCACCTCGCCGCCGCGCACGGTGAGCACCACGCGCACCGGCCCCGGCGCGCAGTTCACCCCGGACCACCGCCCGTACGACTCCATGGTCGGGTGGACGAACAGCGCCCGCCCGTAGGCGACGACGTTGCGCCCGTCGCCGCAGACGCCGGACCGCCCGGCGAAGCGCATCTGCACCACCCCGTCGGGCGCCTTCGCGACGCGCGACGCGATCGACTGGGCGGCGGCGGGAATCGCGGTCAGGCAGAGGGCCGCGGCCGTGAGAAGAGATCTATGCATCATGGGTCTCCGTGAGGAGGGAAGGGGGAAGGGGGAAGGGGGACGACGTGCCCCAGGACGCACTGGCTTCCCGAGGGTGTTCATCCCCCGTCCCCCGTCCCCCGTCCCGCTCTTACTGATTGATGATCTCCAGCAGGATCTTCGCGACGTCGGGGTCCTTCTTCTGCCCGAGCCAGAAGATCGCCTTCTTGCGCAGCTCGCGGTCCTTCTCGTTGCGGGCGATGTCGATCAGCTTCGTCGTCGCCGCCTTCTCGCGGCGCTGCGACAGGGCGAAGATCGCCTGCTCCTTCATCTCGCGGTCGGGGAGCTGGTCGTAGAGCTCGCCCAGCTCGGTCACGTCGGCGCCGCTGCGCTGGCCGGCCCAGAACAGCGCCTTCTTGCGCAGCTCCAGCGGCTCGCGGTCGTTGCGGACGATCGACAGCAGCCAGTCGCCGTTCTCGCCGTCGCGCACCTGGGCGACGCTCTGGATCAGCGTCTCCTTCAGGCGCTGGCTGGTGAGCTTCGGGTAGAGCGCGCGCAGGTACGTCGCGTCCTCGGCCTTCCCGCTGTGGTGCCCGAGCGAGAAGATCACCTGGTTGCGCAGGTCCTCGGGCAGCTCCGTGCGCTCGGCCATGGTGCGCAGGATCTCGCGGGCCCGCGAACTCCTGTGCTGCGACAGGGCGAAGACCGCCTTCTCCTGGATCCGCGACTCGCGCGTCGTGCGCAGGATCGAGTCGAGCAGCTCCACCGCGCGCTCGTCCCGCACCTGCGAGAGCCAGAACACGGCGTCGCTGCGGATCTCCTCGTTCGGGTCGCTGCGCGCGACGTTCATCAGGATGTCGGCCGACTCGGGCGAGTTCTTCTGCGACACCAGGAAGACGGCCTTCTTCCGCAGCCGGTCGGAGCAGGGGCCGTCGCGCCGCGCCAGCACCTCGCGCAGGATCGGGAGCGCCTGGTCGGCGTCCATCTGCAGCAGCGCGTTCAGCGCCGCGATCCGCATGTCATCGTCCTCGTCGGTGGTGCAGCCGCCGCCGCCGGCGCCGCTGCTGCCGCGCACGGTGCCCCCCCCGCTCCTGACCTTCTCACTGGGGTCGCCGCGGGGCGCGGCGGGAGCCTTGTTGCGCGGGTCGGCCTGGCTCGAGACCTCGCTCGCGCAGCGCTCGTCGCCGCGGCGCGCCATCTCGCCGCAGACGCGGGTGCGGAGCGTGCGGGCCTCGTCGCCGGTCGCCGAGTTCGCGAAGCTCTTCCGGTGCTGGTCGAGCAGCGAGAGGGCGCTGCGCAGGTCGCTGTCGTCGCCGCCGCGGTAGAGCGCGAACGCCTGCCAGTAGAGCGCGTCGGCGGCGTACGTGCTGCTCGGGAAGCGGTCGCGCAGCCGCTGGAACACCACCGCCGCGCGGTCGTACTCGCCGCGGTTGATCGCCTCGCGCCCCAGCTTGTAGAGCGAGTCGGCCGGGTCGTCAGGCGCCCACGACGGGCGCGGGCTCGCGCGCAGCGCCGACGACGGGCGCATCGCGCCGACGCGCAGCTCCGAGAACGATTCATCCAGCTCCGCCATCTCGGCGGCGTGCACCGTCATCGGCCCCAGCGCGGCCATCGCGCCCAGCGGCGCCATCTCGACCGCCATCTGGGCGTGCTGCATCTGGAGCTGCATGTCCGACGAGGCGAGCTGGTGGGCCATCGCCGTCAGCTGCGGCGCCTCGGCCGCCAGCTGCATCGCCGAGACGCGCACCTGGTCGAGCGCCATCATCTCGATCTGCGGGCGCATCGCGTGCACCTGCGCGCCGAGCGCGCGCGCCTGCTCGCCCAGCCTCCCCAGCCCCTCCACATCCACCGCGGCGCGGCGCGCGCGGGCCTCCTCGCGGTCCACGCGCGCCCGCTCCCGGGCCTGCCGCGCCTGCTCCCGCGTCTGCCGTTCGACGTCGCGCTCCTCCTGGGCGGCCGCGGGGGCCGCCGCGGGCGCGGCCAGCACCGCCAGGGCCACGGCCGCGCGCGCGAGTCGGGTCATCGTCTTCGTCATGCCGTGAATGCTCCGCATGGTTCTCTCCTCACGTGCCGGCGCTGAGCCGGCCGGCCGGAATGGCCGTCCGCAGCCGCGGCATCACTGCGCGCTCCTCGAGCGCGTGATCGATCAGTTGACGGTCGCCCGCCGAGCGCTCCTGCGAGAGCAGGGCGAGCTGGGCGAGCACCAGCTCCAGGTCCTCGAGCAGCCGGCGCACCGCCGGGTCGTCGGCGGCCGGCGAGTCGGCGAGCAGGCGGGTGGTGGACAGGAGGTCGCGCGCCGAGGCGGCGAGCTGCTGCGCGTCGCCCTGGCGGCCGGCGCGCTCGTCCACGCGGTAGGCGGTGAGCAGCGCCTCGGCCTGCGCGAGGTGCTGCACCGTGGCGAGCTGGAACGCGCCCGCCGTGGCGCCGACGTTAGGCGCTTCGCCGCCCAGGCGCGGGGTCTCCCCCGCCCGGTCGCGCCGGATCGGCGGCCGCGTGTTGCCCGTGCCCTGCACGATCCGCGGGGCGAAGGGCGTCGGCAGCGGCTCGGGGCCGCCAGCCGTGGTCGGGTTGACGGCCGGGGACGCCGCCCGCGCCGTCTCCATCGACACCGCGCCCGATCCGGCGCTCGTGGGCGTCGGCCCCACCACGCGGTTGGAGACCCGCCCGATCGCGATGCCGATGAGCAGCACCGCCGCCGCGGCCAGGCCGCGCCGCGTCCAGCGCCAGCGCGGCACCTCGATCACCCCCGGCACCGCGGGCGGCCCGCCCGCGGTGGCCGGCGTCTCCCGAGTCTCCGAGCGCCGCGCCGCCTCGATCCGCGCCCACATCGCCTCGCGCGGCGTCTCGGCCGGCGGGCTGTTGTAGTCGCGCGCGGCGTGCATCAGCCACTCCTCGAATCCGTCATTCTCGTCGCTCATGCGATCCACTCCCCTCTGAACTCCGCGAGCGCGTCGCGCAGCTTCGCGCGCGCCCTGGACAGCTGCGCCTTCGACGTCCCCACCTCCACCCCCAGCGCGGCGCCGATCTCCTCGTGCGTGTACCCCTCGACGTCGTGCATCACGAACACCGTGCGGTATCCCTCGGGCAGGCGGTCGATCGCCTGCTTCAGCTTCACCTTCAGGTCCGGCTCGGCCTCGCGCCGGCCGTCGAACACCGTCATCCCGTCGTCCAGCGTCGCCTGACGGCTGTCGAACCGCTTCACCTTCCGCAGCCCATTCAGGCACACCGACACCGTGATCGCGTGCAGCCAGGTGGCGAAGGACGAGTCGCCGCGGAAGTCCTTCAGCCGCTCGAAGGCCCGGATGAACGCGTCCTGCGCGAAGTCCTGCGCCAGGTCGTCGCTCCCCGCCAGGCGGTACGCCAACCGGTAGACGCGGTCCACGTGCGCGTCGTACAGCTCGCGCTCCGCTCTCGCGTCGCCGGCCATCGCCCGGCCGATCCGCTCCTGCTCCTGGTGCCGCTCCGCCAGCTTCGTCTCCACCTGCCCTCGAGGACCAAGTTCGTGCACGGCTTGGTGTCGCATGGTGGACACGGTGAGGTCGGAAACGGTTGCGTGGCGGGCACGGTCCGCGGCGTTACCAGTTGTCAGTAGTGGAGTTCCCAGTTCTCAGTGAGGAGTGGCCAGTTCTCGGCAGCGCCGGACATCCGGGATGCCGAGTGCTACTGGCAACCGAGAACTCTCCACTGACAACCGGGAACTCCGCTACTGACAACTGGTAACGCCGTGGACCGTGCCCGGTGCCTCCCCCGGCACCCCCCTTGCGACCCCTCGGCCGCCTCATGACACGGAGCACACCATGGCATCCACGCGGGTACTGCTGGCCGGCGCCCTGCTGGTCGGCGTCGGGATAGGGATTGGGGAAGTGATCGCGTCGCGGCGCACGGCCGAACCGGGGCTCGTGCGCGCCCAGGCCGCGGCCGTGCAGCCGGTGGCGCAGCAGACCGGGCTCACCGCCGAGGAGATGAGCGTGATCCGCGTCGCGCGTCAGGCGTCGCCGGCGGTGGTGAGCGTGGCGCGACAGGGCGCGTCGGGGTCCGGCGTTGTCGTCAGGCGCGACGGCGTGATCCTCACCAACGCGCACGTCGTCGGCGACGCGGGGCTCGTGCAGATCGTGCTCGCCGACGGGCGCCGGCTCCAGGGACGCGTGCTGGGCCGCGACCCGACGGTGGACATCGCGGTCGTGCGGGTCGAGGAGAGCGACCTCCCGGTGGCCCCGACCGGCGACTCCGACCGGCTGGAGGTGGGGCAGGCGGCGATCGCGATCGGCAACCCGCTGGGGCTCGAGCGCACGGTCACGAGCGGGGTGATCTCGGCCGTGAACCGCAGCCCGCGCGGCTTCGAGCTGGGCGGGCTGATCCAGACCGACGCCGCGATCAACCCCGGGAACTCGGGCGGCCCGCTGCTGGACTCGCGCGGCACCGTGATCGGGATCAACACCGCGGTGCTCCAGGGCAGCTCCGGGCTCGGCTTCGCCGTCCCGATCAACCTCGCCAACAGCGTCGCCCAGCAGGTGCTGACGACGGGACGCGTCCGCCGCGCCTACGTCGGCGTCTACCCGCGCGACATCGACCCGGACCTCGCGGCGCAGTTCGACCTGCCGGTGCGCGAGGGGATCATCGTCGTCGAGGTGGAGCCCGGCTCGCCGGCGTCCCGCGCCGGCCTCGCCCGCGGCGACATCATCACGCGCCTCGACGACCAGCCCGTGACCTCGGGCGGCGACTTCCGCCGCATCCTCCGCGACCGCCAGCCCGGCAACACCGTCGCCGTCACCGTCTACCGCCCGGCCGGGCAGCGGACGATCAACGTCAGGCTAGCCGAAGCGCCGAGGCAGTGACTGCTGCGTGCTGCGTGCTGCGTGCTGCGTGCGGTTGACAGGCGCGACGGCCTGAAACGCACCGGTCAACGTCACGCAGCACGCAGCACGCAGCAGACCCGAGGCCGCCCCTACACCGGAAGCCTCAGCCTCGCCACGCAGCCGCTCGCGAACTCCCGGTTCTCCAGGCCTAACGTGCCGCCGTGGGCCTCGGCGATCTGGCGGCTGAGCACGAGGCCGATGCCGGAGCCGTTGCGCTTGGTCGTGAAGAACGGGGTGAAGAGGTTGGTCGTGTTCGGGAGCCCGGGCCCCTCGTCCTCCACGCGCACCTCGACCGAGGAGTCGCTCCGCTCCCAGCTCACCGTCACCCCGCCGCCGGTCTCCTGCGACGCCTCGACGGCGTTCTTCACCAGGTTGATCAGGAGCTGGTCGAGCTGGTCGCCGTCGGCGCGCACCGTCGCCGGCGGGCCGGGCCGCACCTGCACGTCGAGCCGCTCCTCGAGGTCGGCCACGCGCCGCACCCACGTCTCCACGTCGAGCGGCGCGAGCTTCGGCGCGGGGAGGCGCGCCATCCGCGCGTAGCTGGCCATGAAGCGGTTGAGCGCCTCCGAGCGGCCGGCGATCACGCTCAGCCCGGCCAGCAGGTCCTCCTCCACGTCGGGCGGACGCGGCTGGCGCGTCAACAGCGCCTGCAGGCTCCCGGCGATGCTCTTGATCGGCGCCAGCGAGTTGTTGATCTCGTGGCTCAGCACGCGCACCAGCCGCTGCCAGACCTGCCGCTCCTCCTCGCGCAGCGTGCGGCTCAGGTCCGTCAGCACCAGCAGCTCGAGCGGGAACCCGCCCTGGCGGAACGAGCTGCGCCGCAGCTCCCACCGCCCGCCGCTCCCGGGAAACACCGCCTCGACGATGCGCCGCGGCTCCCCCTCCAGCGTCTCGGCCAGCCCCAGCTCCTCGGCGCTGCGCCCGAGCAGCCGCTCGGCGGGGCGCGCGAGCAGCTTCTCGCCGGCGCGGTTCACCAGCCGCAGCCGCCCCTCGCCGTCGAGCGCGAACACGGCCACGTCGATCTCGCTCATCACGCGGCGGAGCAGCGTCGTCGCCTCCAGCGCCCCTAGCCGCTGCTCGCGCAGCGGCTCGCCGAGCGCGTTCACCTCGGCGAAGGCGAGCCCCAGCGCGTCGTCGCCGCCGGCGAAGCGCGCGCGGATCGAGTAGTCGCCCTCGCGCAGCGCCGCCAGCAGGTTGGACAGCGTCTGGAGCGGCCGCACCACGCGCTCGCGCACCGCGTACGCGAACCCCAGCCACAGCACCACGGCGAAGCTCCCCACCGTCCACTGCACCTTCGCCGTGTGCTCGCCCGTCCACAGCAGGATGATCGCCGCCAGCAGCGCCGGCGCCCCGCCCGCGAGGGAGAGCAGGAGGACGCGCGACTCGTACGAGAGGTTGATGCGGCGGCGGGGCTTCACAGGACTGAATTATACGGCGGAAGCGAGCTGGGGGGTCCGTTGAAAGCCGCTGCGACCGCGACGGACGGGATGGGGGATGGGGGATGCGGGATGAACTGCCGGGAGCACTCGCAGTTCATCCCGCATCCCCCATCCCGTCGAGCGCCGCCGCGCTGTCGCCCGCTCGGCGGCGCTTCACCTCACAGCCCGTAGTGCTGAATCCGTCTGTACAGCGCGCTCCGACTCAGCCCCAGCGCGTCCGCCGCCCGGCTCACGTTTCCGTCGAACCGCGCGAGCGTCTTCTTGATCAGGAAGCGCTCGGCGTCCTCCAGCGTCATCGCCTCGAGCGACGAGCCGCCGCCGGCGCCCCCGCTGCCTGACGCGGCGCTCATGCCGCCCGGCCCGCGGCCGCGGAGCGCCAGATCCTCCTCGGTCACCATCTCGCCGCGCGCCATGAGCACCGCACGCTCCACCGCGTGTCGCAGCTCGCGCACGTTCCCCGGCCACGCGTGCTCCAGCATCGCCGTCATCGCGTCGGGGGTGAAGTCGGAGGCGGGCCGTCGGTAGCGGCCCGCCTGCTCGCGCAGGAAGTGCGTCGCCAGCAGCGGGATGTCCTCCCGCCGCTCGCGCAGCGCGGGGATGTGGATCTCGACCGTGTTCAGCCGGTAGAGCAGGTCCTCGCGGAACGACCCCTCGGACACGCAGCGCGCCAGGTCGGAGTTGGTCGCCGAGAGGACGCGCACGTCCACCGTGCGCCCGCGCGACGAGCCGACGCGCTGCAGCTCGCCGCTCTCCAGCACGCGCAGCATCTTCGCCTGCCCCTTGAGCGGGACGTTCGCGATCTCGTCGAGGAAGAGCGTCCCCTTGTCGGCCAGCTCGAAGCACCCCACGCGGTCGGTCTTGGCGTCGGTGAACGCGCCCTTCACGTGGCCGAACAGCTCGCTCTCCAGCAGGTTCTCGGAGATCCCGCCGGCGTTCACCGTCACCAGCGGCGCGTTCGCGCGCCCCGACGCGGCGTGGATGTAGCGGGCGACCACGTCCTTGCCCGTGCCGTGCTCGCCGGTGATGAGCACGTTCGCGTCCGACGGCCCCACGCGCTCGACCTGCCGCAGCACTGGCTGCATCGCGCGCGACTCGGCGATCAGCGTCGGGAGCTGCGCCGGCCCGCCGCGCAGGCGCCGGTTCTCCGTCTCCAGCCGCTGCGTCGCCCTGAGCGCCCGCCCCAGCTCCACCTGCGCGCGCAGCACGGCCAGCAGCCGCGCGTTGTCCCACGGCTTCTCGATGTAGTCGCGCGCGCCGCGGCGGATCGCCTCCACCGCGCCGTCGATGCTCCCCCACGCCGTCATCACGATCACCGGCAGCGTGCCGTCGATGGCCTGGAGCCGGGGCAGCAGGTCGAGCCCCTCGCGCCCGCTCGTCGTGTCGCGCGTGTAGTTCAGGTCCATCAGCAGGGCGTCGAAGTCGCGATCCTCGAGCGCCTTCAGCACGCCGGCGGGCGAGCTGACCGTCTCGGCCTGGAAGCCTTCGGCCTTGAGCAGCAGCCGCAGCGCCTGCAGCACGTCAGGCTGGTCGTCGGCGACGAGGATGCGCGGGGGAGTGTCAGTGCTGCTAGGCATGCCTTGGTTGGGTCAGTGTCCGTGCACTCCGCAGAAATCTACGCTGCCTCGAGACGAACTGCCTACCACGGACGCACACGGATACCGCTGTGTTCATCCGTGCGCCCATCCGTGCGCATCCGTGGTAGGCAGTCGAACTCACTCGCTGCGCAGCGCCACCATCGGGTCCACCTTCGCCGCGCGCCGCGCCGGGACGAGGGTGGCGAGCAGGGCGACGGCGACCAGCGTGAGCGACGCGCCCGCCAGGGTGAGCGAGTCGTACGCGCTCAGGCCGAACAGCAGCGACCGCAGCGCGCCGGCCGCCGCCATGGCCAGCGTCAGGCCGATCGTCACGCCGATCGTCGCCAGGCGGAGGCCCTGGCCCAACACCATCCGCAGCACGTCCCGGCGCATCGCGCCGAGGGCCACGCGCACGCCGATCTCGCGCGTCCGCTCGGTGACCGCGTAGGCCACGACGCCGTAGATGCCGAGCGCGGCGAGGGCGAGCGCGAGCGCGCCGAACGTGCCCGCCACCGCGGCGGCGATCCGCTGCGGCAGGAGGGTGACTCCCAGCAGGTCGCTGAGCGACAGCGAGCGGTCGAGCGGGAGCGTGGGGGCGATCGCGCCGATCTCGCGGCGGATGGCGGCGAGCACCGGCTGCGGGTCTCCCGGCACCCGGGCGTGCAACGTCATGTCCGGGATCCAGTCCTTCCGCTGGCGCAGCGGCAGGTACAGGAAGCGTCCGTGTCCGGTGACCGTCTCGCGGCGGCCGCTGTTCTCCACCACGCCCACCACGGTCATCGTGACCGTGCCGCCGTCGGTGAAGCGCTGCCCGATCGGGTCACGTCCCGGCCAGGCGTAGCGCGCGAACGCCTCGTTCACGATCGCCGCCTGCGGAGCGTTCGGCGCGTCGGCGTCGCCGAAGTCGCGACCGCGGAGCAGCCGGATGCCCAGCGTCTCGAAGTAGCGCGGCGTGATGACGTTGCCCTCGGTGTACACGGGTCGGCCGTCCGGCAGGATCATCCGGGTGCTGCTGTAGCCGGGGCCGACCGGCACGTCTTTGGCGAGACTCACCGCGGCCACGCCCGGGACCGCGGCCAGGCGCTCGATCACCTGCCGGTAGAACTCCTGACGCCGCTCGTTGCTGTAGCCCTGCTGGCTGAGATTGAGCTCGATGAGCTGCACCCGATCGGGGTCGGTGCCCGGGTAGATCGCGCGCCCCCGCTCCAGCCCGCGGACGAACAGCCCCGCGACGACCAGCATGAGCAGCGACATCGCCATCTGCGCGATCACGAACCGCCCCCCCGCCCGCGCCCGGTGGCGGTCGGTGGTGCTCCCCAGCCCGCCCTCGCGGAGCACGGTGCCCACGTCGCGGCGCGTGGCCTGGAGCGCCGGCGCCAGCCCGAAGACGAACCCGGTCGCCAGCGACACGAAGAGCGCGAAGCCGAGCGCCCGCGCGTCGATGCCGAACTCCAGCTCCACCGGGAGCGAGATCGGCGGGCGGAAGCCGAGGATCGAGTCGCGCATCCAGAGCGCGAACAGCGTCCCGGCGCCGCCGGCGAGGGCGAACAGCAGCAAGCTCTCGGTGAGCAGCAGCCGCACGACGCGCCCGCGGCCGGCGCCCAGCGAGCGCCGCACGGCGAACTCGCGCCGCCGCGCCGCCGCGCGCGCGAGCAGCATCGCGGCGACGTTCGAACTGGCTATCATGAGCACGAGCCCCACCACGGCCGCGACGAACGCGATCAGTCCCGCGGCGCCCGCCCGCGCGTCCCGCGGCAGCGACCCCACTGGCGAAAGCTCGATCTCCTCGTGCGCCTGCCCGCGCTTGTACTCGTCGGTGTCCGGCTCAGGTGGGTAGGCGGCGGTGAGCTGGCGGTTCACGGTCCTGAGCGCGGCCTGCGCCTCGGCCGGTGCCACGCCCGGACGCAGCCGCGCCGTCATCTTGAGCCACTGCGACCGCCGCCGCGACGAGATGTCCACCTGCGGGTGGATCTGCGGCTGCGACATGATCGGCGCGTAGAAGTCCGGCGAGAAGAACGCGAAGGTGCTGGTGAACCCACGCGGCGCGACGCCGATCACGACGAACGGCGACCCGTTGAGCCACACCGTCCGCCCGACGACGGACGGGTCGGCGCCGAACGACGTGCGCCAGGCCCGGTCGCTCAGCACGATCACCGGGTGCGCGCCCGGCGTGCTGTCCTCCTCCGGCGAGAAGAAGCGCCCGAGCGCCGGCCT
>DATFPD010000145.1:0-16539 GCA_035265005.1 Gemmatimonadaceae bacterium | reverse complement strand
CGCTCGCCGCGGGCGCTCGCGCGGGGGCGGCCCAGGCGCCGGCGCCCGCCCTGCAGAACGGCGCCGCGGTGGAGCTGCGCTTCGCTTCGCCGACGAGCGTCGTGGTCGTGCGCCGCAACGGCGACACGCTGCGGCTGCGCGAGATGCGGTTCCTCGCCGGGCGGGTGCGCGCCGAGCGCGGCGACACGCTGCGCCTGGAGGTCGGCGAGTCGCGCGACGAGGCGGGGCGCCGGCAGTCGTTCCGCGGCGGCGACGAGGCCGAGGTGGTGCTCGACGGCGCGACGACGCTGCGAGTGATCAACCGCCGGCCGGCGGGCAGCGGCGTGCTCGTGGTCCTGCTCTTCCTCGTCCCGATCTACCTGCTCGGGCGAGGGATGAGCAGCATGACCTGAGGTCGTCAGCGCTCGATCATCTCCCGCGCCTTCGCCACGACCTTCCGCTCGTTAGGGAACGCCAGCATCCCCTCGGCCTCGGCGGCGTCGACCCAGCGCGCCTCGTCCACTTCGTGGTCGTGGTCGGCCACGTCGCCGGACTGGTAGCGGAAGAGGAAGAAGTGGACGCGCTTGTGGTAGCGCACGCGGCCGCCGCCGCGCTCGGTGGCCACGTACCAGTACTCGATCGTCTCGACCGGCGCGACCAGGGCGCAGTCGATGCCCGCCTCCTCGCGCACCTCGCGCAGCGCCGCGGCCTCGGGCGGCTCGCCGGGCTCGACGATCCCCTTGGGGAGCTGCCAGCGGCTGCCGGCCGCGCCCGCCTTGCGCGAGGGGACGGAGACGAGCGCGACTTCGACCGCGCCGCCGTCGCGCACGCGGTAGGCGACGCCGCCGGCGGAGGTCTGATCTTTCGTCGGGAAGGGAGGCATGAAGTCCCCCTCCGCATTGCGCATTCCGCAGCCGGGAGGACTATCGCGACACAGGGTGCAGCCTATGCCGCGGCGGCGCGGACGGCGGCATCAGTCGACCAGGAATTTGACGCGCCGCGGAATTTAGTGTAGACTAAAACAGTAATTGACGTTATCGACTCCATCTCTTAGGAGCGACAAAAATGGCCGCCACGTCTGCCGCGCAGGACTATCTGGCGGCGATCTACCGCCTCAGCCGCGGCGGGTCGCCGGCTCGTACCGCGGCGATCGCGCAGCGCTTGAGGGTGGCGGGCGGCTCCGTAAGCGGGATGCTGCGGCATCTCGAGGGGCAGGGGCTCGTAACGCACGCGCGCGGCTCGGCTGGGCTCACGCCGGCGGGCGAGCGTGTCGCGCTGCAGCTCATTCGGCGACACCGCGTGCTGGAGACGTACCTCGTGACCACGCTCCGTTACTCGTGGGATCTCGTGCACGAGGAAGCGGACCGGCTGGAGCACGCCGTGTCAGACGCGCTCATCGACCGCATGGCGGATGCGCTCGGGGCGCCGGCGGTGGATCCGCACGGCGCCCCCATCCCTGCACCCGGCTCCGTGTTCCACGAGGAGCAGTGCTCTTCACTGGCAGAGCTCGCGGTTGGCGAGCCGGTTCTCGTACGCCGCGTCGAGGCCGCCGAGCCCGCGATGCTGCGCTACCTCGCGGCACTCGGTATCGCGCCCGGCGTCGAGGTGGTCGTCGTCGAGCGCGCGCCCTTCGGCGGCCCCGTGCGACTCCGGGTGGCCGACGCCGAGCACCTGGTCGGCATTGCGGTGACGCGTGCGATTCGCGCCGACCCGGTCGCGAAAGCCGGCGGCACTTCGCGGACCCCGCGGCGAGGTAGGCGAGCGGAGCGATCACACTTCCGAGGTGAGTCCCCATGAACCGTCGTCCGTCGTTCGTCGCACTCGCCCTGGCCGCGAGCGCCCTCGTGCTCGCCTGTGACGCGCTCACCACCGAAGCGCCGGCGGAGGGGGAGGTCTTCGACGCGCCGCTCCCCGGCCTCACCACCGCCGAGCTGGCCGCCTTCGCACGCGGCGACGCCGAGTTCGGGCGCCGCTTCGCGCCGAGCGAGGGGCTCGGACCGATCTTCAACAACGTCTCCTGCCTCTCCTGCCACAGCGGCGACGGGCGCGGGCGGCTCGACAACGCGCTCCAGCGCATCGGGTCGGCCGACGACGCGTTCCTCAACGCGTTAGGCGGTCCGCAGATCCAGGACAAGGCGATCCCCGGGGCCGAGTTCGAGCGGGCGCCGGCGGGCATCCCCGTCTCGACGCGGCTGCCGCCGCCCGTCTTCGGCGTCGGGCTCATGGAGGCGATCCCGGACAGCGTGATTCTCAAGTACGCCGACGCGGACGACGCCGATGGTGACGGCGTCTCGGGGCGGCCGAACTACGTGACCCCCCACGCCTACGTGCCCTCGGGCCCGGCCGATCCCGTGACGCGCCTGGGGCGGTTCGGCCGCAAGGCGCAGGTGAGCACACTCCTCGAGCAGGTGGCCGAGGCGTACCACCAGGACATCGGGATCACCTCGGACTTCATCATGGTCGAGAACCGCAACCCGCTCTCGAGCGTCGCCACCGAGGCCGCCGACCGGGTGGGCGACCCCGAGATCCCGGCAGCCACGGTGCAGGCCGTCGTGAACTACCTGCGCCTGCTGGCACCCTCGCACCCGGGGCCCGAGACCGAGGGCGTGCGCCAGGGGCGGGCCGGCTTCCACCAGGTGGGCTGCGCGAGCTGCCACGTGCCCACGCTCCGCACGGGCCAGAGCACCGTCACGGGGTTGTCGAACCAGCCGGTGGACCTCTACTCCGACCTGCTGCTGCACGACATGGGCGACGAGCTCGCCGACCAGCGGCCGGACGGCGGCGCGAGCGGGCGCGAATGGAAAACGACGCCGCTCTGGGGTCTGCGCCTCATGCGCCGCTTCCTCAATGGCGATGCGTTCCTGATGCACGACGGGCGCGCGCGCAGCGTGGAGGAGGCCATCCTCGTGCACGCGGGCGAAGCGAAGCGTGCCCGCGATGCCTTCGCTGCGCTCACGCCGCCCCAGCGCGCGGCGATCATCGAGTTCGTGGAGTCGCGATGAGCGCGCGTCACGTCTCCTTGCCGACGCCGCAGTCGGCGCGCCCACTCGACCGGCGGGAGTTCGTCTGTCTCTCGGCGTGCGCGCTGGCTGGCGTCGCCGTTTCGGCGCTGGCCGGTTGCGCCTCCCTCGTCACCCGCCAGGTGACGCCGGTCGATGGCAAGATCGAGCTCGCCCTCGCGCACTACCCGGAGCTCACCGAGCCGGGCGGCTCGCTCAAGATCCTTCCGGAGGGCGAAGTGGCGCCGCTGTACGTCCTCGCGCTCGACGACGGCAGCTACGCGGCGCTCTCACCGATCTGCACGCACCTCGGCTGCACTGTGGAGATCCAGGGCGCGCGGCTCATCTGCCCGTGCCATGGGTCGACGTACGACCGCACGGGCACCGTCCTTCAGGGGCCGGCGCAGCTCCCGCTCACGCGCCTCCGCACCGTGCTCACCGCGGATGGCGTGCTCGTCATCAACCTGGGTGACCGCGCATGAGACGCCACACCACGCAGCGCCTGGCACTCGCCCTCTGCCTCGCCGCGTCCGCCGGACTTCGGGCGCAGGGTCCGGACACGACCGGCGGGCGTCGCGACACGACGGCGCGGCCGCCGCGCCCCCGCACGGCCGACTCCGCGGAACGCCCCTTCGTGCGCGGCGGCGTCTACGACAAGCCCTACCAGACGCGCCTCCTCGGCCGCACCGCGATCGGCGGCTACGCGGAGGCCCACGCGCGGCTCGAGCACGTGGACGGTCTGCGCGACGAGGCCGGGTTCGAGGCGAAGCGCTTCAACATCTTCACCGCCACGCGCGTGAGCGACTTCGTGCGGATCGGCGCCGAGCTGGAGTTCGAGGACGGCGGGCGGGAGATCAAGCTGGAGTACGCGGCGATCGACCTGCGCCTCCACCCCTCGCTGACGCTGCGCGGCGGGATGCTCCTCTCGCCGCTCGGCAAGTTCAACCTCTCGCACGACAGCCCGCTGAACGAGTTCACCGACCGCCCGGTGGTCTCCACCGAGCTGCTCGGCGTGGCGCTCTCGGAGCCGGGATTCGGCGCGTTCGGGCAGTTCGGACTCGGGCGCACGGGCCGACTGATCTACGAGGTCTACGGCACGAACGGCTTCCACGACGGGCTCATTATGAACTCGCCCGAGGGCACACGCATCGCGCTCGGCCGCGGCAACTTCGAGGACAACAACGGGAGCCCGGCGGTCGTGGGCCGGCTGGCCTGGAGCCCGCGCGTGGGCTACGAGCTCGGCGTCTCGGCGCACCACGGGGCGTACAACGTCTTCAACCTCGAGGGGACGCAGACCGACAAGCGGCGCGACCTCACGATTGCGGTGGTGGACGCGGAGGCGACCGTCGCCGGCGTGCAGCTCGGCGGGGAGGCGGCGACGGCGAGCATCAGCATCCCCGAGGGACTGCGCGGCATCTACGCGGCGCGGCAGCGGGGGTTCTACGTCGAGGCGGTGCGGCCGTTCGGGCGGGCGTGGGTGCGCACGATGCGGAACTCGACGTTTGCGGCGAAGGCCCGGTTCGATCTCGTGGACTTCGACGCGCAGCAAGTCGGACAGGTCGAGGGACAGCTCTCGGTGGGCGTGAACTTTCGGCCGACGTCGGACTCCGTGCTCAAGCTGGACTACGTGCGGGGTAAGGGGCGGGACCGCTTCAACAACCTCGCGGAGCACGCGCGGGTGCTGGCGTCAATCGCGACGTACTTCTGATAGATAGAAGTGGGTCGATACACGGGCAGTGGCCCGGCGACGGCAACGGGCCGGCTCCCTCGGGGACGCCGGCCCGTCGTGCATCTCACGCGCGATCGCTCAGCGCCGCCGCGCGATCACCCAGGCGGAGGCGAGCCAGCACGACCCCATCACGGCCCAGAGCCCCGCGGGCACGACCGGGCGCCCGATCTGCCGGCCGACGGCCAGGAGCAGGAGACCCACGACGAGCGCGACCGGCATCGCCTGGAGCGCGGCGCGGCGCCAGCGCGTGTAGCCGGCGTGCGTCCACGGCCGGATGGCGCGCGGGCTGGTGGCGTCGGCGCCGAGCGAGGTCACGACCGAGGCGACGACGGGCGTGGCCAGCGGGTGGTCGGCTCCGGCTCTGGGAAGGTAGGTCATACCGTACAGACGAGCGAACCCCGCTCCGGGAAACCGGGCACAGGGCCCTACGGCTCCCGGCCGCCCGCCGGGCCCAGGGGGCCGGCGATGAAGACCCGCGAGTCCACGAGGTGGGCGGCGCTGAAGGCCAGGCAGTCGAGGAGGAGGCGCGTGTCGAGCTCCAGCATCGCACGCAGCGGCGTTAGGCGCGGGGCCGTGGGTGGTGCGGCGGCGGGTCAGCTCGACGGCAACGGCTTCGACGGGATAGCGGGATGGAACAGGATGGAGGCGGGAAGCGTGATGAGCCACTCCCTCCTCCGGCACGCCAGTTGCCCCCCTCATCCGCGAACCTCAACCCGGAGCCCACCGTGTCTCCTCTGATCTGGTGGATCATCGTCGGTCTGATCGCCGGGGTGCTGGCGTCGCTCGTCATGGGCGGCACCGGCTACGGCATCGTCGGCGACATCATCATCGGCATCGTCGGCGCGTTCGTCGGCGGCTGGCTGTTCCGCACCCTCGGCGTCAGCTCACCGCTGGGCGGGCTCGCCGGCACCATCTTCGTGGCGTTCGTCGGCGCGGTCGTGCTGTTGTTCGTGCTGAGGCTCTTGCGGGGGCGAAAGGCGCCGTAGACAGAGCGGGGGATGGCGGGGATGAACAGCCAGAGCAGTTCATCCCCGCCATCCTCATCCCGTCTTACTACCGCCCCTTTCAAGGCGCCTCTCCAGGAGTGAGGGCTCGTCATTCCCGCGCACGCGGGAATGACGGCGGAAGGCGCGGGAATGACACCCTGAAAGCGTCTGACTACCGCAACAGCCTTCCCCCGGCCTCGATGGCCGCGAGGTACTCCGCCGTCCCGACGACCTGCGGAAACGCTCTCACCGGCTCCGGCGCTTCCGGGCCGCGCAGCGCGAGCTGCCACCAGCCCACGTCGTGCCAGGCGCCGAACTTGTAGCCGACGTGGCGGAAGACGCCGACCGGGCGGAAGCCGATCGCTTCGTGCAGCCCCACGCTCGCCGGGTTCGGGAGAGTGACGCCGGCGTAGACGCTCCGCAGCCCCTGCGCGGCCAGCATGGGCAGCAGCGCCCCGTACAGCGCGCGCCCCACGCCTCGGCGCCGGGCGTCGGCGCGGATGTAGGCCGAGGACTCGGCGCTCCACTGGTAGGCGGCGCGCTCGCGGTGTCGGGTCGCGTAGGCGTAGCCGAGGAGCTCGCCGTCGCGCTCGCAGACCAGCCACGGGTAGCGCTCGAGCGCGCCGCGGACGCGCGCGGCCATGTCGTGCGCGGAGGGCGGCTCGTACTCGAACGAGATGGCGGTGGTGGCGACGACCGGCGCGTAGATCGCGGCGATCTGGGCAGCGTCGGCTTCGGTGGCGGCGCGGATGCGGGCGGGCACGTGGAGGGAGGTTGGGTCGCGCTGTCGAGTGACTCCGGACAGCATCTACCACTCCAGGCCCCGGCCGCGCGAGAACGATCTTGACAAGATCCCGGCAGCCAGGTTCAGGTAGTGAGACAACCGCCACCGCGATGACGATTCCTGGACGCATGACCCGCCCGGCGGCCACGACACGCCGCTCCGTTCTCTCGCTGCTCCTCGTCGCCGTCGCCGGATGCGAGGGGGTCCGCGCACTCACCGACCTTCAGCGCGCGATGGCCACGGAGTTCCATCAGCAGGTCGGCATCAACGTGAACGGCGGGACCGTGCTCACGGTGGTGGTGCCGACCGACGCGAACGCGAAGATGGACGCCGAGTCCCGCGCGGAGCTCGCCCGCCGCATGGCGGAGTTCGCGCGCGCGCATTACGCGCGCGGCGACTCGCTCGAGCGGATCGGGGTCGTGTTTCAGACGGTCAGCCGGAGGGGCCCGGTGACCGTGACGAAGCAGGACGCGGTCTTCGCCTGGTCGGCGAGCGAGCTGGCGACGCCCGCGCCGCCGCCGCCTCCGCCCGCGGCGGTGCGGGCCCCGGCGGGCGACTCGGGAGAGTGAGAGCGCGCATGCTCTACATGGTCGTCGAGCACTACCGCGAGGGCTCCGCCCCCGCCATCTACGCGCGGCTGCGCGAGCGGGGGCGGATGATGCCCGAGGGGCTGCACTACCGCGGCAGCTGGGTCACCACCGACCGCGCCCGCTGCTTCCAGCTCATGGAGTGCGACGACCCGGCGCTCTTCGACGCCTGGACCGCGGCGTGGCAGGACCTCGTGGAGTTCGAGATCGTGCCGGTCGTGACGTCGGCCGAGGCGCAGGCGGGGTGATTCGGCGACTGGCGACCCGCAGATCCGCACTCCCCTCTCACCCGCCGTAGCAGTACGTGCACCCCTTCTCCTGGGCCCTGTTCACCGCGTAGACGCCGGACGGGGCGAGCGCGACGCCGGGGAGGAGTCCCGCCGTCCACTCCTGCTTCGCCTGGTCGGCCGGGATCCCGACCTGCTTGCCGGCGATCCCGCTGAAGACGGTGAGCGCGAGGTTGCAGGCGACGACGACCACGCCGCGCCTGGCGATCATGTCCTCGTAGGTCAGCCCCGGGCGCATGGCGATGTTGTCGCGGAAGACGTTGCGCGTGGCGGGGGCGCCGGTGGCCGGGTCGTTGACGTGGATGATCTCGCCCACCTTGTACTTCGCCCAGATCCCGTCGTTGAGCGTGAGCGGCATCGACAGGTGGCGGAAGACCACGACCGCGGCGATGTCGCCGTCGACGAGCTTGAGCGTGTCCTTCGTGCTGTCGATGAAGTTGAGCGCGTACGCGGCGCCGAAGCCGCCGTTCGGCTCCACGCAGTCGAACACCTGGCGGTACTTGCCACGGATGCGGTTGAGCCACGCGTCGTCGCTCAGCGGGGCGGCGGAGCCAGCGGGGGCGGCGGCGAGCGCGCGCGGCCACCCGCCGGCGGCGAGCGCCGCGGTGCCGGCGGCGGCGAGGCGCTGGAGGAAGCCGCGGCGGGGGGTGGGAGCGGGGGAGAGGAGGGCCATGGGAAGCCTCGCGGGAGAGAGGGAGCTCCAGGGAGCTCCATAGTGGGACGGCCGGTTTGCAGCGTCCAGAGGCGGCTTGTCACGTATCGGCCGCGCCGCGGGAAGGTTCCCACGCCCGCGTCGACGCTGTACCTTCGGCGCGTCGGGTCCCTGTCGTCGTAAACGCCTGACGACGGCGCCGATCCGCGTGGCTCACGCGCTGACCGTGGATGACTCTGTGGCCGGGAGGCGCCGCTGGATTCTACCACAGAGGCACGGAGACACCGAGGACGGGGCACACGGAAGAGGGAGCCCTCTTTCGGGACGGTGCGTCGAGGTCCACCACAGAGGCACAGAGGGCACAGAGGACGGGCACACGAAGAGAGGGTCCCTCTCCCGGGACGAGATGCCGAAGTGCGTTGGGGGACTCCTCCCGTGTGCCCTCCTCTGCGTAATCCGCGTCCTCTGCGGTTCAATCGTTCTTCAGCGAAGCCGACCGGCCGGGGGCCCCTCGTCCGTGTGCCCCTCCCCGGTGTCTCCGTGCCTCGGTGGTCGATTCAAAACGAGCGTCCCGATTCTGCCTCCAGACCTGTGCATGAGATGATCGGCTTACGACTCGCCGCCGCCGCGCTCTGCCTGACGATGATCGGTGCCGCGCCCGTGCGCGCGCAGGCGGCCGCGGCCCGCGTGGTGGTCGACGCGGCGCGGGCGGAGGGGGAGATTCCCGCGACGATGTACGGGCAGTTCCTCGAGTTCATGTTCCAGGGGGTCAAGGGCGGGCTGCACGCCGAGCTGCTGCGCGACCGCGGCTTCGACGAGGCGCCGAACGCCATCGGGCTGCCGCGCCACTGGGAGCGCTACCCGGACGACCGGAACGACGACTACGGGCTCGCCTTCCGCTGGGACGACTCGGTCGCCTACCCGGCGTCCGACACGCTGCTCGACCCCAGGCCGGTGCAGCACGCGCTGCGCGTGGACGCCGGCCGCGGCGTGGTGGAGCGGCACGGCGTCTACCAGCCGCGCGTGCCGGTGCGCGCCGGCGTGGCGTACCGCGGCTACCTGTGGCTGAAGACCACCGGCTACCAGGGCCGCATCGTCGTGGCGCTGGAGCAGGACGTGGACGGCGGCCGCTCCTACGCCGAGTCCCAGATCGGGGACGTGCAGGGCGACTGGCAGCGGTACCAGTTCGTGCTGCGCCCCACGCGGAGCGACCCGCTGGCGCGCTTCGCGATTCTCTTCTACGGCCGCGGGCGGGTGTGGGTCGACCAGGCGTCGCTCCTGCCTGACGACGCGCGTGCGGGCGGCGTGCGGGCGGACGTCTTCGAGCGCGTGGCGGCGCTCCGGCCGGCATTCCTCCGCTGGCCGGGTGGGAACGTGGCGCAGGACTACCACTGGGCGTGGGGCGTGGGCCCGCGCGACCGCCGCCCGGTGTGGGCGAACCTCTCCTGGCGGAACGAGCCGGAGCCGGGCGACGTCGGCACCGACGAGTACGTCGCGTTCGCCCGCGCGGTGGGCGCCGAGCCGGCGCTGACGGTGAACGTGGAGGGGCGCGGGGCGACGCCCGAGGAGGCGGCGGCGTGGGTGGAGTACGTGAACGGGCCCGCCACCTCCCGCCACGGCGCCCTCCGCGCCGCCAACGGCCACCCCGAGCCGTACGGCGTGCGGTACTGGGAGGTGGGGAACGAGATCTGGGGCGACTGGGTGCGCGGCCACTCCGACGCCGAGACGTACGCGCGCAACTTCCGCCGCTACCACGCGGCGATGCGGGCCGTGGACACGACGATCCGCTTCATCGCGGTCGGCGACAACGACATGGCGTGGAACCGCACCGTGCTGCGCGCGGCCGGCGGGCTGATCGACTACCTGGCGATCCACCACTACTACGGCTTCGACTCCACCCAGCGCGACCCGGCGCGCCTCCTCGCGCGCCCGCTGTTCTACGAGCGCTTCTACCAGGACGTCGGCCGGCTGATCCGGGACGAGGTGCCTGACGGGCGCCCGGTGCGGCTGGCGATCAACGAGTGGGGGCTGGACCTCCCGGAGGCGCGCCAGCACTCCATGGAGGCGGCGCTCTACGGCGCGCGCCTGATGAACGTCTTCGAGCGCTCGGCGCCGCTGGTGGCGATGAGCGCGGTCTCCGACCTGGTGAACGGGTGGCCGGGCGGGATCATCCAGGCGGGTCGGCAGGCGCTGTTCGTGACGCCGCTCTACCACGCGGTCCGGCTGTGGGCCACGCACCCGGGGCGCGAGCGGCTGCACGCCGAGGTGGAGTCGCCGCTCGCCGACACCGGGCGCGCGGGCGCCCGCGCCGGCGTCCCGGTGCTCGACGCGGTCGCCAGCCGCTCGGCCGACGGCGCCCGCATCTACCTCAAGCTGGTGAACGCCGACCGCGCCCGGCCGCTCGACCTGCGCGTGGAGCTGCGCGGCGCGGGGGTCGAGCCTAACGCGGAGTGGGAGGTGCTGGCGGCCGCGGAACCGGCGGCCCGCAACAGCTTCGCCGCGCCGGACGCCGTGGCGCCGCGGCGGGAGCGGTTGCGGGCGGCGGCGGGACGCCTCACGGTCCGGCTGCCGGCGGGGTCGGCGTCGGTGGTGACGCTGCGGGTGGTGCGGTGAAGGGCGACCTGCGGTCCTTCGCTGCGCTCAGGACAGGCTCTGCGGCCTGCGACCCAGTTGCCAGTTCTCGGTTGAAGTTGTGAGTTGTCAGTAGCGCCAGGCATCCGGGATGGCTGAGTGCTACTGACGACTCACAACTTCAACCGAGAACTGGCAACTGCCGTGACTGAGCCCTGACAACGCCTTCTTTCGTGCCCGCCGATGCCTGACGATCGTCCCGTTCCCCCGCCGCGGCTCGCGCTCTTGCAGGCGCGCGCCGCCGACGTCGCGGTGATCTTCCGCCGCGGGCCGGGCAAGCAGGTGGAGCTCGTGCGCTGGGACGTGCGGACCGACGCGTTCGAGCGCGGGCACTGGTTCAAGGGGCGCCTCTTTCACCGCCGCTCGGACCTCTCGCCGGACGGCCGCTACCTCGTCTACTTCGCCAGCAAGATCAGTGGGCGCACGCTGGCCGACCGCGCCTACACCTCGACCTGGACCGCGGTCAGCCGGCCGCCGTGGCTCACCGCGCTGGCGCTGTGGCCGAAGGGAGACCACTGGGCCGGCGGCGGACTGTTCGACGACGACCGCACGCTGATGCTGAACCATCCGCCGCACCAGGGCGAGCCGCATCCGGACCACCGGCCGAAGAAGGGGCTGCGCGTCACCGCCAACCCGCGGGCGCACGGCGAGGACGACCCGATCTACTCGGCGCGGCTGACGCGGGACGGGTGGGCGGTCGCGCGGGCGTTGGAGATGGAATTCGGCGGCTACGACGTCGGCTACGTGACGCGGGTGCCCGAGCTGCGGGTGCGTGCGCACCCCGGCGGGCTGCCGCTTCGCGTCGCCATGGAGCGCTCGCTCCAGAAGTACCGCTACCGGGAGGCGTTCCGGGTCGAGGGCGCGGACGGGGGCGAGGCGGCACCGCTCCCGTTAGGCGCGGAGTGGGCGGACTGGGACCGCGGCGGGCGGCTGGTGGCGCTGGCGGGCGGGCGGGTGCAGGCGGCGCCGGTGTCGCCCGAGGGGCGCGTCGGCCCGCTCGAGACGCTGATCGACCTCGGCGACGACCGCTTCGAGGCGCGGCGCTCGCCGCCGGCGGCGAGGCGGTGGTGAGGACGGGTGCCCGTCTGTACTTTGTCGCCGCCGCTCTCACCACTACCGCCATCCCGGAGGCTCGCCCGTGGCCCGGAGCAACGCCGCCACCGTCTCTGAGTACCTGCACGCGCTGCCCGACGATCGCCGCGCCGTCGTCTCGGCGGTCCGCGACGTCATCCTGGAGCATCTGCCGGCCGGCTACCAGGAATCCATGAGCTGGGGGGCGATCAGCTACGAGGTCCCGCTCTCGCGCTACCCGAAGACGTACAACGGCCAGCCGCTGAGCTACGCCGCGCTCGCCGCCCAGAAGAACTACTACGCGCTCTACCTCATGGGCGCCTACGTCGGCGACGGCGAGCCGGCGCGGCTGCTGAAGGACGGCTTCGCGAAGGCCGGGAAGAAGCTCGACATGGGGAAGTCGTGCGTGCGCTTCAAGACGCTGGACGACCTGCCGCTGGACGTGATCGGCCGGGTGGTGGCCAGCACGCCGCCGGACGCGTTCATCCGGGAATACGAGAAGGTGAAGCGGAGCTGAAGCACAAAGAGAGATGCTGCCCGGTAGGAGTGGGGTAGTGGGTCAGTTTGAAGCAACTGCAACAGCAACGGCAACGGCATTTTGACAGGATGGACAGGATGGTGAACAGGATGAAGTGCTCAGGGACGCGGGGCCTCCCGAGCGGCCCGTCATCCTGTTCACCATCCTGTTCATCCTGTCAAAATGCCGTTGCTGTTGCCGTCGCCGTTGCCATCGCGGCGGCCGCCCTCGAACTGACCCACTACCTAGGAGTGGTGGGCCCTTGATGCATCAAGGGCCCACCACTGCTCCACCATGCAGCTCTCAACACCGGACCTTCTTCGGCCGTAGCTCAGGAACAGACGTCCTCGTAGACTGTACCAGGGGGATGCGGCTTTCCTCCCCGAACGTGCGCGCCGGAGATGCGCCATGACATCGTCGCCAGGACTCAGCATTCGCGCGGCACTCCTCGGCCTGGCGGTCGCCGCCGCGGCTCCCGTCGCGGCGGGGGCGCAGGGCGCCGGGCGCGGGTTCCTCTTCCACGAGCCGGTCGGGAGCGTGACGCTGCGCGGCGGCGTCGCGGGAGCGAGCGCGCGGAGCGACATCTTCGCGCTCGCGACGGAGCAGCTCACCCTCGGCCGCGGCGACTTCGCCGGCCCCTCGTTCGGCGCCGACTTCGCGTTCCGCGTGGCGCCGCGGGCGGACCTGATGTTCGGGGCGGCGTACGCGGGGTCGAGCGCGCGGTCGGAGTTCCGCGACTGGGTGGAGGAGACCGAGAGCGGAGACCGGCCCATCGAGCAGACGACCACGTTCCGGCGCATCCCGCTGACCGTCGGGCTGCGGGGCTACATCACGCCGCGCGGGCGGACGATCGGGCGCTTCGCCTGGGTGCCGGCGCGCACGGCGATGTACGTCGGCGCCGGCGGCGGGCTTATGTGGTACCGGTTCGGCCAGCAGGGAGACTTCGTCGACGCGGAGACGCAGGAGATCTTCTCCGGCGACCTGGTCTCCAGCGGGTGGACGCCGACGGCGCACGCCCTGGCCGGCGTCGACTTCTCGCTGGGCGCGCACCTGGCGCTGACCACCGAGGGGCGCTACGGCTGGGCGAAGGCGCGCATGGACGAGCAATTCGAGAAGTTCCGCCCGATCGACCTGTCGGGCTACGCGGCCACGGTCGGGCTCTCGATCAGATTCTGAGGCGACGGCGATGATGACTCGAGCGAAGTACGCGATGGCGGTCGCCGCGGCGGCGACGACGTTCCTGGCGGCCCCGGCGGCCGCCTCGGCGCAGGGCACGCCCGCGGGCCCGGACCCGCGGTGGCAGGGGTGGATCGGCTGCTGGGAGCCCGCCGGCACCGCGCCCGCGCCCGCGCTGCGGGGCACGGCGCGTCCCTTCGCGCTGTGCGTGGTGCCGGCCGAGGGCGCACCGGCCGGCGCGTCGGCCGTGGACGTGGTCACGATCGTTGACGGTCGCGCCGAGCGCCGCGAGCGCATCGACGCGTCCGGCGAGCCCCGCCAGAGCACCGTGGACGGCTGCACCGGGTGGGAGCGCGCCGAGTGGTCGTCCGACTCGCGGCGCGTGTACCTGACGGCGGACCGCGTCTGCGCCGGCGGGATGAAGCTCCACTCGACGGGCGTGATCGCCATGTCGACGCGGGAGGAGTGGCTGGACGTGCGCAGCCTGTCGGCGGGCGGCGGGCAGCCGGTGGTGCGGGTCGGGCGCTACCGCGGGGTGAGCGACAGCGTCGGGCTCCCGGCGGCCGTGGTCGCGGCGCTGCGGGGGCGCGCGCTGTTCGCGGCCGCGGCACGCTCGGCGGCGGCGGTGGTGGCGGCCGTGCCGGAGGTGGTGGAAGCGTCGCGGCGGGTGGACCCGGCGGTGGTCGAGGCGTGGCTGGCCGAGAGCGGGCAGTCGTTCGCGGTGGACGCGAAGCAGCTCGTCTCGCTCGCCGACGCCAGGGTGTCGACGCGGGTGATCGACCTGATGGTCGCGCTCTCCTACCCGCGCACCTTCGCCGTGAACCGCGCCACTCGTCAGGCGCAGGAGCTGCCGCGGCCGGCGGCGGGCGACAGCGGGCGCACGACGACGGTCGTCCGCGGCCGGGACCCGCTGGACCCGGGCTACGGCACCTACGGCACCTACGGCACCTACGGCACCGGCGGCTACTACGGCTGCGGGTACGGCGGCTACAGCTGCGGCTACGGCTACGGCGGCTACCCGTACGGTTACGGGTACGGCGCGTATCCGTACGGGTACAACCACGGCTACGGGCCGGGGTACGGCGGCTGGTACGGCAACCAGCCGGTGATCATCGTCGTGCGCCCCGGCGGCGGCAGCGGAGCGTCGGGCGGGCGGAGCGGGCGCGTGGTGAACGGCAGCGGCTACAGCCGCGGCGACGACTCCGGCAGCAGCGGCAGCAGCGGCGGCGGCTCGGACGCGCGGCCCCGCGAGCGGAGCGCGAGCCCCGGCGGCTACAGCTCGGGCGGCGGCGGCGGCGGCTCGGCGCGGACGTCGTCCGGCGGCGGCAGCGGCTCGTCGTCGTCGTCAGGCAGCGGCGGGCAGTCGTCCTCGGGGAACAGCGGCGGCTCCGGGCGCACCGCCAAGCCGCGCTCGCCGTGAGTGCCGTGAGTGCCTGACGGGAACAGCGGCCGCGGATGAACAGGGAGGGACACGGATCTATCGTATCCGTGTCCCTCTCCACTTTCATCTATGGGCAATCTCGCTCAATGGCGCTTGGTGCGGATCAGGATGACGCCGTACATCCCGCGCGAGCCGTAGATCGCGGTGGCGCCGGCGTCCTTGAGGACGTCGATGCGCTCGATGTCCTGCGGGTTGAGGCCGGCGAGGGCGCCCGAGATCGAGGTGTTGAGGGGCATGTTGTCGAGCACCCAGAGGGGCTCGCCGCCGCCCATCAGCGACGAGGCGCCGCGGATGCGCACCGACAGCTCGCCGTCCGCGCGCCGGGAGACCTGCACGCCGGCGACGCGCCCCTGGAGCAGCTCCTCGACGCGGGTCACGCGCGCCTGGCCGATGTCGCGCTCGGTGACGGAGCCGACCGCCACGGTCAGCTCGCGCTTCGCCTGAGTGCCGTAGCCGACCGAGACGTCGCGGACGTCGTCCTCGGTGGGGGCGGGCTCGGGGTTGGGCTCCGTGTCCGGCGTGGGATGCCGCGACGCACACGCGGCGGTGAGGGCCACGACAGTAAGCGTGGCCGCGACGAGCGTGCTGAACCGCTGCGAGGCGCGCATGATGGTACCACTCCTTCTCTGCACTGCTGGGACGGCGTCATGGGCGGCGGCACCGTGCCGACGCCCGGACCCCGAATACATCCCAGGCGGCCCGTAAGCGCAGGCATCGAGCCACCGCGCGGAATCCAGCTGGAGAGGGGTGACATCCGCAAGCTATGGCGATGAGCCCGGTGGCGCGAGGGCGAACGACCTCGGCCGTGTGTTCCCCCTCGAACGGCGGATGGCGCCCGCCCGTGCGCGGCCGCATCGTCTAGGCGTCCCCAGCCCGAGGCCCGCCGTGTCCGACGCCGTCCGCCAGGACTCTCTCGAAACGCTCTCCGCCGCCGCGTCCTCCCCGCCGTCGCTCTACGACTGGGCCGGCGGGCTGCCCGCGCTCGAGCGCCTGACGACGGTGTTCTACGACCGCGTCCTCGCCGATGCGCTGCTCGCGCCCGTGTTCGCGCAGATGGGCCCCGAGCACCCGAAGTACGTGGCGCGGTTCCTGGCCGAGGTGTTCCGCGGGCCGGCGCTGTACACGGCCGAGCGCGGCGGGCACGCGACGATGCTCTCGCACCACCTGGCGCGCCGGCTCACGCAGGAGCAGCGCGCCCGCTGGGTGCAGCTGCTGCTGGCCAGCGCCGACGCGGCGGGGCTGCCTGACGACCCCGAGTTCCGGTCGGCGTTCGTCGCCTACCTGGAGTGGGGGTCGCGGCTCGCGGTGCTCAACTCGCAGGAGGGGGCGGCGCCGCAGCTCGAGCAGCCGATGCCGAGCTGGGGGTGGGGGGAGGTGGGAGGGCCGTACCGCCCCTAGGGGCGACACTGGTGTCGCCCCTGTACTACGTTCACCCCATGCTCCTCCGCACCCTCGACCTCATCGGCGTCGCCGTGTTCGCCATCAGCGGCGCCCTGGCGGCGGGACGCAAGAGTCTCGACTGGCTCGGCGTCGCCATCATCGCCGTGGTCACGGCACTTGGCGGTGGCACCGTGCGGGACGTGCTGCTCGACCGCCATCCCGTCTTCTGGATCGCCCGTCCCGAGTTCCTCATTGTATGCCTCGCCGCCACGGCGCTGACGCTGCTGTACGTCCACCTGCGCATACCGGCCTTTCGGGCC
>DATFPD010000144.1:0-9479 GCA_035265005.1 Gemmatimonadaceae bacterium | reverse complement strand
GTTCAGCACCGCGTGCACCACCAGTCGCGGCACGATGGCCGGAGCAGTGCCGGCGTCGAACTCGCAGCCGGAGACTCCAGCGAACAGCAAGGCCCCGAGTGCCGGGCCGGCCACGCCGCGGCGTCCACTGATACGCGCTCTGACGCTCATTCTCAGAACTCCACCTTCAGCCCCAGCGTCGGCAGCAGCGGGAACTGCGAAAGGGCGCGCGCCGTCGGCGGGTCGGAGTAGTAGTCGAAGTCGTACGCGAACACGTTCCGCCGGTTGGTCGCGTTCACCACGCTCAGGTACGGGCGGATGGCGGTGCGGCCGGCGTAAAAGCTGCGCTCGGCGCTGAGGTCGATGCGCTGGTAGAGCGGGTAGCGCTCGGCGTTCCGCGGGCCGCGGGCGGTCATCTCGCGGCCGTTCCGATCGTCGCGGTCGTAGCCGTTGCCGAACGGGTCGTACACGCGCCAGTCGTAGCGGCCGGCGAGCGCCGTGAACGGCGTCCCGGACGCGACGCCGTAGCGCGCGCCCACCGTCCACCGTCGGCTCGGCACCCAGCTCAGCACCACGTTCGCGTTGTGCCGCCGGTCCTGCGCCGGCCAGTAGCGGCCCCCTCCGCCGTTCCGCTCGCGCGTGCTCACCGAGTAGCCGTAGGTGATCCACCCGCCCACGCTCCCCGACTCGAGCTGCCGCAGGAAGACGTCCACGCCGTACGAGCGCCCGCCGAAGTAGCGGAGCTGGTCCGGGCGCACGCGCGGGTCGATGGTGAACGGCGGCTCCGCGAGCCCGTCGTAGTCCTTGCCGTACGCCTCGACCCGCACGAAGCGGTCGCGCCCCAGCCACCGCTCGGCGCCGGCCACGAGGTGCGTGGCGGTGGAGACCGGCACGCGGCGGTCGCTCGCCAGCCAGAGGTCGAAGAGGCGCAGCGGCAGGTCCTCGTTGCGCACCGCGTGCAGCCACTGCGCGTAGCGCCCCGCCGCGACGGTGAGCGCGAAGTCCTCGGTCAGGAAGTACTTCGCCGACAGCCGCGGCGACAGGCCGAGCCACCGCGCGCCCGGCACCCACTCGGCGCGCAGGCCGGGGCGGAGCAGCAGTCGCGCGTTAGGCTTCCAGAGGTCCTCGGCGTAGAGCGCGGCCGCCCCCGTGCGCTGGCGCAGCGCGAACGGCTCGGCACCCTCGCCGCTCCCCGCGCCCGGGTCGAAGCCGCCCGGGTCGAGCGGGTCGAAGTCCACGTCGTCGAACAGCTCGCCGAGGCGCTCGTCGTACGCAATGCCGTAGCGCGACAGCTCCCAGCCGGCGCCCGGCGTGTGCGCGCCGCGCTCGCTCGTCAGCGACCCCGAGAGCTGGACGTCGGTCAGCGTGTTGACGAAGTGCATCTCGTCCGTGCGCCCCGCGTTCACCCGGAAGTGGGTCGCGAAGTACGAGATCGAGGCGCGCTGCACGAGCGTGGTGTGGGCGCCCAGCGGCTGCGTGAGCGTCGCCCCGGCCAGCCGGTTCCCCCAGTCGAAGGTGAAGCCATCCTGGTTGCTCACCGTGCCCGAGTCGCGCGCGCACTCGGGCGCGCGGCAGAAGTCCTCCTCCTCGGGCGGCTCGTACAGGTCGTCGCGGCCGGCGTAGGCGGTGAGGGAGAGCGTGCCGCCGCCGGGGAGCAGCGTCGCGCCGTGGAACTGCACGTCCTGGAAGTGGTACGGGAATGTGTACGAGCTCATCGCCGCCGCCACCTTGTCCGCGTAGGTGCGCCGCGCCGCGACGTTCCACGACCCGCGCGCGCTCGGCAGCGCGCCGCCCAGCGTGAGCGTGGAGGAGAGCAGCGAGAGCTCGGCCGCGCCGTGCGCGCCGGCGCGCGCCTCCTGCGCGCTGGACACGTCGAGCACGCTCGACAGGCGCCCGCCGTACGCCGCCGAGAAGCCGCCCGTCTGGAGGGAGATGCCGCCGACCGCCTCGTCGATGAACGTGCCGAAGAGCCCGCCCAGGTGGAACGGGTTGTAGATCGGGATGCCGTCGAGCAGGATCAGGTTCTGGTCGCTCTCGCCGCCGCGCACGTTGAAGCCGGCCGAGTAGTCGTTGCGCGCGGTGACGCCGGGGAGCAGCGCGACCGCGCGCAGCACGTCCGACTCGCCGAGCGCCGGGATGCGCGAGAGCTCGGGGCCGGGGACGGTCACGCTGCCGACGTTCGGCTCGCTCTCGAAGCCGGCGCGGTCCGGACCCTTGGCGATGGTGCGCACCTCGCCCAGCCGGCGCGGGACGACGACGAGGCGGAGCGTGATCTCCACCACCTCCCCCCCGAGGAGCTGCACTGTGGTGTCCGCCGAGCGATAGCCCAGCGCCCGGACGCGCACCACCGCGCTCCCGGCCGGTAGGCGCCGGAGCACGAAGCGGCCCGAGTCGTCGGTGCGGGTGCCGCGCGGGGCGAAGCGGTCGGGGGTGACGTTGACCTGCGCCGGGAGCCACTCGCCCGAGCCCGCGCTCCGCACCGTGCCGCGCAGGACCGCGGTGCTCGAGTCGCGCGCTTCCGCGGCGGGCGGCGGCAGCTCCGCGGGCGGCGCGCGCTGGGCCCGCCCCGGCCGCGCGCCGAGCGCGAGGGCGGCGAGCGCCGCCAGGGCGGCGAGCCCGCGGGCCGCGCGCGTGCTGCTGGACGAGGACAATGCCGGAAGGAGAGACGACGAGAGCCGTGCGGCCCGGATCAGCGCTGATACTCGGAGTGCGGGAGGACGTTCCTTAAGACGCCTCGGTCTCGCGTTCCGTCACCGGCCGCACCGCCGCCCGCCCCTCCCGCCACTGGAGCAGCAGCACCGCCGAGGCGATCATCGCGCCGCCGGCGAGCGTGCTCCCCCGCAGAGGCTGGCCGAGCACGAGCATCCCCGCGGTCGCCGTCCAGAACGGCTCCACGGTGGAGATGATGGACGTCCGCACCGGACCCAGCACCGCCAGCCCGCGCAGGAAGTAGATGAACGCGAGCGCGGTCGAGAAGAGGGCGAGGGCGGCGATCACCCCCCACACGCCGGGCGCGAGCCGGACGGTGATCTCGTGCGTCGGCAGGCCGACCGCGAGCGCGATGAGCGCCACGCCGAACACGATGTAGGTCGACGCGACCGCGGGCGACGTGCCCCGCTGGAGGCGGTTCACCATCGGGATGAACACCGCGTAGATGAGCGCCGAGGCGAGGGCGAGGGCGACGCCGGTGGGGTGCAGCGCCGCCGCGCCGGCGCGCGCGCCCGGGGCGCCGACCATCAGCGCGATGCCGGCCAGGGAGAGCGCCAGCGCCGCCGCCCGCGCCACCGTTAGGCGCTCGGCGCCGGTGACGGCCGCGAGCAGGGCGACCCACGCCGGGTAGGTGTAGAAGAGGAAGCCGATCGCCGCCGCCGGGATGTAGTCGAGTGCCCGGAGGCTCAGGAACGCGATCGACGCCTGCCCCCCGCCGCCGAGCAGCAGAATCGGCAGCGCCCGGCGCGGCGGCAGCAGCACCGCCCGCACCCCGCCGCTCAGCCCCACCAGCACCGCCGCCGCGAGCGCGTACCGCCACGCCAGGATCGTCGCCAGCGGCGCCCCGCCGTCGCGCGCCAGCTTGGTGAGGATGACGACCGAGCCGAAGCCGAGGGCGGCGAGAAGCAACGAGATGGTCGCCCCGACTGGCGTCGCTGGCGAGGGATGGGGGACGGGGGATGTGGGATGAGCTGCTTCCGCTGACAGCTGACAGCCTGCCCTGACCCCGAGCGCAGCAAGGGGGAAGGGTCCATCCCCCATCTCCCTTCCCCCATCCCTCACAACAGCGTTCCCCGCAGCAGCATCAGCGCCGTCGTGAAGTAGATGAGCAGCCCCGTCACGTCGACCAGCGTGGCGACGAAGGGGGCCGAGGCGCTCGCGGGGTCGAAGCCGATGCGGCGCATGAGGAAGGGGAGCATCGAGCCGGCGAGCGACCCGAAGGTGACGACGCCCAGCACCGCCGCCGAGACCGTGAGGCCGATCAGTACGTGGTGCGGGCCGTAGTCTGCCATGCCCAGCCGGTGCCAGAGCACCACGCGCACGAAGCCGAGCAGCCCGAGGATGATGCCGAGGGTGAGCCCCGTCGGCAGCTCGCGCAGCGCGACCCGCCACCAGTCGCGGAGCCCCACCTCGCCGAGCGCCATCGCGCGGATGATGAGCGTGGTCGCCTGCGAGCCGGAGTTGCCGCCCGAGCTGATGATGAGCGGGATGAACAGCGTGAGCACCAGCGCGCGCGCCAGCTCGCCCTCGAAGTGCTGCATCGCGCTGGCGGTCATGAGCTCGCCGATGAACAGGGCGGCGAGCCACCCCGCGCGCTTGCGGATCATCTCGAAGAAGCCGCTCTGGATGTACGGCTCCTCCAGCGCCTGCATGCCGCCCAGCTTCTGCACGTCCTCGGTCTGCTCCTCGACCAGGGCGTCGATCACGTCGTCGACCGTGACCACGCCGAGGATGCGGTGCTCCTCGTCCACCACCGGCACCGCGACGAGGTCGTACTTCTTGGTGAGCGACGCCACCTCCTCGCGGTCGGCGGTGGGCGGCACGCTCACGACCTCCTGCCACGCCACCTCGCTCACGCGCGTCCCCTCGCCGGCGGCGAGCAGCTCGCGGAGCGACATCACGCCGTGCATGCGGCCGGCGGCGTCGGTCGCGTAGATGTTGTGCATCGCCTCGCGCCGACCGCTCCGCGCCAGCACGCGCACCGCGGCCAGCGCCTGCTCGACGGTCATCGTCTCGGCGACCGAGACGAACTCGGTCGTCATGAGGCCGCCGGCGGTGTCCGGCTCGTACGAGAGGAGGCGCTCGGTCTCGCGCCGCGCCTCGGGCGGGAGCGCCGAGACGATCTCCGCGGCCTGCTCCTCCTCCAGCTCCTCGAGCACGTCCGCCCGGTCGTCGGGCGTCATCTCGGAGACGAGCGTCGCGGCGTCGCGCGTGCTCATCGTTTCGAGCAGCTCGGTGCGCAGCTCCTCGTCGAGGTACTCGAGGACGTCGGCCGCGCGCCCGGAGGGGAGGGCCGCGATCAGCTGCGCGATGCGCTCGCGGGGGATGGCCGCCACGACGTCGGCGAGGTCGGCCGGGTGCAGCTCCTCGGTCTCCGCGGCGACGCTGCCCGGCTCCTCGTCGAGGAGCGCGAGGATGTCCGGCGCGAGCAGAGCCGCGATCGTACCGCGGTCGTCCGGCGACTGAGGTGGCGTCATGACGGGACCCTCCGTGAACCTGCTGCGGCTTCGGCCCGTCAACCTAATGATGCGGGACTGCCGGGCGCCACGGGCCGCTGCGGGACTGCTACGCGGCCGTGCGGCCTAGCAGTCCCCGCCCTCCGCAACCATCCCTGTCGAGCTCCTGTCTGAGACTACGGACGGCAGCGCCCCGCACTCGATCAGGGCTGGTGGTCTCATGTCACACGTTCGAGCACTCCTCGCCGCGCTCGCCGTCGCATCTCTGGCCGCGCCCGCGGGCGCGCAGCAGCTGGCCGGCGCCGCCACCGGACGGGACTCGCTCGCGCGACGCGCGCGGGGCGCCGAGGGGGCGGTGCGCGCACCGAGCGTGGCATCGGCGGTGCGTGCGCGGCGCGCGCCGGTGCTCGACGGGCGCGAGGACGACGAGGCGTGGGCGGCGGCGCGCGTGGTCGACGGCTTCCGCGAGTTCGACCCCGTGGAGGACGGCGAGCCCGGCGCCGGCTTCCGCACCGTCGCCAAGGTCGCCTACGACGACCGCAACCTCTACGTCCTCGTGCGCGCGTTCGACCCGCGCCCCGACAGCATCCTCGCGCTGCTCAGTCGCCGCGACGTCCGCACGGCGTCGGACTGGATCAAGGTCGTCATCGACTCGTACCACGACCGCCGCACCGGCTTCGAGTTCATGGTGAACCCGGCGGGCGTCAAGCGCGACGCCAGCATCATCAACGACGGCGAGGAGGACATGTCGTGGGACGCGGTGTGGGACGCGGCCGCACGCGTGGACTCGGCGGGGTGGGTGGCGGAGTTCCGGATCCCGTTCAGCCAGCTCCGCTTCGCGGACGCGCCATCGCACACCTTCGGCTTCGGCGTCTTTCGCGATATCGGGCGGGACAGCCGCCGGCTGAGCTGGCCGCTGTACCGGCGCAGTCAGACCGGCTTCCCGTCGCAGCTCGGCGACCTGGCGGATCTCGTCGGGATCCCGCCGGCGCGCCGGTTGGAGGCCGCGCCGTACGTGGTGCAGAAGAGCGTCACCGAACCGGGAGATGCAGGCGACGCGTCCGGCTTCGCGCACCCGATGCGCACCAGCGTCGGCGCCGACGTGAAGTACGGGCTGACGTCGAACCTGACGCTGGACGCGACGGTGAACCCGGACTTCGGCCAGGTGGAGGCCGACCCCGCGGTGGTGAACCTGACGGCGTTCGAGACGCGCTTCCAGGAGCGCCGGCCCTTCTTCCTCGAAGGGACGGGCATCTTCCGCTTCGACCTCTCGTGCAGCGACGACGTGTGCGATGGCCTCTTCTACTCACGCCGCGTCGGACGCGCGCCGCAGCTCCGCGGCTACAGCGACCACGACTTCGACTTCAGGGCCCCGAGTGCCCCCACCGCCACGACCATCCTCGGCGCCGCGAAGCTCACCGGGCGCACGCGGCGCGGCACGTCGATCGGGGTGCTCGATGCGGTGACGCAGCGTGAAGAGGGCGCGCGCGGCCTGACGATCGAGCCGGCGACGAACTACGCGGTCGGCCGTCTGCAGCAGGACTTCCGAAAGGGTGCGAGCGGGCTGGGCGCGATGGTCGCGGCGGTGCACCGTGATCTGCGCCCCGAGAACGTGCCGTACCTCCGCCGCGAGGCGTACACGGGCGGCGCGGACTTCCGCCACCGCTTCGGCGCCGACAACCGCTGGCAGCTCTCCGGCTACCTCACGGGGAGCGTGGTGCGGGGCGACACCGCGGCGATGCGGCGCACGCAGGAGAGCGGGGTGCACAACTACCAGCGCCCCGACTCGCGGCTCGACTTCGACCCCTCGCGCACCTCGCTCGCCGGCGCCGGCGCGCAGCTCAGCGTGCAGAAGCTGAGCGGCCTGACGCGGCTGTTCACCGGCTACACGCGCTTCTCCCCCGGCTTCGAGATCAACGACGCGGGCTTCTCCCCGCGGGCGGACCAGCAGGGGTACAGCACGTGGTACGCGTTCGTGCTCAACAAGCCGCGGCGGTTCTACCGGCGGGCCCAGATCAACTTCAACCAGTGGAACCAGTGGAACGTCGCCGACGGCCTGGCGACGGGGCGCGGCGGCAACATCAACGCGCACGGGCAGCTGACGAACCAGTGGTGGCTGCACATGGGCCTCGGCCCGGACAACGTGGGCGCGGTCTACAACGACCGCGACGCGCACGGCGGGCCGGCGTTCCGGCGCAACCAGTTCCTCCAGGCGTGGTTCGGGGTGGAAGGGGACCAGCGGAAGCGCCTGATCCCGTACGTCTTCACGTTCTTCGGGCGCGGCGACCACGGCCGCACGCGGTTCCACGACCTGAGCCCGTCGATCGACGTGCGCGCGTCGAGCCGCTTCACCATGTCGCTGTCGCCGAGCGTGACGTCGAACGTCGACGACTCGCAGTTCTACACGACCGTGACGACGTACACGCCGGTCACCGACGGCGGTGGCGTCGTCGTCGACTCGATCGCTACCGACCACTACGTCTTCGGCCGGCTCAACCAGCGGCGGATCAACGTGCGGACGCGCGTCGACTACACCATGACCACGGCGCTCACCTTCCAGCTCTACGCCGAGCCGTTCGCCAGCGCGGGTCAGTTCCGCAACCTGCGCGAGCTGGGCGAGCCGCGCGCCTCGGACTACGACCGCCGCTTCGTCCCGTTCGCCGAGTCGCGGCTCCCCGGCGGCGCGATCGACAACTCGAACGTGAACGTCCGGCAGTTCCACTCGAACGCCGTCGTGCGGTGGGAGTACCGTCCGGGCTCGACGATCTTCGTGGTCTGGTCGCAGGGGCGCGGCGACTCCGGCCAGTTCCCCGGCTCCTTCGACACCCGGCGCGACTACGACCGGCTCTTCCGCGCGCACCCGGACAACACTTTCCTCATCAAGGCGTCGTACTGGTTCGGGCTGTGAGAACGGCGGGGACTGCCGTCCTCGGTCCCCGCCTCCTCGGTCCCCGCCGCGATTTTGCCTCTGGCGCAAGTGGCCGATCGTCGCAAACATGGGAGTCCTCTAAGAATCCCACGGCAGCGACCCCCACTCGCCCCCGCCAGGGCCGGTCCCATGTCACACGATCGTGTTCTCGTCGTGGCCACGCTCCTCGCACTCGCGGCCGCCCCGGCCGCCGATGCCCAGCAGCTCTCTGGCCCCATCACCGCGCGCGACTCGCTCGCGCAGCGGGCACACACAAAGGAGGCAGCCGCGCGCGCACCGAGCGTGGCATCGGCGGTGCGGGCGCGCCGCGCGCCGGTGCTCGACGGGCGCGAGGACGACGAGGTCTGGGCCGCGGCGCGGGCGGTCGACGGCTTCCGCGAGTTCGACCCCATCGAGGACGGCGACCCGGGGGCGGGCTTCCGGACCGTGGTGAAGGTGGCGTACGACGACCGCAACCTCTACGTGCTCGTGCGCGCGTTCGACCCGCGCCCCGACAGCATCCTCGCGCTGCTCAGCCGGCGGGACGTGCACACCGCCTCCGACTGGGTCAAGGTTGTCATCGACTCGTACCACGACCGGCGCACCGGCTTCGAGTTCATGGTGAACCCGGCGGGCGTCAAGCGCGACGCCAGCATCATCAACGACGGTGAGGAGGACGAGTCGTGGGACCCGGTGTGGGACGCCGCGGCGCGCATCGACGGGGCGGGGTGGGTGGCGGAGTTCCGGATCCCCTTCAGCCAGCTCCGCTTCGCGGATGCGCCGCGGCACACCTTCGGCTTCGGCGTCTTTCGCGACATCGGGCGCGACGGCCGGCGCCTGAGCTGGCCGCTCTACCACCGCTCGCAGACGGGGTTCCCGTCGCAGCTCGGCGAGCTCGCCGACCTGGAGGGGATTCCGCCCGCGCGTCGGCTCGAGGCCGCGCCGTATGTGGTGCAGAAGAGCGTCACCGAGGCGGGAGGCGCTGGCGACGTGAACAGCTTTGCGCACCCCGTCCGAACGAGCATCGGCGCGGACGTGAAGTACGGCCTGACGTCGAACCTCACGCTCGACGCCACCATCAATCCGGATTTTGGCCAGGTCGAAGCCGATCCGTCGCAGGTGAACCTATCGGGCTTCGAATCGTTCTTCAGCGAGCGCCGACCCTTCTTTCTCGAGGGGCAGGGCGCGTTCAGCTCGAACATCAACATGCTCTACTCGCGCCGCATCGGCCGGGGGCCACAACTCGGCGGCACGTACTACGACGTCGACAACGTCAACAACTCGACGATCCTCGGTGCCGGCAAGCTGACCGGCCGACTGTCGAACGGCATCAACCTCGGCGTCCTGAACGCGGTGACGCAGCGAGAGGTCGGAGCGCTGAGTGCATCGGGCATTCGTCAAACGATCGAGCCACAAACGAATTACTT
>DATFPD010000143.1:0-3668 GCA_035265005.1 Gemmatimonadaceae bacterium | reverse complement strand
GAGCTGGGGCCCGCGCCACGGCTACGCGGTCGCGCGGTGGATCGAGGAGACCACCGACTCGGCGATCACGGTCGAGGAGGGCTCGCTCTACCCCGCCCTCTACCGCCTGGAGGCCGGCGGCTG
This sequence comes from Gemmatimonadaceae bacterium, assembly GCA_035265005.1. Classification (GTDB taxonomy): domain Bacteria; phylum Gemmatimonadota; class Gemmatimonadetes; order Gemmatimonadales; family Gemmatimonadaceae; genus DATFPD01. Next base: position 3,545 of record DATFPD010000143.1, on the reverse strand, counting down.
GGTGGAGAGCGAGTGGGGAGTCTCCGAGCTCGGCCGGCGCGCCAAGTTCTACCGCCTAACGCGGCGGGGCCGCGAGCGGCTCAAGGCCGAGACGGCGCGCTGGGCCGGCTTCGCGGCGGCCGTGTCGAAGGTCCTGCTCCCCGGCACATGAGACGCGGGGCTCGACCATCGGGACTCGGCCATCGGGGCTCGGCACTCGGCAGAGGGGCGTCCTGGGGCAGTGGTGGGCCCTTGATTCATCAAGGGCCCCGGGCTGCCCCCGCCGGGATGCAGAGGGCCCTTGATGAATCAAGGGCCCACCACTGCCTGGCATCCAGCCGAGCGCCGAGTCCCGATGGCCGAGCCCCGATGGCCGAGCCCCGATGGCCGAGCCCCGATGGCCGAGTGCCGAGCCCCGAGTCCCTGAGGAACTGCTCCGATGCCCGAGTCCAGCCACAACCCGCCCCCCCGCCGAGTCTGGCGCGAGAGCGTCGCCGACGAGGTGGACGCCGACCTCGCCTTCCACGTCGAGATGCGCGCGCGGGAGTACGTCGCGCGCGGGATGTCCCCCGAGGCGGCGCGCGGGGCCGCGCTCGGCCGGTTCGGCGACTTCGCCCGCGTGAACGCCGAGTGCCGCCAGCTCGCCCACACGAGAGACCGACGCATGCGCAACGCCGAGTACCTGGAGGAGCTGCGGCAGGACCTGCGCTATGCCGCGCGGCAGCTCCTCACGTCACGCGCCTTCACCCTCGTCGCCGTGCTCACGCTCGCCCTGGGCACCGGCGCCAACACGCTGATCTTCAGCGTCGTGAACGGCGTGCTCCTCCGCCCGCTCCCCTACCCGGACGCCGGCCGCCTGTACACCGTGCTCGAGGTCCCGGCGCCGACGCAGGCCACCGGGCGCGACCCGCGCGAGGTCGCCGCTCGTCAGGCCACCGCGTGGCCCGGCGTCTCCGCGCTCAACCTCGCCGACTGGCGCGCACGAACGCGGTCGCTCTCGGCGCTCGGCGCGGCCTGCTTCGTCTCGTACAACCTCACCAACGCCGCCGAGCCGGAGCAGCTGCGCGCCTTCCAGGTGAGCGACGGCTTCTTCGCCGCGCTCGGCGTCGCCCCGCTGCTCGGCCGCGCGCTCACGCCCGCGGAGATCGGCGGCGCGGACGGCGGCGGCGCGGTCGCGGTGCTGAGCGCCGAGCTGTGGCGCCGGCAGTTCCACGCCGACCCCGCCGTGCTCGGCCGCGCGATCACGCTCGACGCGAGGCCGTACACCGTCGTCGGCGTGCTCCCCGACCGCCGCGGCTGGCCGGACTACGCCGACCTCTGGACGCCGCTCACCCAGCCCGCCACCGACCGTTCGGCGCGCGGATGTCAGGCGCTGGCGCGGCTCGCGCCCGGCGCGAGCGAGGCTGGCGCCCGCCGCGAGCTGGAGACCGCGGCCGCCGCGCTCGCCGCCGCGTACCCCGGGGAGAACGGCGGCTGGACCGCGCAGCTCGTGGGGCTGCTGGACCAGACGGTGGGCGCCACGCGCTCGCGGCTCCTGCTCCTGCTGGGCGCGGTGGCGTTCGTGCTGCTCACGGCGTGCACCAACCTCGCCCACATGCTGCTGGCGCGGGCCGCCGGCCGCCGGCGCGAGCTGGCGGTGCGTACCGCGCTCGGCGCCACGCGCGCCCGCATCGTCAGGCAGCTCGTGACCGAGAGCCTGCTGCTCTCGGCCGTCGGGGGCGCGGCCGGCCTCGCGCTGGCGACCTGGCTCCTCCCGGTCCTGCTCCGCTTCGCGCCGGAGGACATCAAGCGGCTGGACGAGGTGCGCATCGACCCGACGGTGCTCGCGGTCTCGGTGGCGGTGGCCGTGCTCGCCGGCCTGCTCTTCGGCCTGACGCCGGCGCTGCGCGCGAGCCGGCCGGACATGGTCAGTGAGCTCAAGGGGGGCGGTGGGGCCTCGATTAATCAAGGCTCCACCGCCGGCTGGCGCGCGCGGCGGGCGCTGGTGGTCTCCGAGGTCGCGCTGGCGAGCGTGCTGCTGGTGGGCGCGGGACTGCTGCTCCGCAGCTTCGAGCGGCTGCGCCAGGTGGACCTCGGCTTCGACCCGCTCCCGGCGGTCACCGTGGGGATGGTCCTCCCCGCCGACGCGTACCCGAGCGACGACGCGGTGCGCGGCTTCTTCCGAGACGCCCGGGCGCGCGTCGGCGCGCTGCCGGAGGTGGAGGCGGTGGGGGCGGTCAACTGGCTCCCCTTCTCCTACGGCGGCGTGACGCTGGACGCGAGCGCGGCGGGCTCGCCGGACCCGCGCCCGGTGCCGGTGGGGACGCGCGTCATCACGCCGGGCTACCTGGAGGCGCTGCGGGTGGGGCTGCGGCGCGGCCGCATGCTCGGCGACCAGGACGCCGCCGGCGGGCAGCGGGTGGTGGTGATCAACGAGACCATGGCGCGCCGCCTCTTCGGCGCGGCGGACCCGGTGGGGCGCGAGATCCTGCTGGCGCAGCCCGGCGGGCGACCGCCGGCGACGCGGACGGTGGTCGGCGTGGTCGGCGACATGCGGCACGCGGGGCGCGCGCGGGCGCCGGAGCCGGAAATGTTCATCCCGCACGCGCAGAGCGGCTGGCGCTACATGAACCTCGTCGTGCGCGCCCGGCCCGGCGCCGACCCGGCGGCGCTGCTCCCGCGCGTGAAGCAGGCGGTGCACGAGATCGACCCACTGCGCCCGCTGTTCGCTGGCCAGCGCCTGGCCGACGCGCTGGACCGCGACGCCGCGCAGCCGCGCTTCAGCGCCGCGCTGATGGCCGTCTTCGCCGGCCTGGCGGCGGTGCTGGCCTGCGTCGGGATCGTCGGCGTCATGTCGAACGCGGTCGCCCAGCGCACGCGCGAGATCGGCATCCGCGTCGCCCTCGGCGCCCGCTCGGCCGACGTGATGGCGGCGGTGCTGGCCCCCGGGCTCCGCCTGGTCGCGCTCGGCCTAACGATCGGCACGGTCGCGGCGCTCGCCCTGACGCGGCTGATCGCGGGGATGCTCTTCGGCGTCCGCCCGGAAGATCCGCTCGCGTTCGGCGCGGCGTTCGCCCTGCTGGCCGTCGCCGGCGCCGTCGCCTGCTACCTGCCGGCGCGCCGAGCCCTCGCGATCGATCCGAGTGCGGCGCTGCGGGCAGAGTAGGGGCACACCCGTCGGGACCCTCTGTCGGTCGGCTTTGCTTGAATCGACCACAGAGACACAGAGGACACCGAGGAGGGGCACACCGTAGAGAAGCCCCCTGCCGGGAGGAGATGCTGAACTGCTGGGGGAGAGCCCTGCGGCCGCGACCCCTCTCAGCATTCTCACATATCATCCCGAGAGAGGGACTCCCTCCCGTGTGCCCGTCCTCGGTGTCCTCTGTGTCTCTGTGGTCGATTAAAGCAAAGCCGACCGACAGAGGGTCCCGACGGGTGTGCCCCTATTCCGCCCGCAGCGCCGCACTCGGATCGATCGCGAGGGCTCGGCGCGCCGGCAGGTAGCAGGCGACGGCGCCGGCGACGGCCAGCAGGGCGAACGCCGCGCCGAACGCGAGCGGATCTTCCGGGCGGACGCCGAAGAGCAT
>DATFPD010000142.1:0-6437 GCA_035265005.1 Gemmatimonadaceae bacterium | reverse complement strand
AGACGGCAACTGCGTTTTGACAGGATGAACAGGATGGACAGGAGGGTGAACAGGATGCAGGGCCCCGGGAAGTGCAGTCTCCCGGGGCCCTGCATCCTGTTCACCCTCCTGTCCATCCTGTTCATCCTGTCAAAACGCAGTTGCCGTCGCCCCTCAACTGACCCACTGCTTACGGCTCGACCCGCAGCGTCATGTCGTAGGTGAACAGCTCCTGGGTGCGCGGGCTGCGCGCGCGCACGCGCACCGTGGCGTCGCCGGCCTGGGTGAAGCGGAGCGCGATCTCGTGCGGGAGGAAGCGGATGTCCCTCGTGCAGGGGCTGCCGTCGGGCGCTTCCCAGTTGAGCACCGTGATGTCGGCGACCATGCCGCGCGTCTCGACCTGGTCGTTCCCGAGGCGCGTGCAGCTCGACGAGCCGTAGCTGTTGATCGTGAGCGTGAACGGCACGCCCACGCGCGCCGTCATGGGCGACACGATCGCTTGCACCGAGTTGCGCTCGATGTCCACGAAGGCCGGGCGCAGACTCCAGCTCGGGTCGACCCCCTCGGGGACCGTGACGACGTCGTTGTGCCGGCAGCCCGAGAGGAGGGCGCCGGCCGCGGCGGCGAGCGCGAGCGTTCGACGGGACAGAAGCATGGCGGGCGGGGGAACGGGTGATGGGACGCAAGCCTCTAACAAGAACCCTCGCGCCCCACCCCCCGTCACATCAACCCCGCCCCGTCACGGCGTCGGCGTCTGCTGGAACTTCCACTCCTCGTAGGCGCGCTGGACCGCCCCGCCCAGGAAGTCCTGCTCGAAGCTGTCGCGGCGGGTCTGGCTCGTGCCGGCGAAGCGGTCGCGGAAGCCGTCGAGCCGCACCAGCACGCGGGTGCTGTCCAGCGACAGCCCGCGCCGCGCGGCGGCGGCGACCTGGGTGCGGGCCGCCGTGAGGGCCTGCGAGACGAGCGCGATGTACGCGGTGTCGCGCTGCACCGGGCCGTGCCCCGGGACGATCGCGGCGGGGGCGAGGGCGGTGAGCTTGCCGAGCGTCTCGATCCACTCGCCCAGGTAGGAGCCGTAGCTGTACGGCACCGGCGCCACCACCAGGTCTCCGGTCGCCAGCACCCGCGCGTCGGGGACGAACGCGACCGCGTCGCCGGCGGTGTTGCCGCGGCCGAGGAACATCACCCGCACCTCGCGCGCGCCGCCCAGCTGCACGCGGAGGCTCTGGTCGAAGGTGACGTTCGGCAGCTCGACGCGGGCGCCCTGCCAGGCGGGGTAGGCCGCGCGCGCGAGCGGGATCGTGGCGATGCCGTAGTGCCGCTGCGCCTCGGTCAGCGGGGTGCCGTTGGGCAGCTTGCCGGTCGCCAGCGCGGTGCGGAAGAACGCCTGGAGGGACGCCGAGTCCAGGCGCTCCTGGACGAACCCGGCGCCCTGCCTGACGATGTGGTCGCGCGTGTCGGCGGTGCTGACGATCGCGACGTTCGGGAACGCGGCGCGGTACTCGGCGTTCCCGAGCCAGTGGTCGGGGTGCCAGTGGGAGTTCACCACCCAGCGCACCGGGCGGTCGGTGAGCTTCCGGATGTCGGCGATCATCCGGCGGGTGAGCGCCGGGAAGGCGCCGGAGTCGAAGACGAGCACCGCGCTGTCGCCGATCACCGCCATCGAGTTGCCGCCGACGTAGGAGCCGAACGTCTCCGGCGCGATGAACGCGTAGACGCCGTCGGCGAGCTTCACCGTCTCGTACTGGCGGGTGACGGCCGCGTTGGCGTGCTCGGCCGGCGTCTGGGCGGCGAGCGTGCCTGACGCGAGCGCCGCCGCGGCGGCGGCGGCCCCGCGGACCACCCGGCGCGCGGTCACGGCTGGCCCCCGCCGGCGGCCGCAGCCGAGGGGCGCAGCTCGGCCGCCGTCTGGAGGATCCACATCGACGCCGGGCGACCCGGCGCGCCGGTGCCGGCGAAGAGCCGCACGAAGCCCGAGCCCGGCGGGCCGCCGTAGTCCTTCGTCCAGGCCGCGGCCTGCCCCTGCTCGTCGTAGGCCAGCACCGTGGTCACGTCCGACGGCGAGGCCGCCCAGCTGTCGAGCCACCAGTCGGGGAGGCCGAGCCGCTTGCCGGCCGTCGTCACGCGGGTGACGCCGAGCAGGTCGAAGTTGGCGCGCGGGTGCCTGACGCCTAACACGGCGGCGGTGGCCGAGCGGTCGAGGCCGGCCAGCGAGCGCCCGGCGGTGTCCTTGATCTGCCAGAGCATCGGCGGGAGCCCCACCCACACCACCGTCCCGCCCGCGTTCAGGTAGCGGCGCAGCAGCACCGTGTCGGCCGCCACCGGCGCCACCAGCCGCGGCGCGTAATCGATCGCGAACACGACGCTGCTCGGCGCGCGGTCCCGCACCCGCTCGGCCATGAAGCGCTGGAGCGCCGGCGCGTCGAGCACCTCGTAGCCGCGGTCGGCGAGGTAGCCGCGCACGGCGCGGTGGTTGGGGATCGTCGCCACCTCGGCGTAGGCGGTATCCCAGAAGACGGCGCGGCGGAGCGGCTCCCCGCGGGCCGCGTTGACGGCGTACACGCCCCCGTCGTCGCTGCCGAAGTAGAGGCGGCCCTCGTGCAGCGCCGGCGACGAGAAGAGCGCGCCGCCCACGCGGTAGCGCCACGCCTCCTTGCCGGTCGCCTTGTCGAACGCGAACATGACGCCGGCGCCGTCGCCGACGTAGACCCGCGCGTCGTCCACCGCCGGCGACGCCCAGACGATGCCGGTGGCCGGCGACCGCCACCGCTCCTGCCCCGTCGCCGCGTCCACGCCCTGGACGAAGCGGGCGTCGGAGCTGCCGGCGTAGACCATCCCGCCGTCCACCGCCGGGGTGCTGTTCACCCACGACATCTTGTGGTCGTTGCGCCAGCGGAGCTCGCCCGTCGCGCGGTCGAGCGCGTAGAGCACGCCGTCGCGCGCGCCGATGTACACCGCGTCGCCCGCCACCGTCGGCGACGACTGGAGCGTGGTGCGGTCGAAGCCGAACCTGGACGAGCTGTCGCTCGCGCCGGCGACGGCGTAGCGCCACCGCTCCCGGCCGGACGCGAGGTCCACCGCGTAGACGACGCCGCGCTGGCTGCCCACGAACACCGCGCCGCCCGCGACCGCCGGCGAGTCGTAGATGCGCGCGCCGGCGGCGAAGCGCCACCGCTCGCGCCCGGTGCGCGCGTCCACCGCGTACAGGTTGCCGTCCTCGGCACCGAACAGCACGGTGCTCCCGGAGATGGCGGGCGACGATCCGTAGACCTGCCCGCTCTCCAGCCCCCAGGCGAGCGGCACCTCGGCGCCCGCCTTGAACGTCCAGGCCACGGTGCCGTCGGCGGCGCGCAGCGCGCGGTAGCTGCCGCCCGCCGCGCCGACGTACACCAGGCCGCCGGCGACGGCGGGCGTGGAGGCGACCGCGCCGCCCATCTCGCGCCGCCACTTCACCGCGCCGCTCACGGCGTCGATGGCGTAGACGAAGCCGTCGCCGCTCCCGACGTAGAGCACGCCGCCGGCGACGGTGGGCGACGAGCGCACCGGGCCGCCGGTCTGCACCCGCCACTGGAGCCCGCCGAACGCCGGCACGCCCGCCGTGCGGTAGACGCCCGCGTGCGTCGCGCCGCCGCGGAACATCGCCACGACCGGCTCGGCGGCCGCCTGGGCGTGGGCGCAGTTGCGCGGGACGACGGCCGCGAGCGCGAACACGGCGGCGAGCGAGGCGGCGGTTGAGGCGGCGGCGCGAGCGAGGTCGGACGACGGCATGGGGGTCGGTCTCCGCGTTAGGTGGGCTGGGCCGACGGCCAGTATAGGCGCGCGCGGAGGGCGGGCCAGCGGGGAGGCGGCGAGACGGACCACCGGGGCGGCGAGACGCGATGCCCGCACGCGCCGCCCGCGGTTACTTACCTGCGACGGCGGGCGCCGTCACCGCCGGCCCCGTCTGATCACCGGCGACCGGCAACTGATCCCTGACGTCTTGTCCGCCCGCCGGCCGGCGACCGATGTTCGCGGACTCGCGTGCCCGAAGTCTCGAGCTTCACGACGCCATGATCGAGTACACGACCTCCCTCTCCCGCCGCCGCTTCCTGGGCGTCGCCGTCGGCGGCCCCGCGGCGCTGATGGCGGCGGCGGCCGCCGCCGCGGGGTGCGCGGGATGCAGCAAGACCAGTCAGGCGCCGTTCCGGCCGACCGAAGGGGACGCGCTGCTCCGGTCGCGCCCGGCCGCGCCGACCGAGAGCGTCGAGGCGGGGCTGCATGAGCTGGCGCTGGCGCCGCTGCGCGACGGGTTCCTGTACGTGCCGCCGACCTACCGCGCCGACCAGCCGGCGCCGCTGATCGTGCTGCTGCACGGCGCCGGGCACGACGCCAACGAGTGGGCGTCGGCGCCGCTGGCCCAGCTGTTCGACGACCGCGGGATCGTCGCGCTGATCCCGAGCTCGCGCTCGTCGAGCTGGGACATCCGCTTCGGCGCGTTCGGGCCGGACGTGCGGTTCATCGACAGCGCGCTGGCGCAGACGTTCCGCCGCTGCAACATCGACCCGGCGCGGCTGGCGCTCGCCGGCTTCTCCGACGGCGCCTCGTACGCGCTCTCGCTCGGCGCGTCGAACGGCGACTTCTTCGGCGCGCTGATGGCGTTCTCCCCCGGCTTCTTCGCGCCCGCCGAGCGGAAGGGGACGCCGAAGATCTACATCTCGCACGGTACCAACGACCAGGTGCTGCCTATCGACGCGACGAGCCGGCGCCTCGTCCCCCAGCTCCGCCAGCTCGGCTACCAGGTGCAGTACCGCGAGTTCACCGGCGGGCACACGGTGACGATGGAGGTGGCGCAGGAGGCCATGGCGTGGTGGCTCCCGGCGCCTACCATGTCGTCGCCGAGGTGAGGGAGGCGTCCCGCGAACCCCTCGGCGGCGACGAAGGCGTAGACGCCGTCGGCGAGCTTGACGGTCTCGTAGCTCTGGGTGACGGTCGAGGCGGGCGCGGGCTGCTGCTGGGCGAGGCAGGGCGCGGCGGCGGCGAGACGGCTAGAGCAACGGCCAACTCACCCGCGACAGGCGGGCGCTCGTCATTCCCGCGAAAGCGGGAATCCAGGCGGAGCGCCGAGTGGCTGGATTCCCGCTTTCGCGGGAATGACGGCCTCCACGGCTCGGCGGCTCCCGGTCGAGTCGAGAATGGCTCTAGACGGGCGTCGCGGCCGCCTGCCGGGGGAACTTCGTGACGTCCTCCATCTCGGCGTGCGCCGCGATCAGCCGCTCGACTTCCGCCGTCACCTCGGCGGCGAGCCCCAGGTGCGTCGTGAGCCCGGCGACCGTCGCCGAGCCGGCGTGCAGGCGCAGCAGGTTGAGGCGGATCGTCTCCAGCGCGCCGACGGCCTCGCCGAGCCTGGCGTGGATCTCGTCGCGCGCCGCGCGCAGGTCGGCGTACTGCGGGGACGATGCGGCGTCGCCGGATTCGGCCAGCAGCTCCTGGAGCTCGTCGTAGCGCCGGCGCAGGAGCTGCGCGTCGTCCTGGAGGCGCCGCAAGAGCGCTGGCAGGTCGCCCAGCGCCTGACGCGACTCCTTCGGCAGGCTCTCGTAGAGCTGCTCGGCCGCCATGCCGAGCGAGAGCTCGGTGGCGCGGTGGGTCATCGCCGCGGCGGGGGTGCGGTCGCCGAGCAGCTTGCGGGCGAGCGCGAAGGCGCCCTTACCGAAGCTGCCCATCCAGACCCTTCCCCAGAACTCGGTGTCCACGTCGCGGTGCTGCTGGCGGAGGGCGAGCAGGCTGATCGAGCTGACCAGTGTGGAGAGGCCGGAGAGGGCGATCATGGCAATGGCACCGGCGGCCCACGGAGTGGCAAAGGCGCCCGGGCCCAGGACCAGGCCGACCGTGAAGACGCTCGCCGAGACCTTGGCGAGCGGCGCCAGCCAGCGCTCCAGCGACGACGGGCCCGAGAGGTGTTCGATCGACAGCTCCTCACGCGCCTGCTCCATCTCCTGCCTGAACGCGGGACCCAGGTCCGGGTGGCCGAAGCCGAGCATCGTCAGGCGTCGCGCCGCGCCCACGAAGTACGCGAAGGACGCGGCGGTCGTCCCGAGGACCAGCGTGGTGAGTCCCGCGTAGCCGCCGAACGCGGCCGAGGCGATGACCGAACCGGAGAGGAGCCCGAGGCCCGCGAGCAGGGTGCCGCCGCCATCGAGCCGCCCGTAGCGTCTCACGAACGCCCGCAACGCCACCGGCAGCTCGCGGCGCTGCTCGAGCGCCACCCCCAGCTGCTCGACGATCGCCTGGGCGCTCTGGGGACGGTGCTCGGGCGGCTTGGCGAGGCAGCGGTCCACGATCGCGGCGAGCTTCCGCGGCACCGGCATGCCTAGCGAGGCGAGCGGCGGCGGGGGCTCGGTGACCTGCTTCGCCAGCACCTCGGTGGCGCTCGCCCCCTCGAACGGGAAGCGCCCGGTGAAGGCGTAGAACGCCGTGGCGCC
>DATFPD010000141.1:0-11646 GCA_035265005.1 Gemmatimonadaceae bacterium | reverse complement strand
CCCACCCGAAATCCAAGATGCCATCGACCAGGCCGACGTGCGCAACCACTCGAGTGCGACGCGGATCGAATCGTTGCCGGACAATCTGCTCGGCGAGGCCGCCCCGGCCGCCCCGCCGGCCGCCGCCGACGGGCCTGCGCCGCCCTGCGACCCGACCGACGACGCGGCCGGGGCGCCGCCGCGCGCCGCCGAGCCTGACGAGCGCGACGACCCCGAGCCGGCGGCACCCGCCCTCTACCCCACCCTTCGCGGCGCGGCGGCGTACCGGCCGGCGCGCTACGCCGTCTACACCGCGCGGTACCGCCTGACGCTCAAGGGACCGGACCGCGGCAAGTGGGAGGCCGACGTCCGCGCCGAGGCGGATGCGCCGCTGCTCACTGTCGACGCCGTCGTGCGCGGGGTGCAGCGGCGCGCCGGCGAGTCGGCCGACTCCGAGCGCCTGGACGGCGAGCAGTTCCGGGCGCTCCTGCCGGAGCCCGAGTGGAGCGGAACGACGAGCAGCAGCAGCACCCGGTGATCGAGGCGTTCCGCCAGTACCTGCGCGACCACAGCTACCCGGTCACCGCACAGCGCCTGGCGATCGCCGAGGTCGTGCTCGGCTCCGACCGCCACCTCTCGGCGGAAGACATCGCGCGCGAGCTCGCCGCGCGCGGCGCCGCGGTCGGCACGGCCACCGTCTACCGCACCCTCGAGGTCCTCGTCCGCAGCGGCCTCGCGGTCGAGCGCGACTTCGGCGAGGGCGTCAAGCGCTTCGAGCCCGCCCGCGACGTGCCGCAGCACGAGCACCTGCTCTGCACCGTCTGCGGCCGCGTCACCGAGTTCCGCGACGAGCGCCTCGAGCGCATGACGACGCTGCTCGCCGAGTCCCACGGCTTCTCCCGCCAGCGCCACCGCCTGGTGATCTACGGCGTCTGCGCGCGCTGCATGCGGGGGGACGGGGGGAGATGAAGTACGACCTGCGAGCTGCGACCTGCGACCTAACCCCCTCGGGAGGCGCCTGGCGTCCCGAGGCAGCTAGGTCGCAGTTCGCAGGTCGCAGGTCGCAGGTGTTTTTCATCTCCGCCGGTAGCTGCTGGACAGCGGCTGGAACCCGCTGCCGCGCCGCTCCCACTCGCCGCGGATCGAGTCGCCGGCGAGGCGGCCGCGGAAGACGAACTGCGTGTCGGCCACGTTCTGGGCGGCAAGCGCGGACAGGGTGAGCTCTTCCCCGCGGAGCAGGCCGAGCACGCCGAAGCGCTCGCCGGCGGGCGTCTCGAGGCGCCCGGAGAGCTGCGTGCGGCCGCCGGCCGACGACTCGACGTAGAGCTGGAGCGCGTCCGCCGGGAACGTGTCCAGCCCCTCGTAGCGCCCGGCGGGCGGCGAGCCGGCCTCCGCGCGCACGTCCAGCACGCGCGTGTCGAGCGGCACGTACGCCCCGAACACGCCGATCCCGCCCTCGATGCGGGTGATCAGCCCCGTGCCGGTGAACGGGTCGTTCGCCGTCCGGTAGTAGTCCACGAAGTTCGTGTCCACCGCCGCCACCTGCACGCTCTGGTCGAAGCCGGGGATGAAGACGTGCGGCAGACCCTCGGCGAAGAAGTTGCGCAGCCCGCCGGCCAGGTCGAACGAGGTGGCGTCGGTGAACAGGTAGAACGGCCCGAACGGCGTGTCCACCCGCAGTGCATAACGCTTGGCGCCGGCGGCCGCCTCCCACCGCAGCTTCAGCGTGTCGAGGTCGCGCCGGAAGGGCTGCGGAACGCTCGACGGGGTCGCCGGCCGCACGTCCGGGATCAGCGCCGTCGCGGTGGCGATGAGCCGACCGCCGCTCGTGATGCGGAGCGAGTACCGCTCCCCCGGGAGCAGCTCCAGGTTCTGCGTCCCGGCGTTGCGCGAGTTCCGAACCCGGTAGACGCCGCGCCCGCGCCCGTCGCTGCCGACGGCCACGTCCTCGACCGCGCGCGCGGTGCGGCCGGCCCCGCTCACCTCGACCACGGCGCCGGTGATCGGCACGCCGTTCCCGGTCACGATCGGGTCGCGCGGGTCGAAGATCACGTCCTCGTCGACCGTCGTGCTCCCGGTGAGCGACCGCTCCACCAGGATCACGACCTCGGACGCCGCGGGGTTGAGCACCGCGTGCACTACCGGCCGCTCCACGCCGACGGGCGCGGCAGTGGTGTCGAGCTCGCAGGCGCCCGCGGCCAGGGCGAGCCCGAGCGCCACGCAAGCCGCCGCCCGGCGGCGGAGCCCGTTCGCGACGCGCCCCATTCAGAACTCCACGCTCAACCCCGCCGTCGGCAGCAGCGGCAGTTGCGAGATGGCGTTCTGGGTCGGCGGCTTCACGCTGAAGTCGCGGGTGTAGATGAACACGTTCTTGCGGTTGAAGGCGTTCACCACCGACACGAACGGCGTCAGCGTGGCGCGGCCCCGGCGGTAGCTGCGGGTGGCGCTGACGTCCAGGCGGTGGTAGACGGGGTAGCGGGCGATGTTGCGCTCGCATCCCACGGGCTCGATCGACCGGCTGTTGATCCCGGTGTCGAACGCGTTGCGGGTGCCGTCGTAGATGCGGCGGACGAACTCGCCGCAGAGGGGCGTGTACGGCGTCCCGGTCCCCAGCCCGAAGCGGGCGCCGAGGACGTAGCCGCGGCGCGTGCGGTAGGCGCCGACGACGTTCAGGTTGTGCCGCCGGTCCTGCGCCGGCCAGTAGCGGCCGTCCGGGCCCACGCGCTCGCTCACCGCGTAGGTGTACGCCAGCCACCCGCTCAGCCGCTCCGACTCCAGCTGCCGCAGCAGCAGCTCGGCGCCGTACGCGCGGCCGGCCGCGGTCACGAACTCGTCGCCGCGCACGCGCTCGTCCTCGGACGGCGCCGGCTCCGGCACGTTGTCGAAGCGGCGCGCGAACAGCTGGAGCCGGGCGAACCGCGCCGCGCCGGCCCACCGCTCCGCACCTAACGAGACGTCGCGCGCCGACGCCACCGGCACCCACGGGTCGCTCGCCACCCAGAAGTCGAACAGCCGGACCGGGATGTCCTCCCGGCTCAGCGAGTGCACCCACTGCGTGTGCTGCCCGCCGGCCAGCGTCCACGCCAGGTCCGGCGTCTGGAAGTACTTCACGGCGACCCGCGGCGACGCGCCGAACCACCCGGTCCCGCTCACGTGCTCGGCGCGCGCCCCGGCCCGCAGGAGCAGCCGGCCGCCGAGCGCGCGCCACTGGTCGTCCGCGTAGAGCGAGAGCGCGTACGGGCGCTGGCGCAGCGAGAACAGCGGGCTCGCCGCCGGCGCGGACGTGGCGCTGTAGCGCACGCGATACTGCGACAGCTCGTACCCCGCGCGCCGCTGGTGCGCGCCGGCCCCCCACCGCAGGCCGCCCGACAGCCGCGCCTCGGTCACCCGGTTCGACAGCAGCAGCGACCCCTCCCCCAGGTCCAGGTGCGTGCGGAACTGCGTCACCGACGCCTGCGTCAGCAGCTCGGCGCTGTCGCCGATCGCGCGCAGCGGCTGGCTCCACGCCAGCCCCGCGAGCCGGTTCCCCCAGTCGAAGACGAACGTCCCGCCGCCGGGGTCGGAGTCGGGGCCGAGCGCGGCGAAGTTGCCGTCGACCACGTCCGAGCCGGCGTACGCCGAGAGCGTCAGCACGCCGCCACCGCGCAGCAGCCGGCGGGCGCGGAGCTGGCCGTCCTGAAAGTGGTAGGGCACCGGCTGGTCGGTGAACGCGTCGGCGAACAGGTCGACGTACGTCCGGCGCGCCGCCACGCCCCACGTCGTGCGCGCGTCAGGCAGCGCCCCGCCGAGCGCCAGCGCCGACGCCAGCAGCGACACCGAGGCCGCGCCGTGCACTCCCTGCCGCGCCTCGTCCGCGCTCGTCACCTCGAGCACGCTCGACAGGCGCCCGCCGAACTGCGCCGGGAAGCCGCCCGGCGTCAGGCTCACCTCGGAGACGGTCTCGTCGATGAACGTGCCGAAGAGGCCGAACAGGTGGAACGGGTTGTAGATCGGCACCCCGTCGAGGAGGATCAGGTTCTGGTCCGCCTCGCCGCCGCGCACGTTGTAGCCGGCGGAGTAGTCGTTGCGGGCGAGCACGCCGGGCATGAGCTGCACCGAGCGCAGGACGTCCGCCTCGCCGAGCGCGGGCACGGTGGAGAGCGCGCTGCGGCTCATGCGCACGGCGCCGGCGTCGGGCGTGAGCTCGAATTGCGCGCGCTCGGCCGCCGCGGCCTCGGTGCGAACCTCGGCCAGCCGCTGCGGCGCCGGCGCCAGCCGCAGCTCGACCTCGACCGAGAACCCGGCCGCGGCGAGCTGCACGCGCCGCTCGGCGGGCCGGTATCCCAGCGCCCTCGCCCGCAGCGTGAGCTCGTGCGCGGACAGCGGCAGGCCGCGCAGCACGAAGCGGCCGCTGTCGTCGGTCAGCGTGATGATCGTGGCGCCGCCCGCGCCCGCGGTGACCGTCGCGCGGACGACCGGCTGCGCGGTCGCCGAGTCCAGCACGCGCCCGTGCACCGCGCCGGCCTGCGCCGCTGGCCGCGGCTGCTGGGCAGTCGAGTCCTGCGCGCCCGCGCGGTTGAACGCGCCGCCGGCGAGTGCCGCGCCGGCCAGCATCGCCAGCCGGAGCCAGGACGGGACGCGGCGCCACGTGCTGCTGGCTAGCTCAGGACGCCGAGCGCGCGGCAACCGACCCCTCCTCCGTCACCGCCGCCGGCGTCCCGGCCGCCGGCGTCCCGGCCTCCGGCCTCCCCACCGCGTAGCGCGAGAGCACGTGGTCGTGGATGTCCCGCGCGTTCTCCAGCGTGACGCCGGAGAGCTCCAGCTCCGAGGGGGAGATCAGGAAGGGGTACATCTGGTCCCCGCCCGCCGACCCGTGCGCGCCGACCTGGTCGTCGAACGAGAAGATGTCGTAGCCGTCGTAGGCGCCGAAGATCACGATGTCCCCCGCGTTCGGCTGCCTGACGAGCTCCTCGACCGCGCGGATCACGTACGCCTCGGTCCCGTACTCCTCGAGCGGGTTGGACCCCGCCGTGACCGCGAGCTCCCCGTCCGCGATCACCGCGCGCCCGCGACGCCCCTCCACGTGCACCGCGGGCCCCTCGCGCGTCATCAGCAGCCCGATCCCCGGATGGCGCAGCAGCGACGCGTAGAGCCACGCCCGCCGGTGGTCGCGGGCGATGTGCCGCAGGTCGAGCTGCCGCTCGTCGTCGGCGAAGTAGACCAGCGCCAGGCAGGAGCTGTACGTGACGACGACGTTGTTGCGCTCGTCGACGCGGTACTTCTCGGGGAAGATGATCTCGCGCAGCCCGTAGCGGCTGCGGACCCAGTCGCGCACGCGACGCAGCGCACGGCGTCGCCGGCCCGGCGCGCTCGTGGCGACCTGCGCCACCGTCTCCACGACCTGCGCGCCCATGTCGGCGTACTCGCTCCGCTCGGCGAAGCTCTCCACGGCGCGCAGCGGGGTGGGTCGCTCGCCCGGGCGCCCCCGGGCCGGCTGGCCGTCCAGGATCCCCTGCACCGTGGCGCCCAGCGACTCGCCGAACTTCACCCGGTAGCTCACGGCCGGCGTCATGCCGTGGTCCGACAACACCACGAGGTCGTAGCGCCGCGGCGCCGCCCGCAGCGCCATCTTCCAGATCTCCGCGATCCGCTTGTCGGTGCGCCGCAGGTCGGCGAGCGCCGCGCGGCTCGACGGCCCGAAGTGGTGCGCCAGCTCGTCGTACTGCATGAACGTGCTGTAGATGATGGGCACGCCGAGGTAGATGTCGAGCGTGATCGCCATCGTCTGGAGCTCGCGGACGACGACGTTGCTGAGGATGCGGATGAAGGGAAAGATCCCTTCCGCGTGCGTGTAGCGCCGCGCGAGCTCGCCGAGCGGGCGCTCCAGCTCCTCGCGCAGCCACTCCGCCAGCGCCTGGAAGAACATCCGCAGGACGCGGATCGGGTGCAGCGCGATGAGGAGCGCCATGCGGGTGCCGCCCAGCCGCCGGTAGACGCTCATCCGCTCGCGCGTGGCGACGGTGAACGCCACCGTGCGCGCGTCGCCGTCGAGTAGATTCACGTAGCTGGACCCGCCGGCGAGCGCGCCGGGCGAGTGGATGCGGTCGCGGATGTACTGCACCCCCTCGGGGGCGTTGCACGTGATGACGCGCCGCGCAGATTTGTCGTAGAAGCGGAACGCCGGGATGCCGCCGTTCTCGCCGTGGAAGATCCCCGCCTGGCAGTACGGCGTCGCCGACGGGAAGCCGCAGAACCAGCGGCGCAGGGAGAAGTCGCCCGACCGCAGGAGCCGCTCGATCGTCGGACAGTAGCCGAGCTCGATGGCGCGCCGCAGGTCCGAGTAGGCGAGCGCGTCGATCTGCAGCATGATCACGCCGCGCCGCTCGTCGCGCGGCAGCCGCTCGCGCCGGAACGCGCGGTATTTGAGCTTGTCGAAGTACCACCGGAGGAGCGGGCCGGCGCGCGGGCGCCGGCGGCGCTCCGCCGGCACTTCACCCCCGGGATTCTGCATGGAAGGCTCCGCGTCGTTGGGTGTCGTCGTCGCGTTCACGGCCGGGCTGCTCAGCTTCCTCTCGCCCTGCGTGCTCCCGCTCATCCCCAGCTACCTGACCTTCATCACGGGGCTGAGCCTCGACGACGTCCAGCGCGCGCGACGCGCCGCGCTCGTCCACTCGCTGCTCTTCGTCACCGGCTTCACGATCATCTTCCTCGCGCTCGGGGCCACCGCCACGCTGCTCGGCCGACTCCTGCTCACGAACCGCGTCTGGATCAGCCGAGCCGGCGGCGTCCTCGTGATCGTGTTCGGCCTCTACCTGCTCGGCGTGTTCAACTTAGGCGCCTTCGCGCGCGAGCGTCGAGTGCATCTCGCCGACAAGCCGGTAGGCTACCTGGGCACGGTGCTCGTCGGAATAGCCTTCGGCGCCGGGTGGACGCCCTGCATCGGCCCCATTCTGGGCGCGATCCTCACCTACACGGCGAGCGTCGCCGACCTCCACCGCGGGCTCGGCCTGCTCGGCGCCTACTCGCTCGGCCTCGCGCTTCCGTTTCTCGCGGCGGCGCTCGCGGTCCGCCACTTCTTCGGGTTCTTCGCCGCGATGCGGACGCGCATGGTCTGGATCAACCGCGCCTCGGGCGTGCTGCTGGTCGCCGTGGGCGTGCTGATGATGACCGACTTCTTCACGTTCCTGGCAGGGTACCTTCAGCAGCTCACGCCCTCGGGGCTCCGTTCACGGCTCTGAGCTCCGCCTCGGGCCGCCCCGGGCTGCCTCGGGCCGAACGGCGAGTCGTCGGTCAGACCCCCACCCAGGCGTCCACCCGCCGCAGCAGCTCGCGTATCGATACCGGCTTCACCAGCACCTCGCGGCACCCCGCCTCCAGGCAGCGCGCGCGGACGCGCGGGTCGTCGTGGCCGGTCATCGCCACCACCGTCGTCGGGGTGAGGCCCCGCGACTTGAGCTCGTCGAACAGCGACAGGCCGTCGCCGTCGGGGAGCGTCAGGTCGAGCAGCACCAGGTCCGGCATGTCGCCGACGCACGCCTCCACGGCCGCGCTCACCGTTGGCGCCACGCTCACGCGGCGTCCCGTCTGCTCGAAGAGCGTCCTGAGAGCGTCCGTGACGAGCGAGCTGTCTTCGACGAGGAGAACGTGGTGCGACATTGCGGCGGTGGGCGGCGGGTTCGGAGAGCGTAAAGACAACCCCTACATCGGGAAGCTTCGTGCCGCTGGCGACTCGGGAAGCGGGAAGCGGGATGCGGGACGCAATCACGTTGCATCCCGCATCCCGCATCCCGCTTCCCGAGCCCCGGGGACTACTCTCCGCTCCGGTAGGGAATCGTGAAGAAGAACCGGCTTCCCTGACCCAGCTCGCTCTCCAGCCAGATGCGGCCGCCGTGCAGCTCGACCAGTCGGCGCGCGATCGTGAGGCCCAGCCCCGTCCCGTGATGCGCGCGCGACGGCGACGAGTCCACCTGCGCGAACTCGCGGAAGACGAGGTCGTGATTCTCCGGCGCGATGCCGATCCCGGTGTCCCGGACCTCGATCAGCAGCGACGGCGCGCGCTCCCCCGCCACCAGCCGCGCCACGACCCACAGCTGCCCGCCGCCGGCGGTGAAGTCGATCGCGTTCCCCAGCAGGTTGCCGAGGATGTGCTGGACCTTGTCGCGGTCGGCGCGCAGCGGCGGAAGGTTCGACGCCACGTCCACCGAGAGGGTGAGCTTCTTCTTCTCGATCAGCGACTGGTTGAGCGCCGTCACCTGCTCGATCACCTGCGACACCTCGAAATCCGAGAGCGTCAGGGTGAGCTGGTTCGCCGCGCCGCGCGCGTAGGTGAGGATCTCGTTCACCATCTCCAGCAGCTGGCGGCCGCCGTTGATGATGCCGCCGATGCTGTCGAGCTGGCGCTGGTCGAGCTCACCCAGGATGCCGTCGCGCAGGATCTCCGCGTGCGTGATGATCGCCGTGAGCGGCGTGCGCAGGTCGTGGGAGATGTTGGCGAGGAACTGCGTCTTCAGCGCGTCCCGCCCCTTGAGCTCGGCGATGAGCCGGGCTGACTCGGCCTGCTGCTTGTCCAGCGCGGCGAGTCGTGCCTCGAGCGCCTGGCGCGACTCGACCGCTTCCCGCGGCTCTGTCGTGTCGGTTCGGGTCATTGAGTGGAGGAGGGGCGCGCGTACTGTGGGGTAGCCTGAATACTACAGGCCGGAATCGGCCGACGCCAAGGCGGGACCATTTTCCTCGATCGAGTCTTCCAGCTGCTGGCGGCGGAGCAGGGAGGCGTACCGTCCCCCCAGGGCCAGGAGCTCGTCGTGACGCCCCTGCTCCACGATCCGACCCTCGTCCAGAACGATGATCCAGGTGGCGTCGCGGATCGCGCTGATCCGGTGTGAGGCGATCACGGCGGTCCGCCCGGAGAGGGCGTCCCGCAGCGCGTGGAGGATCTCCGCCTCGGTGTGGGTGTCCACCGCCGACAGCGCGTCGTCGAGCAGGACGATGCTCGGATGACGCGCGAGCGCGCGGGCGAGCGCCGCCCGCTGCTTCTGGCCACCGGACAGGTTGATACCCCGCTCTCCGAGAATGGTCCCGTACCCCCCGGGAAACTCGGCGATCGTCTCCTCCAGCTGGGCGATCCCGGCCGCCCAGCGCACCTCGTGAGGCGGCTCGGCGGCGCCTTCCGCCCCGGCGCCCCCCTCCTCGGCGCCCCCGCCCCCGCCCTCGGCGAGGCCGTCCGCCGCCTCCAGTCCGTAGCCCACGTTCGACCCGATGGTGTCGCTGAAGAGCAGGCTCTCCTGCGGCACGAAGCCGATCTCGCGCCGAAGCTCGGCCAGCGGCACCTCGTGAATAGGCACCCCGTCGATGAGGATGACGCCCTCCCGCGGGTCGTAGATCCGCGGGATCAGGTCGATCAGGGCGCTCTTCCCACTCCCCGTCGCCCCGACCACCCCCAGCGTGCCCCCGGCCGGGATCGCGAAGGAGATGTCGCGAAGCACGGGGCGGACGGTCTCACCCTCCAGCGTCGGATAGTGGAAGCGCACGCCGCGAAACTCGATCGAGCGCCCGCCCACGGCCCCGGCCGGTGGGAGCGCGCGCGGCTCGGACGGCGCGTGCAGGCTCGAGCGGGCGTCGAGAATCTCCACCAGCCGCCCCATGGATGCGCCGCCGCGCTGGAACAGGTTGGTCACCCAGCCGAGCGCGATCATCGGCCAGGTGAGCAAGGAGAGGTACATCCCGAACGCGACGAACTCGCCGACCGAGATCCTGCCCTGGACGGTGAGCCCGCCGCCCACGCCGAGCACGGTTACCGAGGCGAGCCCGGCGAGCAGCCCGAAGGCCGGGTTCATGGTGGCGTAGAGGCGCACGGCCCGCATGTTCAGCCGGACGTACTCGTCGTTGAGCGAGCGGAAGCGTCCGACCTCGGCCTCCTCCTGGCGATAGGCGCGGACGATGCGCGCGCCCGAGAGGTTCTCCTGCGCCTGCGTGGTGAGCGTACTGAAGTGTTCCTGCACCGCCTCGAAGCGGTCGTGCACGGCGCCGCCCATCTTCGCCATGACGACCGGGAGGATCGCCATCGGCAGCAGCGCCAGCAGCGTCAGGCGCGGGCTGATGTCGAGCATGAACACGAGCGCGAACGCGCCGCCGAACACCGTGTTCGCGAGGTACATGATGGCCGGCCCCGCGGCCATGCGCACGGCGCTGAGGTCGTTCGTCAGGCGGGCCATCACGTCGCCCGTCCGCATGCGTGCAAAGTACGCCGCGTCGAGCGTCTCCAGGTGACCGAAGAGCACGTTACGGAGGTCGTACTCCACGCGCCGGCTCAGCCCGTTCATGAGCTCGCGCATGCCGTAGCGGAGCGCGCCGCCGGCGACCGCGAGCGCGAGCATCAGCCCCGCGGTGCGCCACGCCGAGGTCACCGGCTCGCCGCGGGCGATGGCGTCGACCGCGCGGCGGAGCAGCCAGGGGATCACGCTGCCGAACGCGCTCGACGCGATGACCAGCACGATGCCGACGGCGAGCGCGAGCCGGTACGGGCGGAGAAACGGAAGGAGCCGACGAAGCGACCGCAGCGACCTCATATATGGCACACGCCTTGCCTAACTGACTCCTTTGAACTCGCCCCGTACAGCCGCCCGCGACGCTCGCGCAGCGATCTTTTTCGGGCCTTCGGAGTACGAGTCAACAACTCAACTGCTGATCCGTCTCCACGTTCCCGCACCATTCTGGAGGACCGGTATGTCCCAATATATCCGCCACTTCGCCGCGCCGCTCGCGCTCACCGCCGCGCTCGTCGTCGGGGCCTGTGGCACCAAGGACAACGCCAGCGACACGGCGCTCGCGACCGACTCGGCCGCGCTGAACCGTGATCTCGCGCGCGCTGGCACCGACACCGGCGCGCAGCCCGCGCTGAAGGACGTGCCCGCCACGCCGGCCGCGACGCCGACGAAGACGGCGTCGACGCCGCCCAAGCGCACGACGACCTCCTCCAGCGGCTCGACCACCCGCACGCCCACGCCGACCAAGACGGCGAGCGGCAACACGGTGACGAAGAGCGATCCGGCGGCGGCCGGCGGGGCCGCGGCCACGGGCGGCGGCGCGGTGGGAATGATCGCCTCGGGCACGACGATCAACCTGGCGTCGAGCCAGAAGGTCTGCACGAACACGCATAACGTGGGCGACACCTTCACGGCCACGGTCGCCGAGGCGGTGACCGGCTCGAATGGCGCGGTGATCCCGGCCGGCGCCACGGCGAACGTGCGCGTGACCGAGGTCAAGAAGAGCGAGAACGTGAACGACCCGATCCGCATCGGCCTCGCCGTCAGCTCGATCAGCATCAACGGCCGCAGCTACCCGGTGGACGCCGAGGTGACCGACGTCGCCGTCGCCCGCGAGCGCGCCTCGACGCGCGGCAACGACGCGAAGAAGGTCGCGATCGGCGCCGCCGCGGGCGCGGTGCTCGGCCAGGTGATCGGCAAGAACACCAAGGGCACGGTGATCGGCGCCGCGGGCGGTGCCGCCGCCGGTGCCGCCGCCGCCGCCGCCACGGCCGACTACAACGGCTGCGTGAACCAGGGCGGCCGGATCCAGATCCGCCTGAACGCGGGGACGCAGATCCGGGCGTAACGGCGCTGCGAGTTGCGAGATGCGAGATGCGAGACCGGCCCCGGGGAGCTCCCCGGGGCCGGTCTCGCATCTCGCATC
>DATFPD010000140.1:0-18004 GCA_035265005.1 Gemmatimonadaceae bacterium | reverse complement strand
GCCCTGCTCTTTGGCGCTCTGGAAGCGGCTCATCGTCTCGACGCGGACGGGGAAGTCGGCGAAGCGGTCGCCGAACGTCCGCGCGTGCTGCTCGGCCAGAATCGTCGTCGGCACGAGCACGGCGACCTGCCGCCCCGACTGCACCGCCTTGAACGCGGCCCGCACGGCGATCTCGGTCTTGCCGTAGCCCACATCGCCGACGAGCAGGCGGTCCATCGGCCGGGCGTTCTCCATGTCGCGCTTGACGTCGGTGGTCGCCTTGCGCTGGTCGGGCGTGTCCTCGAACAGGAACGAGGACTCGAGCTGCCGCTGCCAGGCGCTGTCGGCGAGGTGCGGCGGGCGGGTGGCCACTTTTCGGCGCGCGTAGAGGTCGAGGAGCTCGACGGTCATCTCCTGGATCGCGGCGCGCGTCTTGTCCCGCTGCTGCGCCCATCGCTTGCCGCCGAGCCTGTGCAGGCGCGGCGGCGGCGCCGCGTCGGCGCCGCCCGCGCCGGGCCTGGTGGCGCCGACGTCGGATGCGGCGCGGTATCGCTCGATCTGGTCGATCCGGTAGAGCGGGACGTTGAGCCGGTCGCCGCCCTCGTACTCGATCACCGCGACCTCGACGGTGCTCTCGCCGACGAAGATCTTCTGGATGCCCCGGTAGATGCCGATCCCGTGCTCCAGGTGGACGACGTAGTCGCCGGCCTTGAGGGCGGTGATGGTCTCCAGCGCGATGCCGGTGCCGTAGCGGCGAGCCCGGCGGATGCGGCGCTCGCGCCGGAAGATCTCGTGGTCGGTGAGGATGCGGAGCCCGGTGGGGCCTTGATCAATCAAGGCCCCACCGGGCTGCACCGGAGCGGCAGCGATCGGCGGGATCACGAAGCCGCCGTCGAGTACGCCGATCGCCAGCGTGACGTTAGGCGGGATGCCGGAGCCGCCGTTGCGCCCCCCGCCCCGCGAGGAGCGCCCGCCGCCGCCGCCGTCGTCGCCGCCCAGCAGCTCCTCCAGGCGCTCGCTCTGGCCGGAGTTGTCGCAGAGGATCAGCGTCGGGATGCCGTCGCGGAGGATCTGGCGCAGCCGCTTGATGTCGCGGTCGATCAGCTCGGGCGGCCGAGTGGGGAACACGACCTCCGCCGCCGGCAATGATTCGCCACGCTCGGCGGTGGAACGATGGCGAGACTCGGGCGCGTCGGCGACATCTCGAGTTTCGGGGGGGGCCCCCCGGATTGCCGCGAGGGCCGCGGCGCTCGCGCCGACCGCGCCCGCGGCGGCCGATGCGGCGGCGCCGGCGCGGCGGCTGGCCGCCGTCGCGTCGCCGCGCGCGGCGCGCACGAGGTCCACGACGCCGAAGCGCGCGAGCAGCGCGGACGCCGCCTCGGGCGGCTGGTACAGCTCGTCGCGCGGGGGCGCGTCCTCGCCGCGCCGGCGCGCCAGCTCGATGTGGTGCTGCGCCTCGTCCCAGGTCCGGCGCAGCTCGGGCTCCAGATGCACGCCGGCCGGGTAGACGACTACGGTGTCCGGCGGCCAGAGCTCGGCGAGCGTGACGCGCTCGAACTCGCCCCCCTCGTCGGAGACCGCGCCATCGACCGGGAGCACCACCGCCACATCGGCCTCGCGCGTCGACCGCTGGGAGACGAGGTCGAAGTGCCGCAGGTCCACGACCTCATCGCCCCAGAACTCCAGGCGCACCGGCTCGGCCATGCCGAAGCTGTAGATGTCGAAGATGCCGCCGCGGACGCTGAACTGCGCGACATCCTCCACCATCGGCACGCGGTCGAAGCCGATCGTCTCCAGGTGGGCGGCCAGCTCCTCCAGCCGCCGCACGTCACCCTTGCGCAGGTCGAGCCGCGCGGTCTGCACGGCGCGCGCGAGCTGGGTGCGCTCGAGGACCGCGCGCGCCGTGGTCAGGAGAATGCGCGCCCCGCCGCGGTTGATGCGCTCCAGCGTCTCGACGCGCTCGCCCGCGACCTCGGCGTGCGGCTCGGCCTCGCCGAAGCCCTCGCGCGGCGGGTAGAGCACCACCGGCGCGTCCTCGATCAGCGACTCGAGGTCGGCGAGCCAGCGCTCGGCCTCGGGGAGGGCGTCGGTGACGACGGCGAAGAAGCGGCCGGGCAGCCGGCGCGCCAGCGCGGCCACCAGCGCCGCGTCGCTGGACCCGGCGAGACCGCCGACCGTGCGGCGCTCGCCGGGTCGCGGCAGGGTGTTCAGCAGGCGGGCGAACGCGCCCAGCCGCTCGACAGCGTCGAGGAGCGGCGGAAGAGCCAAGGGGGGCTGTCTCCGAGTGAGCCGAGTGTGTCGTGCCTGACGACGCGATGCCTGGATGCGTGGATGCCGGGACCCTTCGCTGCGCTCGACGTCGACGCGCGGCGAAGGCTCCCGGTGTCCCGACCTTCTCCTGTCCCGCCGTAATCTGGTCGAGTGGCGTCGCCGCTACTAGCTCAGCCGGCCACCAGCGCCCGACCGGCGCTGGCGCGCGGCCCGCTCCAGGTGAGCAGCGATTCGACGAGCAATGCGACCAGCGCCCCGATCAGGAACGGCAGCAGCAGGGGGCGGCGGGCGGCGGTCGTGAACAGGGCGTCGTGCCAGGCGGCGACGTCCCCGAAGACGGCGACCTGCTGGCCCTCGAACCGCCGGGCCAGTTCGCGACGGTCGAGGCGAGCCAGCAGCGACTCCTCCGGCTCGGGATTCACGACGAGCGCGCCCGCGCGGCGGGTGCCGCGGACGAAGAAGTAGACCCCGGGACGAGCCGGGGCGGCGAATCGATCCTCGGCGATCGGGATGCGCTCCACGCTCCCGGCGGGCTCGAGGGCGTCGGCGTCCGACAGGCGCTCCACCAACCCCCCTGGAGCGGCGGCAACGACGGCGCCGGCGTCGCTCGCCAGTCGCTGGGTGAGGACTTCCGCCACCCACGGCACGAACGCGGCGCGGATGGGGAACGTGGTGGCCGACACGTCGAGCGGCGAGGCGACGAGCACGTAGCCGGCGCCGCCGACGATCCACGGCTCGCGCCCGGCGGCGGCCAGGGTGTCGGACGCGCCGGCGCCCGAGGGGATGAGGACGTAGCGCAGCGACGCCGCGACGTCCCGCGCGTGCAGCGCGCCGCCGGCGTCCGCGCCCGAGCTGTCCGTGGAGCGCACGGCGGTCTCGCCGCGGCGCGGGGCCCCGAATCGCCAGGGCACGCCCAGCCGCTCCAGCGCGCGGTTGGCGGCTCCGAGCCGGACCGGGTCCGCCGGCGGCGCGAGCAGCGCGGGGAGCCGCGTCACGCGGTCGGCGGGCCCGACCGACACCACGCCGCTCCCGCCCGGGCCGGCGGCGCGGGTCGCCCGCCCGCTCTGCACCAGCGCGTCCACGGCGCCCAGCACGAACGGGCCGGCGTCGTCCGCGACGGCGAGCGATGGCGCGGGACCGACCCAGAGCGCGAAGTGGCGCACGTCGTCGCCGCGCAGCTCGTCGGGCGCCAGCTCCACGCTCCCCGCCACCCAGCCGCGCTCAGGAGGTGCGGCGCTCACGAGCAGGTCGGACGACAGCGTGTCGCGCGGCGCGGGCGCGATCCCGCGCGCCAGCGTGCGGCCGGCGATCAGGATTCGATAGGCCACCGAGTCGCCTCGCCCGAGCAGCCGGGTGGCCACGGCGCCGCGCGGGGTCCAGTGTCCCGGGCGCGCTGTCGCGGCGACGACGGCGTGGTTCTCCGGCGGCGCGGAGTCGGCCGAGTAGACTGAGACGTGCACGTCGCCGACGGCGACGCTGCGCTGCCAGGTGGACGCCTGGCCGTCGGTGAGCACCGCGACCTGCCGACCGCCGAGGCCCGCCGACCGGGCGAGGCTCGCCGCGCGCGTCACCGCGTCGCCCAGGCGGCCGGCGCCCGCCAGCGGCTCGGTGCGCTCGATCATCGCCCGGACGGTCGCCACGCTGCCGCCGCCCACGCGGCCGTCGGCGGTGACCAGCCACACGCGGTCCTCGCCCGTCGCGTCGGCCAGGGCGGCGAGCGCGGCGGCCTTGAGCCGGTCCAGCACCGGCCGTCCGTTCACCACCGCGGCGGTGCTCAGCGAGTTGTCGAGCACGATCGCGAGCGCGGTGGGGGCGTGGCCAGCGCCGGCGAGGCGCGCGACCGGGCGCGCGGCCGCGAGCGCGACGCAGAGCACGGCGAGCACCCGCACGACCATGAGCAGCAGGTTGCGCAGCCGGAGCCGGCGGCTGTGCTCCCGCTCGGCGCGCGCCAGGTAGCGCGCGGCTGGGAATTCCACCCGCACGCCGATCCGCCGGCGCAGGAGGTGGATGAGCAGCGGGACCGCGGCGGCGCCGGCGAGGGCGAGCCAGAGCGGTGCGAGGAAGCTCATGGCGCCTTACGGCAGCTTCTGCCGCGCCGCGAAGGCGCGCCGGAGCGGCACGCCGAAGGGCTGGTCGGTCAGGAAGGTCTCGAACGCGCCGCCGGCCGCGGCGATGGTCTCGCGCCACTCGGCGAGCGCCGCCTCCACCGTGGCCCGGTACGCGCCGCGGACATCGCCGACCGAGGCCGGCACCTCTAGGCCGCTCTCGGGGTCCACGAACAGCGCCTCGCCGGCCATCGGCAGGTCGCGCTCGGCCGGGTCCATGAGATGCAGCACGGTCACGTCGTGGCCGACGGCGCGCAACGCGCGCACGGCGCGGTCGACGTCGGCGACGTCCATCAGCAGGTCGGAGATGAGCACGATCATGCCCGGGCGGCGGATGAGCCGCGCGGTCTGCGCGAGCGCCTCCCCGGCCCGGGAGTCGCGCCCGCCGGCCGGACCGTCCAGCGCCGCCACGATCCGCCGCCAGTGCGCCGAGCGGGCGCGGGGCGGGATGCTCGTGCGCACCGCCTCGTCGAACCGGATCAGTCCCACCGCGTCGCGCTGGCGGATGAGCAGCAGCGCGATCGCGGCCGCGAGGCGCTCGGCGTAGGCCAGCTTCGTCAGGCGCGCCGGCGAGCCGCTCCACTGCATCGAGCGGCTGACGTCCAGCACGACGGTGGCCCGCAGATTCGTCTCCTCCTCGAACTGCTTCACGACCCACCGGTCCGCGCGCGCGACGATCTTCCAGTCCACGTACCGCGGGTCGTCGCCCGGCATGTACGGCCGGAACTCGGCGAACTCCACCGAGAACCCCTTGCGCGGCGATCGGTGCAGGCCCGTGATGAATCCGTCCACCACCCAGCGCGCGATCAGCTCGATGCGGCCGAGCGCGGCGAGGGAGGCCGGGTCGAACAGGTCGGCGCGGGTCGCGAGGGCGGCGGCGGGCATGCGGTGCAAGCTAGGCGTCGGGCTGATGCGGGAGGAAGGGCCGCGACGCCGGCGCATCGAACCGGGGGATGATCCGGTTACCTGGTCGAGCGTCCGTTCCCGCGGCTCGAGCATCGGGTCGCGGAGACAACGGCGGCACGTCGGACCCTGGGCGACGGCGACGGCGGGGGCGACACACGTGTCGCCCTTCCGAGGGGCTCGGAGGGCGGGTGCGTCGCGCGGCGCGCACATCTCTTATATTCCGTGATTGCCTGCACTTCCCACGCACGCATCGCGAGACCGACGTTGAACCTCGACCACATCCGCAACTTCTGCATCGTCGCCCACATCGACCACGGCAAGAGCACGCTCGCCGACCGGTTGATCGAGGCGACGGGGATGCTGCAGAAGCGTGAAATGAAAGAGCAGGTGCTGGACACGCTCGACCTCGAGCGCGAGCGCGGCATCACGATCAAGCTGAACGCCGTGCGCATGAGCTACACGGCGAGGAGCGGCGAGACGTACGAGCTGAACCTGATCGACACGCCGGGGCACGTGGACTTCACCTACGAGGTCTCGCGCTCGCTCGCCGCGTGCGAGGGCGCCATCCTCGTCGTCGACGCGTCGCAGGGCATCCAGGCGCAGACGCTGTCGAACCTGTTCCTCGCGCTCGACGCCGGGCTGGAGATCATCCCGGTCCTGAACAAGATCGACCTGCCGGGCGCAGAGCCGGAGCGCCGCAAGCAGGAGGTGCACGACCTGATCGGCGCGAACCCGGACGAGATCCTCCTCGTCAGCGCGAAGGAAGGACTCGGCATCCCGGAGCTGCTCGAGGAGGTCGTGCGCCGCGTGCCGCCGCCGACCGGCCAGCTGGGCGCCCCGCTGCGCGCGCTGATCTACGACTCGTACTACGACAAGTACCGCGGCGCGATCCCGAGCGTGCGCGTCGTCGACGGCGTGCTGAAGCCGAAGATGAAGATCCGCTTCGGCGCGAGCGAAGGCGTGTACGAGGTGGCGGAGGTCGGCTACAACCAGCTGCGCCAGGTGGAGTCCGACCAGCTCGGGCCGGGCGAGGTGGGCTACGTCGTCGCCAACGTGCGCTCGGTGAGCGAGACGCGCGCCGGCGATACGGTGTTCGACGCCGAGGCGCCGCCGGTGGAGCCGCTGCCCGGCTACCAGGAGGTGCGGTCGTTCGTCTTCGCCGGCATCTACCCGACCGACACCACGCAGTACGAGACGCTGCGCGACGCGCTGGAGAAGCTCAAGCTCAACGACGCGTCGCTCCAGTACGAGCCGGAGACGTCCACCGCGCTCGGCTTCGGCTTCCGCTGCGGCTTCCTCGGGCTGCTGCACATGGAGATCGTGCAGGAGCGGCTGGAGCGCGAGTTCGACCTCGACCTCGTGACGACGGTGCCGAGCGTGGAGTACCGCGCCTGGAAGACCGACGGCACGATGGAGCTGATCGAGAACCCGTCGCTGATGCCGCCCGCCGGCGAGATCCAGCGCGTCGAGGAGCCGTTCGTGAAGGCGCGCATCATGGCGCCGGCCGAGTACATCGGGCCGATCATGTCGCTCGGCACCGAGCGGCGCGGCGTCTACAAGAACATGACGTACGTGGACACCACGCGCGTCGAGTTCGACTGGGAGTTCCCGCTCGGCGAGATCATCCTCGACTTCTTCGACCGGATGAAGACGATCAGCCGCGGCTACGCGAGCCTCGACTACGAGATGCTCGGCTACCGCGAGAGCGATCTGGTGAAGCTCGACATGCTGATCAACGGCGACCCGGTGGACGCGTTCTCGGTGATCATCCACCGCGACAAGGCGTACGACTGGGGGCGCAAGATCGCCGACAAGCTGCGAGAGCTGATCCCGCGCCAGCTATTCGAGGTCGCCATTCAGGCGGCGATCGGCAACAAGGTGATCGCCCGCACGACGGTGAAGCCGCTGCGCAAGGACGTGCTGGCGAAGTGCTACGGCGGCGACATCACGCGCAAGCGCAAGCTCCTCGAGAAGCAGAAGGAGGGGAAGAAGCGCATGAAGCAGGTGGGGAGCGTGGAAATTCCGCAGGAGGCGTTCCTGGCGGTCTTGCAGGTGGAATGATGCGGGATGGGGGACGGGGGACGGGCGATGCACAGCCGCCCGGGAAGTCGCGAGGCACCGCATCCCCCATCCCTCGTCCCCCTTCCCTGGTCATTCGCCTCCCGAACCACCTCGGGGACCTGATCATGGCCCTTCCCGCGCTCGAGATCGTCGGCGACGCGGACGTGCAGGTGCTGAGGTACCTGACGCCGCTGCTGCGGATGGCGCCGGTGCGCGGGCGGGTGCTGCCGCTGGACCGCGGGGCGCGCGGCTTCCGGGAGGGCGTGCGGGCGCTGCGCGCGGGGCGGTACGAGCGCGGCGTCCTGCTCACGCCGTCGATCGGGTCGGCGGCGCTGTTCGCGGCGGGCGGCGTTCGCGCGCGGCGCGGGAGCGCGACCGACCGGCGCGGGCTGCTGCTCAGCGACGCGGTGCCGCGCGAGCGGCTGGCGTCGATGCACCGGGCGGACGCGTATTGCTTTCTCGTCACCGGCAACGTGCCGGAGCGAACCCCGGTCCCGCGGCTGGTGCCTGACGAGGCCGCCGTGGAATCGTGGCGGCGGCTCGCGGGCGATCTGCCGCGGCCGCTGCTCGGGATCTTCCCGGGGAGCAACGCGCCGTCGCGGCGGTGGGCGCCGGCGCGGTTCGCGGAGGTTGCGCGAATGCTCGCGCGGCGCGCCGGCAGCGTGGTGGTGTTCGGCGGGCCGCAGGAGCGCGCGATCACCGCCGAGGTGGCCGGCGACTGGGCGTTCGACGCGGGGGGACGCACCGACCTGCCCGCGCTCGCGGCGGGGCTCGCCGGGTGCCGCCTGGTGATCTCCAACGACAGTGGGCCGCTGCACCTGGCGGCGGCGGTGGGGACGCCCACCGTTTCGCTCTGGGGCGCCGGGAACCCGGCGGTGACCGGGCCGGTCGGCGCGCGGCACGAGCTCGTGCGCCACGCCGAGCTGCCGTGCGTGCCGTGCGTGAAGAACGAGTGCCCGCGGAGCGGGACCGGCTTCTTCCTCTCGGACGCGCACCAGGAGTGCATGCAGCTCATCCATCCGTCGGAGGTGCTGTCGCGCGCGGCGCGGCACGGCGCGGAGCCGGTGGCGCCGTGACGGGGCTCGCCGTCGCGCTCGCGCTGTGCGTCGGGCTATCGCTCGGCCTGCTCGGCGGCGGCGGCGGGATCCTGGCGCTGCCGATCTTCGTCTACGCGCTCGGCGTCGAGCCGAAGAGCGCGGTCGCGATGAGCCTCGCCGTCGTGGGCGCGACGAGCTTCGTGGGATTCCTGTCGCACCGCCGCCAGTACGGCGTGGACGTGCGCAGCGCGCTGACGTTCGGCGCGTTCGCGATGATCGGCTCGTTCGCCGGCGCCCGGCTGTCGCGCTTCGTGCCGGCGTCGGCGCAGCTGACGCTGTTCGCGGTCGTCGCGGCGCTGGCGGCGGGCGCGATGTGGCGCAACGCGAGCCGCGAATCGGGTCGGAAGCCGACCACCATCCCGCCCGGCGCGGGCCGGCCGCGACCGCCCGCGCCCCTGCGCAGCCCGGACGCGCTCGACGCGCGCCGGCTGCCGCTGATGGCGGCCGAGGCGCTCGGCATCGGCCTGCTGACGGCCGTCGTCGGCGCCGGCGGCGGCTTTCTCATCGTCCCGGTGCTCGTCGTGCTGGCCGGGCTCGAGATGCGCGCGGCGATCGGCACGTCGCTGCTGGTGATCACGATGAACACGCTGAGCGGACTCGCCGGCTACCTCGGCCAGGTCCCGATCCACTGGCGGCTCGTCGCGCCCTTCTCGCTGATCGCGATCGCCGGCGCGTTGATCGGCACGCGCTTCGTGCGCCACGTCCCGCAGCGGCGGCTGAAGCAGGCGTTCGCGGCACTGATCCTCGGCGTGTCGGTGTACGTGATCTACCGGAGGTTTTGAGGCACTCTCCCCCCGCCCTTCCGCCGCCGGATATCTTTCCCGCATGGCCAAGAAGAAGACGCCCGCAGCGGCAGGGACGCGCTACATCATCGGCGTGGATCTGGGGGGGACGAACATCGTCGCCGGCGCGATGCCCGAGGACGGGAGTCGGGAGATCGCGATGCGCGCGCAGCCGACGTACGTCGAGCAGGGCGCGGAGTCGATCGTCGACCGGATCAGCCAGATGGTCGAGGACGTGATCTCGGTGACGATGGCCGAGACCGGCGCGGAGCGGTCCGACTTCATCGGCGTCGGCATCGGCGCGCCGGGGCCGTTCAACCGCGAGCGCGGGATCGTGGTCGTCGCGCCCAACCTGGGGTGGCACGACTTCCCGCTGCGCGACCGCGTCTCGGACCGGGTGGGGCTGCCGGCGACGCTCGACAACGACGCGAACTGCGCGACCGTCGGCGAGTGGTGGTGCGGCGCGGCGCGCGGCGGGCGCCACGTGGTCGGGCTGACGATCGGCACCGGCATCGGCGGCGGGCTGATCATCAACGGGCAGCTCTACCACGGCGCGTCGGACGTGGCCGGCGAGATCGGCCATTCGACGATCGACTCGACCGGCCGCCGGTGCAAGTGCGGCAACTACGGCTGCCTGGAGGCGTACGCGTCCGGCCCCGCGATCGCCGAGCGCGCGCGCGAGGCGCTGGGGGTGGACGGGTCGTCGTCCCTGCCGCGCATGGTGGGCGGGAAGCTGGAGCGCATCACCGCTCAGACGGTCTACGACGCGGCGAAGAACGGCGACCCGGTCGCGAGGGACGTCGTGCGCGACACGGCCCGCTTCCTCGGCACGGGCGTGGCGACGCTGCTCAACGTCCTCAACCCGGACGTCGTCGTGATCGCGGGGGGCGTGACGCAGGCGGGCGAGGCGCTGTTCGAGCCGCTGCGCGCCGAGGTGAAGCGCCGCGCCTTCCGCCCCGCGTTCGACGCCTGCCGGATCGTCCCCGGCTCGCTCGCCGGCTCGGCGGGCGTGGTGGGCGCCGTGGCGACGTTCAAGCTGCAGACCACGGGGTCCGTGTGACGGGCAGCGCCCCGGCGCGTAGCGGGCATCGGCGCGATGCAGCCACGGGGATGGAGCAATGGAGGGATGGAGGGATGAGCGACGCACGTCTCTCGCGGTTCATGCCTCCATCCCTCCGTCTCTCCATGCCCGTGGTCGCTCCACACTCGTAGGATGCCACGAGCAGCGCAGCCTGGCAGGAAGAAGCGCCTCGGAGTGCTCGGCTCCTTCGTCTGGGACGTCATTCACGGGCGCGACCCGCGGGACGCGCCGGTGGAGGAGTGGGGCGGGATCACGTACGCGCTCGGGGCGCTCGACGCGGCGCTGCCGGCCGACTGGGAGATCGTGCCGGTCATGAAGGTCGGCTTCGACCTCGCGACGCGGGCGCGGGAGTTCCTGGGGTCGCTGCGGCGGATCGCGCCTGACGCGGCGCTGGTCGAGGTGCCGTACCCGAACAACCGCGTCGAGCTGCGGTACTACAGCGCCGAGCGGCGGAGCGAGGTGCTCACCGGCGGCGTGCCGCCCTGGACGTGGATCGGGCTCAAGCCGCTCATCACGAAGCTGGACGCGCTCTACGTGAACCTCATCAGCGGCTTCGAGCTGGACCTGGAGACCTCGCGCCTGCTGCGCCAGTACTACGGCGGCCCCATCTACTGCGACCTGCACTCGGTGGTGCTCGCCGTGCAGCCGGACGGGCTCCGCACGCCGCAGCCGCTGCCGAACGCCGCCGAGTGGTTCCGCTGCTTCGACGTGGTGCAGATGAACGAGGACGAGATGGCGATGATGGCGCCCGACCCGATGGCGCTGGCCGCGGCGGCGCTGGGCGCGGGGGTTCGGTGTCTGTGCGTGACGCTGGGGCCGAAGGGGATGGTCTACTTCGCCGCCCCGGACTTCGACGGGATCGAGGACGTTCGAGCGCACCCGACGGCGGCCGCGACCTTCGGCGCTGCCGCCGCGGGACCGAGCAGGACGGCGCTCGTGCCGGCCGCCCCGGTCCGGCACGACACGGCCGGGGACCCGACGGGGTGCGGCGACGTATGGGGCGCCACCTTTTGCTCCCGGCTGGTCGCGGGTGATAAGTTAGCCGACGCCTTGCGGGCGGCCGGCGTCGCCGCGGCGCGGAACTTCGAGCACAAGGGCGCCACCGGACTCGCCAACTACCTGCGCGGAGAGCTGAGCCTGACGTGACCACCGTCATCACCGTGCCGCCGATGCTGGACGACCAGACGGCGGAGCAGCTGTTCGATCAGCTGGCGCCGGTGCCGGCGGACGGCAAATTCCTGCTCGACGCGCGCCACGCGCGCTGGGCGTCGCCGTACGGCCTGACCGCGCTGCTCACGATCGCGCAGGCCCGCGAGCAGATGGGCGGACCGCGCCCCGCGTTCGCCGTGCCCGAGGCGGAGGAGACAGCCTCCTACTGGACGCGCGCGGGCTTCTTCCGGTACGCCGCGGAGCTGTTCGAGATCCACGGCACCCTGCCCCGCGGCCGCGGGCCCGGCGAGTCCGGGGTGCTGCTCGAGATCACGCCGGTCAGGCAGTCGGGAGACGTGCACGGCGTCGTCGAGCGCATCCAGAGCAAGGCGCAGACGATGCTCACGCGCGAGCTGAACATCGACGTGCAGGCCTCGGGGCGATTCGTCATGACGCTCTCCGAGATCTGCCAGAACATCGTGGAGCACGCGGGCCAGGGCGGCTGGGTGGCGGTGCAGACGTACCGCTGGCGGCAGCGGCTCGGCGGGCGCCGGGTGGTGGTGATCGCGGTGTGCGACGCCGGGATCGGCTTCCGCCGGTCGCTCGAGAGCCTCCCCGGGCGGCAGGTCAGCGACCGCTGGGACGACGGCATGGCGCTGGAGGAGGCAGTGATCCGCGGGGTGAGCCGGTTCCGCGACCGCGGGCGCGGGCAGGGGCTGGCGAACACGCGCGCGTTCCTGAGCCGGTGGGACGGCAAGCTCTCGGTGCGCAGCGGGACGGCCCGCATCTCGGTCGTGCCGGCGTGGGACGACGACCAGCCGCTGCGAGAGAAGCTGGCGCCCTTCCCGGGCTCGCAGATCCAGATCACGATCCCCGAGCGGGTGGCGGCCGAGGCGCCGGCGACGACGCGCGCCGCCACCGCCGGCACGACTCGGCGCACCACGGGCGGCCGGTGATTCCGAACCACATCGACGTCAGCTCGGTGCTCAAGCGCACCGTCTGCGACCTGTACTCGAACCTCGTCACGCGGCAGACGGGGGCGGCCGTGCGCACCGAGATCGAGCAGCAGCTCGGCGAGCTGCGCGGGCGCACGCTGACGGTGATCGACTTCACGCACGTGGGGCTGCTCGACTTCTCCTGCGCCGACGAGGTGGTGGCCAAGCTGCTGCTCCGCTACTGCGGCGGCGCGCACGAGAACGACGCGTACTTTCTCTTCCGCGGCATGAGCGACGACCACCTGCACGCGATCGAGTCGGCGCTCGAGCGCTACGGCCTGGCGCTGGTGGTGGAGCGCGACGCGGGCGACGCGGACCTGGTCGGCGCGGTGGACGACGGCGAGCGCCGCGCGTGGCGCGCGCTCTACCGCGCCGGCCGCGCCGCGAACCCGGCCGACCTGGCGCGCGTGGTGGGCTCCACGCCGGCCGCCGCCGAGCGCCTGCTGGAGACGCTGCTCGAGCGGCGGCTGGTGCTGCGTCTGGACGACGGCTACGCCGCCGTGGGGAGGGTGCGGTGAGCGCCCGCTCCGGGTACAACGCGCCGATGCAGGTGGTGGGCTTCGTCGCGACGCGCCCGGGCGACGAGACGCGCGGGCCCGCGGTGTGGATGCGCGAGGACGACGCGCGCCAGCGGCTGCTGATGGACGGCGAGCTGGTGTGGGTCTACGGCCCGCGCCGCCAGGAGCTGGCGACGCTCGCGATCGACGACTCGCTCCCGCGCGGCGGCGTGGTGCTGCGCGACGTGGCCGGCATCGCCCCGTCCGAGATCGTGCGCGTGGTGAAGCCGGACCTGGACAAGGGGCGGCAAAGGGAGTGGTACGCGTGACGCCCTCGCGCAAAACCCGCCCCGGCATCTCCACGCTCGCCGTGCGCGGCGGCGCGGGCGAGTCGCAGGACACCGACGCGCCGGTCGTCACGCCGCTCTTCCAGTCCACGAGCTACGTCCAGGAGTTCGGCTCGGCGGAGGGGGTGCGCTACCCGCGCTACGGGAACACGCCGAACGCCGAGGTCGTGCAGCGGCGGCTGGCGTCGCTCGCCGGCGCGGAGTCGTCGCTCGTGCTGTCGAGCGGGATGGGCGCGACGGCGTGCGCGCTGCTCGCGCTGCTCCGCCCGGGCGACCACCTGCTCGCGAGCGCGTGGGTGTACGGCGGCACGTCGCGGCTCCTGACGCAGGAGTTCGCGACGATGGGGATCAACGTCACGCTCGTGGACCCGATGGAGACGCGGGCGTGGCGCCGCCGGCTGCGCAAGGAGACGCGGGCGATCTACGTCGAGAGCCCGGTCAACCCCACCTGCCGCGTCCTCGACCTGCGCCCGATCAGCTACCTGACCAAGGAGGACGGGCTGGCGCTGGTGGTGGACTCGACCTTCGCGAGCCCGGTGAACTTTCGCCCGATCGAGCACGGCGCGGACGTGGTGGTCGAGTCGTCCACCAAGTACCTCAACGGGCACCACGACGCGCTGGGCGGCGTGGTGTGCGGTACCGCCTCGTATATTGAGGAAGTTCGGCAGAAGATGATGGTGTGGGGGCAGGCGCCGGACCCGTTCGCGTGCTGGCTGCTGGAGCGCGGGCTCAAGACGCTGGACGTCCGCGTGCGGCGGCAGAACGAGTCGGCGACGCGGATCGCCGAGTGGGCGGCGGGGCGGAAGGAGGTGAAGCGCGTGCACTACCCTGGTCTATCGTCGCACCCGGACCACGAGGCGGCGAAGGAGATGCTGGAGGGATTCGGCGGCATGCTGGCGCTGGAGCTGAGCGGCGGGGCGCGCGCGACCGAGCGCTTCCTCCGCCGCCTGCGGCTGTTCACCCACGCCCCCAGCCTGGGGGGCGTGGAGTCGCTGGTGAGCGAGCCGCGCTACACGTCCCACGCCTACATGACGCCTGACGAGCGCGCCCGGCTCGGCATCCCGGAGGGACTCCTCCGGTTCAGCGTCGGCCTCGAGGACGCCGACGACCTCATCGCCGACCTGGAGCAGGCGCTGCGATGACCCAGGGCGACGCGCACGCGCCTGCCGTCGGCGCCGCCGCCGCTCCCCGCGCCCTGGAGCAGCATCCGCCGCCGCCGCCGCCGCCGACCCCGCCGCCCGCCGCGCCCGTCGGCGCGTCCGACCGGCGGCGGCTGGACCGGCGGTCCGTGTCGCGCGTGGCCGACCTCTCGCTCCCGGAGCTGCGCCGCATCGTCGTCACGTCGCTGCTCGGCGCGGCGGTGCTGGTGCTCTTCCTGTGGATGGTCCGGACGGTCATCATCGCCGCCATCCTCGGCATCGTCATCGCGGCCTACCTGCGCCCGCTCTACGAGTGGATGCTGCGCCGCGTGAAGCGCCGCAACGTGGCGGCGCTGCTGACGCTGATCATCGTGATCGTGCCGATCGTCGGCGCGCTGGTGTACAGCTACCTGGAGCTGACGAAGGTCATCGAGTACGTGACGACCCACACCGGCGAGATCTCGACGCGGATCGACCAGGCGGTGGACCGCTTCACGGTGTTCGAGGGGCCCGAGGCCTCGGCGTCGATCCGCTCGTGGGTGCTGCGGGCGGCGAACTACGGCGCGTCGCTCCCCAACGCACTGGCCGAGGCGCTCTCCGGCTTCGCGGTGGCGGCGGCGATCTTCCTGTTCACCGCGTTCTACCTCTTCACCGACTCGGAGAAGGTGGTGGCGTACGTGCGGGCGAAGATCCCGCCGCGCTACGCCGAGCTGTCGGCCGCGTTCGAGGTGAACGTCCGCGGGGTGCTCTACGGGGCGATCTACGCGACGCTGCTCACGCAGGCGATCAAGACGGTCATCATCTTCGCGCTGAACGTCGTGCTGCAGGTGCCGCTCGCGGGGCCGCTGGCGATCCTCTCGTTCATCATCGGGTTCTTCCCGATCGTCGGCTCGTGGAGCGTCTACCTGCCGGTCGCGCTCTGGCTGCTGGTCTTCCGCCAGGAGCCTGG
The DNA here is from genome assembly GCA_035265005.1 of Gemmatimonadaceae bacterium. GTDB lineage: Bacteria > Gemmatimonadota > Gemmatimonadetes > Gemmatimonadales > Gemmatimonadaceae > DATFPD01. The sequence continues at coordinate 2,646 of DATFPD010000140.1, read as the reverse complement.
CTCGGCGCTCGTGATGGTGCTGGTGGGGGGCGTGCTGAACACGCTCATCATCTCGAACTACCTCCGCCCGAAGCTCGCCGCGACGAAGTCGCGCGTGCTGAACTTCTACTGGATGTTCGTGGGGCTCGTCACCGGCGTCTACACCTTCGGGCTCGCCGGCATCCTGCTCGGGCCGATCCTGATCGGGATGCTGAAGGCCGTCGTGGACACCGTCACCGAGAGCACCAGCTGGTACACGGCCGACGCCGAGGGCGGGCCGGCGCCGGCCGCGCCTGACGAGCGAATCGCGTGATCCGCTTCTCCCGCGTCACCAAGGAGTACGCGCGCACTGGCGTCGCGATCGCGAACGTCTCGTTCCGCCTGCACAAGGGAGAGTTCGCCTTCCTCACGGGGCCCAGCGGCTCCGGAAAGAGCACGATCCTCAAGCTGGCGTACCTCGAGGAGTTCCCGTCGCAGGGCGAGGTGTGGGTGACGGGGCAGAACAGCCGCGAGATCAAGCGCCGCGAGATCGCGATGGTGCGCCGCAAGCTCGGCATCGTGTTCCAGGACTTCCGCCTCCTCGACGACCGCACCGCCGAGGCGAACGTCGCCTTCGCGCTGGAGGTGACCGGCGCCTCGCGCGCGACCATCGCCCCGAAGGTGAGCCGGCTGCTGACGCAGGTGGGGCTGGCGTCGAAGGCGACCGCGTACCCGCGCGAGCTCTCGGGCGGCGAGCAGCAGCGGGTGGCGATCGCGCGCGCGCTGGTGAACGACCCCGTGGTGCTCATCGCCGACGAGCCGACCGGGAACCTGGACGACCGCGCGTCGCGCGGCGTCTTCCAGCTCCTGCGCGACATCAACGCCTCGGGCACCGCCGTGCTCATGGCGACGCACAACCTGGAGCTGATCCGCCGCTCCGACTACCGCACGATCGAGCTGAATCGGGGGCAGCTGGTGTACGACTCCGCGGAGGGCCCGCGGGTCGACGCGCAGGCGCGGGAGGCACGCCGATGAGACTCGCCATCCGGGAAGCGCTGCTGGCCTTCCGGCGCACGCCGCTGCTCAGCACGCTCAGCATCACGACGATCGCGTTCTCCCTGTTCGCCTTCGGGCTGTTCGGGCTCGTCGCGCTCAACATTCGCGACGCGCTCCAGCGGGTGGAGGAGCGCGTCGAGATCCGCGCCTTCATCGCCGACGGGACGCCGGTCGAGACGGCGGCGGCGGCGCTCGAGGACATCGCGGCCTTCCCCGAGGTGCAGCGCCCGGTCGCCTTCGTCACGCCCGAGCAGGCGCTGGAGCGGGCGAAGCGCGAGCTGGGCGAGTTCAGCGACGTCTTCGAGGGGACGATGCTGCCGGCGTCGATCGACGTGAAGCTCAAGCCCGGCTTCCGCGACCCGACGACGGTCAAGATCGTCGCCGAGCGCGTGCAGGCGTACCCGTTCGTGGAGGACGTCCGCTACGGCGAGGAGTGGGTGGAGAAGCTCGACCGCCTGCGGAAGATCATGACCGCCGCCGGCCTCGTGCTCGGCGTGGCGTTCGCGGCCGTGGCCGTGATCATCATTGGCGCCACGATCCGAATGGCGGTGCTGGCACGTGGGCGCGAGATCCAGCTCATGCGCCTCGTGGGCGCCACGGACACCTTCATCCGCTCCCCCTTCCTCCTCGACGGCGTCGCCAAGGGCGTCATCGGCGGCGCGCTCGCGCTCCTGCTCACCCGCGCGGCCAGCTCGGCGATCAGCGTCTACTTCATCGAGACGCGCTTCTTCGACAACCGCGCGGCGCTGATCGGCATCGCCGGCGGCGCGCTGATGGGACTCCTGGGCAGCGCGCTCTCGGTGAGCCGCCATCTGCAGCACACGCCGATGGACCGGCGGAAGGGGGCGGGGTGAACAAGGGGAAGGGGGATGGGGGACGGGGGATGAACTGCCGCGGCCCGGGACATCCCGCGGCTCGCGCAGTTCGTCCCCCGTCCCCCATCCCCCTTCCCCTGCTGACGGGCGCGCTTCTGCTCGTCCTGGCGACCGTCCCGACGGGCGCCCAACAATCCACCCCCGCCAACATCAAGCAGCAGCAGGAGGAGCTGGAGCGCGTCAGGCGGGAGCGGGAGGCGCTGCGGAAGCGGATGGCGGAGCTGCAGGGGACGGTGCACGACCTGTCGGAGGAGGTGACGAACCTCGATCGGCAGGCGGCCGCCACGGCGCGGCTGGTGAAGTCGCTCGACGTGCAGCTCATCTCCCTCGGCGACGAGCTGGCCACGCAGACGGGGAACCTGGTGCGGGCGGAGGACGAGCTGGCGACGAAGCGCGCCGTCCTCCAGCGCCGCCTGACCGAGATCTACAAGCGCGGGCCGCTGTTCACCGCCGAGGTGCTGCTGTCGGCGCAGTCGTTCGGGGAGCTGGTGGCGCGGTACAAGTACCTGCACGCCATCGCCCAGAACGACCGCACGCTGGTGGGGCACGTGCAGCGGCTCCGAGACCGCATCAGCAAGCAGCGCAACCTGCTGGTGACCCTGCGCAGCGGCCTGGAGCGCAACCGCGCCGAGAAGGCCGAGGAGGAGGAGCGGCTGCGCGAGCTGGAGGAGCGGCGCACGCGGAGCCTGGCCACCGCTCGTCAGGCGGCGAAGCGCACCCAGGCCCGGCTGGTGGAGATCGACCGCGCGGAAGCCCG
>DATFPD010000139.1:0-3885 GCA_035265005.1 Gemmatimonadaceae bacterium | reverse complement strand
CGGCCGGTGTGGCCAGGTCGGGGGCATTTGAGAACGGTTCTCAACTACCAACCGGCGCTAGTCTATCCGGCAATCCCGACTAAGTCAATCGGGTTTGCGGGTCGGTAGTGGGTCAGTTTGAGACAACGGCGACGGCAACGGCAACGGCAACAGCTTTGACAGGATGCACAGGAGGGTGAACAGGAGGGTGAACAGGATGCGGGCCCCGGGAGGCGTGGCTTCCCGAAGCCGTCATCCTGTTCACCATCCTGTTTATCCTGTCGCCGTTCATCCTGTCACAAGGCCGTCGCCGTTGCCGCCACTTCAAAGTGACCCACTACCTGCGGGTCCGGTACGGCGGCGGGATGCGGGATGCGGGATGCGGGACGCGGGATGCGGGATGCGGGATGCGCGGGGATGGTTGGGTTGGCGGGGGGCGGTTCACGATCGGGATGCCGGCGGGGCGTCGCGCGCGACGCCCCTCCCACGTCCCGGCCGGGGCGCCCGAATCGCACCACACAACCGTCCATGCCCGCCCCCCACCCCCCATCCCCCATCCCGCCGACCCGCATCCCGCGTCCCGCGTCCCGCCGCTACGACGATGCCGCTCGGAACGCACGGACCGCCGCGTCGCGCGCGTGGGCCAGCAGCCGGGCGAGGACGCCCACCGCCAGCCGCGCGTCGTCCGGGCCGGCGCTCGACCGCTCGACCCGCGCCGAGAGCTCCTCGCGCAGGTGGTCGTACTCGCGCGCGAGCTGCGCCTCGCTCCAGCCGAGCCGCCGGCGCTGGCGGCCGTGCCGGTCGGCGATCACGCGCTGGATCTCGCTCCCGTCGACCAGCAGGTCGCTCTCCAGCCCGCCCGTCTGCTCCACGATCACCAGCGACTGCGTGAGGTCGGCCAGGAACGCCAGCGTGTGGTTCTCGAGCTGCGCCGGCATCATCGTGCGCGCGCCGGCGTACGACGGGTCGCCGCGCAGCCGGGCCTCCCACGCCTCCAGCACCTCCTCCACCTGCTCGCGCAGCATCGCCCCGATCTCGGCCAGGCTGCTGACGCGGTGCGCCGCCGAGTCGCGCCGCGCGCGCGCCGCCCGCTCGTCAGGCGCCTCGGCGGTGCCTGACGACGGGGCAGCGCTGCCGGCCATCGCCGGGAGCCAGAGCGTGAACGCCGAGCCGGCGCCGGGGGCGCTCTCCAGCGTCAGGTCGCCGCCCATCAGCCGCGCCAGGCGCCGGCTGATCGCCAGCCCCAGCCCGGTCCCGCCGCGGGTCCGCGTCTTCCCCGTCTCCAGCTGCACGAACGGCTCGAAGACGGCCGCCTGCTTGTCCGGCGGGATGCCGATCCCGGTGTCGGCGACGCGGACGTACGCCCACGGCCCGCCCCCCACGACCCGCGCCGCCGGCACCGCCTCCTCGGCGGTGCCGCAGTCGATGCGGACCTCGCCACCGGGCTCGGTGAACTTGATCGCGTTCGACAGCAGGTTGAGCAGCACCTGCCGCACGCGGTCGGCGTCGCCCGCGTACCAGACGGCCGGCTCGCAGTCGCTCCCGTCCACCAGGCGCACCCCGCGCGCCGCCGCCGCGGAGGACACCACCGCCAGCGCCGCCTGCACGGCGTCCCGCGCCGGCGCCGCCTGCGCGCCTAACGTCATCTGTCCGGCGTCGATCTTCGCCAGGTCCAGGACGTCGTTCACCAGCCCCAGCAGGTGCCGGGCGCTGGCGCCGAGCCGGCGCAGGTAGTCGCGCTGCTGCTCGCTCAGCTCGCCCCCCAGCCCCATCCCGAGCAGCTCCTCGTAGCCGACGATGGCGTTGATCGGCGTCCGGATCTCGTGGCTCATGGTGGCCAGGAAGTCGCTCTTCGCGCGCCCCGCCTCCTCGGCCCGGCGCCGCGCCTCCTCGGCCTCGGCGCGCGTCCGGCGCTCGGCGTCGTAGAGCCGCGCGTTCTCCAGCGCCACGCTGGCCCGCGCCGCCACCTCTCCGGCCAGCGCCAGGTCGGCCGGCCCGTAGCGGCGGCCGCTCTCGTCGGTCGTGGCGAAGGTGAGCACCCCCACCACGCGCCCGCCCGCCCGCAGCGGGACCTGCACCGTGGAGCGGATCCCGACGCCGAGCATCAGCCGCAGGTGCTCGGCGTCGTACGCCACCTGCGCGAACGCCGCCTCGGGGAACTCGAAGACCAGCTCCGGCTCGCCGGTCCGCGCCACCTTCATCGAGCCGTGTTCATTCTCCGGCTTGAGCGGGTAGCGTCGCATGATGTGCCATCCCAGCGCTACCTTCGCCGGCTCGGAGTGGAGGACGACGACCGGCGCCAGCACGGCGGGCCCGCCGCCGTCAGTCTCCTCCCACATCTCGACGAAGCACCAGTCGGCCAGGGCGGGGACGGCGAGTCGCGCGACCGTGTCCAGCGTCGACCGCGGGTTGAGCGACGACGCCAGCTCGGTGCTGGCGCGGGCCAGGAACGCCACCCGCCGCTCGGCCAGCTCGGCGGCGCCCCGCGCGCGCTCGGCCTCCTCGAACCGCAGCGCGTTGTCGAGCGCGGTGCCGGCGCGGCGCGCCAGCTCGCGCACGGCGGCGAGGTCGGCGGCGTCGTAGCCCCGGCGGCGGCGCGGGCCGTACAGCACCAGCGTCAGCGCGCCCAGCACCTGCCCGCGCGCGAGCAGCGGCACGCACATCCCGGAGTACATCCCGATCTGCCGCAGCATCGCCAGGTGCGCCGCCACGTCCGGGTCCGCGGCGAGGCGCGGCGCGAGGTCGCGCTCGAAGTCCTGCACCAGGTCCGGCTCGCCGGTGGCGATCACGCGGGGGAAGCCCGCGCCGGCGTCCGCGGGCACCGGCGCGCCGCTCTCCAGCGCGCGGTAGGCGCGCGTCATCGCCTCGTCGGTGCTCTCGAACGCCAGACACTCGTACAGCCCGCCCGACGGATCGCCGGCCGGCAGGTCGATCCGCGCCAGGTCGGCCAGCGGCCCCAGCCCCGGCGCCGCCGGCTCCACCGCCAGGCGCGCCACCGCGCGCAGCGTCGACCGCACGTCGAGCGAGCCGGCGAGCACCTCGCTCGCCCGGTCGAGCAGCGACCGCACCGCCTGCGCGTTCCGGTCGGCGTCCACGTCGTCGAACACGCCGACCCACTCCAGCACCGCGCCGTCGGGCCCGATCACCGGCACGCCCCGCGCGCGGAACCAGCGGTAGCTCCCGTCGCGCAGGCGCAGGCGGTACTCGCTCTCGTAGAGCGCGCGCGACTCGTACGACCGCCGCCACGTCTCGAAGACGCGCGGGCGGTCGTCGGGGTGGATGGCGTTCGTCCAGCCGTTCCCGCGCACCTCCTCCGGCGTCTGCGCGGTGAGGTCGCGCCAGAAGGGCATGTCCTCCACCAGCCCGTCCGGCGTCGTGTTCCACACCATCAGCGTGGACGCTTCGACGAGGGCGCGGTAGCGTGCCTCGCGCGAGCGCAGCGCGGCCGCCGCCCGATGCCGCGCCGTGACGTCGCGCGTGAAGGTGGTCACGAGCTCGGCGCCGGGTACCACGCGCGTCTCGAACCAGCGCCCCATCTCGGCGACGTAGTTCTCCTCGTACTCCACCACCCGCCCCTCGGCCATCGCGCGCCGCGCCTGCTCCTCGAAGCGCGTGCCGCGGAACGACGGCAGCTCGTCCCACACCACGCGGCCCAGGATGGCGTCCGGGTCGAGGCCGAGCGTGCGCACGATCGCGCGCGCGCTGGGGTTGAGGTAGACCCAGCGCCACTCGCGGTCGAACACCGAGACCGCGTCGTCGAGCCCCTCCAGCGTCGCGGTGATGCGCGCCCGCTCGGCGCGCGCCTCGGCGGCCGCGCGCTCGAGCGCGTCGTTGACCCGGCGCAGCTCCTCGTTCGTCTGCTCCAGCTCCTCGGCCAGCGCCTGCGCTTCCTCCACCTGGTGCTCA
>DATFPD010000138.1:0-1954 GCA_035265005.1 Gemmatimonadaceae bacterium | reverse complement strand
CACGTCCCCGCACGACCCGCAGCACCCTCCCGCGCGCCGGACGGCCGACCGCCGCCGTACCCACCCGTCGCGCGTCTCCCCAGCAGTGCCCCGCACAGAGCGCAGCCATGAATCAGCGCATCGCCCGCCGCCTCGCCGCGTCCGCCATCATCTCCGCCGCCGCCCTCTCCACGGCCTGCGCCGACAACACGCCGACCGCCGCCGCGCCTGACGCGAGCGAGCTGCCGTCCGGCGCCGGCAGCTCGGCCGCCGGAAGCGTCATCCCCGGCCGCTACATCGTCACGCTCAGAGACGACGTCGACGACGTGCCCGCGTACGCCCGGCGCGTCCTGGGCGCGCAGGGGGGCAGCCTCCGCGCGACCTACGCCCACGCCCTCCGCGGCTTCACCGCCGAGATGTCCGCCGCCGCCGCCGCGTCGCTGGCGCACGACCCGCGCGTGGCCGCGGTCGAGCCGGACCGCATCATTACCGTCTCGACCACGCAGACCTCGGCGACCTGGGGCCTCGATCGCGTCGACCAGCGCAGCCTGCCGCTCAGCGGCTCGTTCGCCTACACGGGCGCCGCGTCCGCGGTGCGCGCGTATATCATCGACACCGGCCTCCAGTCCGACCACCCGGAGTTCGGCGGCCGCGCGATGAACGTCTACGACGGGCTCGGCGGGACGGGCGAGGACTGCAACGGCCACGGCACGCACGTCGCCGGCACCGTCGGCAGCATCAGCTACGGCGTGGCGAAGGAGGTCATGCTGCGCGGCGTCCGCGTCTTCGACTGCTCGGGATCGACCGCGACGTCGAACATCATCGCCGGCGTGGAGTACGTGACGCTGAACCACGTCAAGCCGGCGGTCGCGAACCTCTCGGTGAGCGGCCCGTACTCCTACGCGCTCAACACGGCGGTGATGAACCTGGTGAGCGCCGGCGTGTTCGTGTCCGTCGCCGCGGGGAACGAAAACACCTACGCCTGCAACCGCTCCCCCGCCAGCGCGAGCACGGCCACGACGGTGGCGGCCACGACTTCCAGCGACTACCGCGCGTCGTACTCGAACTACGGCAGCTGCGTCGACCTCTACGCCCCCGGCTCGAGCATCACGTCCACCTTCATCGGGAGCGGGACGGCGGTCATGAGCGGCACGTCGATGGCCTCCCCGCACGTGGCGGGCGTGGCGGCGCTCTACAAGGGCACCTTCGGCGACTCGGCCCAGTACGTGATCGAGAGCTGGCTCAAGACGAAGGCGACCGCGTCGGTGGTGAAGGGCAACGTCACCGGCACCCCGAACAAGCTGCTGTTCAAGGCGGGGTTGTAAGCCCCACCGGCGAGCACTTCGACGCACGATCCAGGCGCTTCGCCCCAGCGGCGTTGCGCCGGGATCGGCGGCGTCGCACCATGGGGGTGCCCAGGCGGCGGAGCGGGCCGCCGGCGCAGCGAAGCCCAGCGAAGTACGTCGAAAGGGATCGAACCTCGAGGGGGGTGGAGGGCTCCCGGCCGGGAGCCCTCCACCCCCCTCGACGCGTTCGCGTCACGGGGGCGGCGTTTCGGCGCGAAACGGTATCGTTTCGCTTCAGGAACATTGCCCGCACGCCCCGAGGAGAGCAGGGTGTGCGCTCCAGCAATCCGCTGGATACGGATGCAGGGTCGTGCTGCGCCGCCCCCACCCCCACGGAGGTCGTATGCACCGGTTCACCGCGCTGCTCCTGCTCCACCTCCTCGCCTGCGCCGAGCCCTCGTCGCGCGCCACCGCCCCCGACAGCTGGGTAGTGCCCCTCTTCTCGAACGCGGACGGACGAAACTTCCAGACGCACCTCTCGGGCGACGCGGAGACCCCGCCACGCGAGACCCAGGCCCAGGGGAACGTGAAGTTCCAGCTCGCGAAGGACGGCAGCTCGATCGAGTACCAGCTGATGGCGACCAACATCGACAACATCGTGGCGGCGCACATCCATCTCGGTCCGCCTG
>DATFPD010000137.1:0-6663 GCA_035265005.1 Gemmatimonadaceae bacterium | reverse complement strand
CGCGCCGTGGGAGCACCGCATCAAGGTGAGCGAGCAGCCGGCCAAGGTCTCCACGCCCGGCATCCTCCAGGTCCGCCGCTACCGCGACCCGGGGGCGGGCGGCCGCTTCGCCGGCGACGTGGTCTACGACGAGAGCGCGCCGCCGCCGGACGGCGGGTCCACCGTCACCGCGATCGACCCGTTCGACATCACCCGCCGCGCCAGCTACCAGGCGGAGCTGCCCCACGAGGAGCTGCTGGTCCCGGTCTTCCGCGCCGGCCGCCTGGTCTACGACTGCCCGCCGCTCGCCGCGGTCCGCCAGCGCACGGTCGACCAGATGGCCCTCCTCCCGGTCGGCGTCCGCCGCTTCCTCCACCCGCAGCTCTACGGCGTCGGCCTCGAGCGCGGGCTGCACGAGATGAAGACGGAGCTGATCCTGAGAGCGCGGGACGCGGGACGCGGGACGGGAGACGCGGGACGAGCACACGCGGCCAGATCCTGACGCGGCACGTCCCGCGTCCCGCCCATGCCCCACTGCTACGACTACCCCCGCCCCGCGCTCACCGTCGACTGCGTCGTCTTCGGGTTCGACGGGGGCGACCTCAAGGTGCTGCTCATCCGGCGCGACCTGGCGCCGTTCAAGGGGCGGTGGGCGCTGCCGGGGGGCTTCGTCGCCGAGCACGAGGCGATCGACGACGCGGCGCGGCGCGAGCTGGAGGAGGAGACCGGACTCACCGACGTCTTCCTCGAGCAGCTCTACACCTTCGGCGACCCGGGGCGCGACCCGCGCGGCCACACGGTGAGCGTCGCGCACTACGCGCTGGTGAAGCTCGCCGACCACGCCGCCCAGGCGGCCTCCGACGCCGCCGACGCCGAGTGGTTCCCGGCCGCCGACCCGCCGCCGCTCGCCTTCGACCACGCGCGCATCCTCGACGCGGCCCTCGAGCGGCTGCGCGGCAAGGTGCGCTACCAGCCGATCGGCTTCGAGCTCCTCCCGAAGAAGTTCACCCTCTCGGCGCTCCAGCGCCTGTACGAGGCCGCCCTCGGCCACCCGCTCGACAAGCGCAACTTCCGCAAGAAGATCCTCGGCATGGGGCTGCTCGAGGAGCTCGACGAGACCGAGCGCGGCGTCGCCCACCGCGCGGCGCGGCTGTACCGGTTCGATTCCGCGGCGTACAGGAGACTGGTTAGGCAGGGGTTCAACTTCGAGATCTGAGCACTCGAGGAACGGCGAGTTGCCGGTTCTCGGTTGAAGTTCTCAGTTGCCAGTAGGGGCGAGGCATGCCTCGCCCCCTGCGCATCCCGGATGCTCGGTGCTACTGACAACTCACGACCTCAACTAACAACTGGCAACTCGCCTTCCCCGACCACGACCGAAACCCAGGCACCCCGTGGCTCTCCCCCTCCCCTCGTTCTACGACCCCTCGAACGCCGCCCGCTGGTCCTACCGGCCTGACGAGTCGCGGCTGTTCGCCGAGGCCGCGGCGTGGCGCAAGGCCCACGGGATCGCGTCGGCCGGGGATGACAGGCGGCGGGTGCATCTGCTGCTCATCGACTGCCAGAAGGACTTCTCGCTCCCCGAGGGCGCGCTCTACGTGGGCGGGCGGAGCGGGCGCGGGGCGGTGGAGGACAGCGACCGGATCGCGCGCTTCATCTACGCGAACCTGGGCGCGATCACCGAGATCACCTGCACCGCCGACACCCACGTCCCGCACCAGATCTTCTTCCCGGCCTTCTGGGTGGACGAGCGCGGCGAGCCGCCGGCTGCGCACCGCGAGGTGACGGCGGCCGACGTCCGCGCCGGCCGGCTGCGCCCGAACCCGGAGCTGGCGGCGTGGCTCGCCGGCGGCGACGAGGCGTGGCTGCGCGCGCAGGCGGAGTACTACTGCGCGCAGCTCGAGGCCGCGGGGAAGTACACGCTCTACCTCTGGCCGCCGCACTGCCTGATCGGGAGCGAGGGGCACGCGCTCGTCGGCGCGATCGAGGAGGCGCGGCTCTTCCACGCCTGGGTGCGCGGCGCCCGCTCGCTGATCGAGACCAAGGGGAGCAACCCGCTCACCGAGAACTACTCGGCGCTCTCCCCGGAGGTGCGCACCCGGCACGACGGCGGCCCGCCGCTCGCCGAGCGCGACGCGGCGCTGATGGACACCCTGCTCGCCGCCGATGCGCTGGTGATCGCCGGCGAGGCGGCCAGCCACTGCGTGAAGGCCACGGTCGAGGACCTGCTCGCCGAGATCCAGGCGCGCGACCCGTCGCTCGCCCGGAAAGTGTGGCTGCTCGCCGACTGCATGTCCTCGGTGGCCGTCGCCGACCCGGCGGCGCCCGGGCGCTTCCTGTTCGACTTCACCCCGCAGGCCGAGGCCGCGCTGCGGCGGTTCGGGGCGGCGGGGATGAACGTCGTTAGGTCGACCGAGCCGATGGAGCGCTGGGCGGCGCGCCCCGCGACCGCCTGACGAAGGCCGCCGCCGGGCGTCAGAGGAGCCCCTGTCGGGGGAGTGGAAGAGGCTTGGTTAAGGGGACCCCTTCGCTGCGCTCAGGGCATTCCCGCCGTTTTGTATTGCTCCTCTCCCGCCCCGGTCCCAGATTCGCCTCATGCGTCCGTCACGCGCCGCCGTCGGCATGCTGCTCGTCTGGGGAGCGGCGATCGTGTTCGTCGTCGCGCAGTCGTCGCTGCTCGTCAGGCTGGTGGGGGCGCAGCGGATCGTGGGTGGGGGCGCGGTGGCGGAGCAGATCGTGACGCTGCTGCTGTGGGCCGCGGCCACGCCGGGCATTCTCTGGTCGGCGCGTCGGCTGCCGCTCACGCGGCGGCGATGGCTGCCGCGACTGGCCGCGCACGGCGCGCTGGCGACCGGGTTCATCCTCTTCCTGAACCTGGCGGGCCCGGTCATCGTGCACGTCGTCTGGGGGACGCACGCGACGTTCGGCGCGGCGCTGCGGCGGGGGATGGTCGAGTTCGTGGGGCTGTTCCACCTCGCGCTCGTCGTCTATGCGTTCATCCTCGGCGTGGGCCACTACCTCGAGGCCGTGGAGGCCAGGCGCGCGGGGGAGCTGGGCGCCGAGCGGCTGCGCGCGGACCTGGCCGAGGCACGGCTGCGCGCGATCCGGCTGCAGCTCCAGCCGCACTTTCTCTTCAACGCGCTCAACGCGGTCGGGTCGCTGATTCTCACCGGGCGCAGCGCCGAGGCGTTCGAGACTGTCGGGCAGCTCGGGGAGCTGCTGCGCGCCGTGCTCGCCACCGACCGGCGCGCCGAGGTGGCGCTGCGCGAGGAGGTAGAGCTCGCGCGCGCGTACCTGGCGATCGAGCAGGTGCGGCTCGGCGACCGGCTGCGCCTGACGTGGGAGGTCGCGCCCGACGCCGCGGGGGCGGCGGTCCCGCCGATGCTGCTCCAGCCGCTGGTGGAGAACGCCGTGCGGCACGGCGTCGAGCGGCGGGCGGACGCGGGGCGCGTCGTCGTGCGCGCGGCGCGCGCCGGCGCCCGGCTGCGGGTCGAGGTGTGCGACGACGGCCCGGGGACGAATGGGATGGATGGCGCGAACGGCGGGGCGGGCGACGGCAACGCTTCCGCGTCCGGCGGCATCGGACTCGAGAACACCCGGCTCAGGCTCGAGCACCTGTACGGCGCCGAGCAGCGCATGGAGATGGCGCGGGTCGGGGAGTGGACGCGGGTGGCAATCGAGCTGCCGTTCCGCATCGCGAAGACCGGCGACCTGGAGGTGGCGGCGTGAGCGCGATACTCGAGATTCTTGTGGTGGACGACGAGCCGCTCGCGCGCGCCGGGCTGCGGGCCATCCTCCAGGGCGAGCCCGGCGTCGCGGTGGTCGGCGAGAGCGCGACGGGCGAGGACGCCGTGCGCACGATCGCCGCGCTCGCCCCCGACGTGGTGTTCCTCGACATCGCCCTCCCCGACCTCGACGGGTTCGGCGTCATCGAGCGCGTCAGGCGCGAGCGCCCCGCGGACCGCCCGCTCCCGGCGGTCGTCTTCGTCACGGCGCACGCCGACCAGGCGCTGCGCGCGTTCGAGGTGCGCGCGCTCGACTACGTGACGAAGCCGCTCCGCCGCGACCGCGTCCGCGAGGCGGTGGCGCGTGCGCGCGAGCGGCTGGACGCGGCGCGCCGCGCGCCCGCGCCGCCGTCGCCCGCCCCGGTGCGCCCGGACGCCCCGCTCGCCCTGCGGACGGACGGCCGGCTGCACCTCATCGAGCAGGGGACGATCGACTGGATCTCGGCGGACGACGACCACGTCGTGGTGCACGCCGGCGGCACCGCCGTGCGCGCGCGTGAGACGCTCCAGCGCATCGAGCCGCGCCTCGACCCCGCGCGCTTCGCCCGCATCCACCGCTCGACAATCGTGCGCCTGAGCCGGATCCGCGAGCTCCAGCCCTGGTTCCACGGCGACTACGTGGTCGTGCTGCACGACGACACGAGGCTCCGCCTGAGCCGCAGCTACCGCGACAGGCTCGCGGCGGCGCTGGGGTGCGAGCTGTGAAGGGCAGGGACTGAGGGGGACTGAGGAAGCAATAGGCGCTTGGATGCTGGAGCTGTGGTGGGCCCTTGATTCATCAAGGGCCCACCCACTGCACACCAGGCCAGCTACTCCCTCAGTCCCTCAGTCCCTGCCCTCTCACCGCACCCCGCGGACGCCTCACCGCACTTTCGTTGAGGAGTGCGCCGCCGAGGCGCAGCGTGCCGGCATCCTCGTTGGGTCACCGCCCTCGATCACAGGATGCCCATGCTTCCAACCCGTCGTGCTCTCGTCGTCGCCTCCCTCGCCGCGCTGACACCACTCTTCCGCCTGCCGGCGCAGGGCGCGACGCGTGACGTCGCCGCCGCGCGGAGCGACGGCGGCGTCTATTCGACCATGTTCCGCGGCGACCTCGCGCACACCGGCGTCTCGCGCGCGAAGCTCTTCGCCGGCCAGGGGGGCGTGCGCTGGCGGGTGCAGACCGGGAGCGCAGTACGCTCGACACCCGCCGTCACGGCCACGCGCCTGTACATCGGCAGCGGCGACGGCGGCCTGTACGCGATCGACCGCGCGTCGGGGAAGGTCGCGTGGAAGTTCGACGCCGGCGGGAGCGTGGACGCGTCGCCCGCGGTGGCGGGTGGGATGGTGATCGCCGCCACGCTCCCCGGGCGCATCTTCGCGGTGGACGAGGGCACCGGCCGCCTGCGCTGGTCGATCCGCACGGGGGCGCTGCTGCCGCTCAACATTCCGACCCCGGGCGGGTGGGACATGTACGCGTCGTCGCCGGCGGTGTCCGGGGAGACGGTGGTGATCGGCGCCGGGGACGGCGGGATATACGCGCTCGACCTGCGCAGCGGCAAGCAGAAGTGGCGCGTCCAGACCCGCGGCCGCGTGCGCGCCACGCCGGCGATCGCGAACGGCGCCGTCGTCGTCGGCTCGTTCGACGGGCGCGTCTATGCCGTGGATCTCGCGACGGGCGCCGAGCGGTGGGTGTTTCGCACGAACGGCGACACGCTGGACTCGGTGAAGTGGGGCTTCGACCGCCGGTCGGTCCAGAGCTCGGCGGCGATCGCCGAGGGGATGGCGTTCGTCGGCTCGCGCGACGGCAGCCTGTACGGCGTCGACGCCGCCACCGGCGAGCGGCGGTGGCGGGCCACGCACCGCGGCTCGTGGGTCGTCGGCTCGCCGGCGGTGCGCGAGGGGAAGGTCTACGTCGGCAGCTCCGACGGCCACTTCATCCACGCCGTGGAGGCGCAGACCGGGAAGGACGTCTGGCGGCTGGAGACCGGGGCGAACGTGATCTCGTCGCCGCTGCTCGTCGGCGACGCGCTGGTCGTCGGCACGATGCGCACGAGTGCGGCGGTCGGCGACCTGCTCGCGCTCGACGCGGCGACCGGCACGGAGCGCTGGCGGCTCCGCCTGGACGAGGCGATCCTGTCGTCGCCGGTCGCGGCCGACGGCGAGCTGTACGTGGGGACCGAAGGCGGGAGCGTGTACGCGGTCCACGAGGCGAGCCCGGTGGTCCCGCGCCTCGCCGTCTTCTACGACTCCACGCTCACCAACGAGCTGTCGGCGGCGGGCGGGCCGCTCGCCTTCGCCTACTTCCGCGAGCTGGGCTACGAGCCCCTCGGCTCGGCGTCGCTCGCGCGCTTCATGGGCGACCGCATCGCCGACGGCGTGCCCAGCGCGGTCGTGTTCGCGATCGACGCGCTGCCCCGGTCGGTGGCGCCGGTCGCCGCGGACACGGTGCTCTTCCGCCGCTACCTGAACGCCGGCGGCAAGGTCGTCTGGCTCGGCGGCCCGGTCGCGTGGGAGGTCTTCGACTCGACCGGCAAGCTGGCCGCGACGGACCTCACGCGCGGGGAGAAGCTGATCGGCGTCTCCTCGGCCACGCGCGACTGGGACGAGAACCCCGCGCGCACCACCGAGGCCGGGCGCCGCTGGGGACTCGGCGGCTGGGTCCGCGGCCGCTTCCCGCTCGACACGAGCGCCGTCTCGCAGACGCTGGCGGTCGACGAGCAGCTCCACAAGGCCTCGGCCTGGGTCCAGCTCTTCCGCCCCGACCGCCCGGGCTCCGGCTTCGTCCAGCTCTGGGGCTTCGGCGCCAGCGTGGAGCGGCTGCCGGCCATCAGAGCGGCGGCGGAGTACGGACTGTTGAGAAGATAGGAGATACGAGATACGAGAGCAGCGATTCGCGATTCGCGATTCGCGAAGGGCCCCG
>DATFPD010000136.1:0-25780 GCA_035265005.1 Gemmatimonadaceae bacterium | reverse complement strand
GGCGTCCGCGCGCTCGACGACGCCGGCTGGGCGGCCACCCTGCGGCTGGGCGAGGCGTTAGGCGCCGACCCGCGGGTGGCCCGCGTCCGCTCGCTCCCCGCGGCCGCCCGGCTGGACGCGCCCAGCCCGACGCTGCTCTCGCTCGTCCCGGCCGAGGCGCTGCGGACGTTCGTGAGCCGCGACGGCCGCGCCGCGCTGCTGGAGGTCATGCCGCGCGAGGCGGCGGCGCCCGGCGAGCTGTCGGCGCTGGTGCGCGAGCTGCGCGCGTCGGACGCGGCGCGGCTCACCGGGCTCCGCGGCTCGGCGCTGCGAGTCGGCGGGCTGCCGGCGTTCAACGCCGACTACGAGGACGCCGTCGCGCGGCGGACGCCGCTCGTCGTCGCGCTCATTCTCGCCGGGACGTTCGTCGCGCTGTGCCTGGGGTTCCGGTCGCTGCTGGTGCCGCTCAAGGCAATCGCGCTCAACCTGCTCAGCGTGGCGGCCGCGTTCGGCGCGGTGGTGCTCGTCTTCCAGGACGGCCACGGCGCGCGGCTGCTGGGGCTCGACGCGCCGCTGGACGGGGTGTTCCCGGCGGTGCCGCTGCTGGTGTTCTGCATCGTCTTCGGGCTGAGCATGGACTACGAGGTCTTCCTCGTCGCCCGCGTCGCCGAGGCGCGGCGGGCCCCGGGCGCCACGGAGGCGGACGCGCTGGCCGAGGGGATGGCGCGCACGGGCGGGGTGATCACGAGCGCGGCGCTGATCATGGTGGCGGTGTTCGCGGCGTTCACGCTCGGCGGCTTCGTGCTCATGAAGATCCTGGGCTTCGCGCTGGCAGTGGCGGTGCTGCTCGACGTCACGGTCGTGCGCGCGGCGGTGGGGCCGGCGCTGCTCGCGCTCGCCGGGCGGTGGAACTGGTGGCCGGGGGAGCGGCGGCGCGCGGCGGCGGCGCCGCGCCGGGTGCTGGCGGTCTCGACGCCGGAGTCGTCCACGTGAGGCGCTGAACGGTCGCTTCGATCGCGCAGGTCGCGGCCAGGGGCGTCAGGCCGAGCGTCCCGCCGCCGCCTCGCTCAGTCGGCGAGCCCGGCGCGGTCCCGCATCGTCATCATCGTCGTCTGCATGATGGCGACGAGCGACGGCTCCGCCCCCGCCCGCTCGGCCCACAGCTCGCCCGTGCAGACGGTGAGCGTGCGTCCGGCGCGGACCACGCGGCCCACCGCGCGAAAGCGCTCTCCCGCCGCCGGCGCGAGCAGGTTGAGCTTGAGCTCGACCGTCAGCACCGCGGTGCCGGCCGGCGTGAGGCTCATGGTCGCGTAGCCGCAGGCGCAGTCGACCGCGGTGGCGACGGCGCCGCCGTGGAGGAAGCCGTGCTGCTGCGCGAGGTCGGCGCGGTAGGGTAGCGTGAGCACCACCTCGCCGGGCGCCACCGATTCCATGCGGGCGCCGAGGGTGGCCATGAAGGTCTGCCGGGCGAAGCTGGCGCGGATGCGGGGTTCGTAGTCGGGGTCGGACGCGGCGTGGGGCAAGGAGGGCTCCGGGTGGGGCGAGGAACGGCGAGTGGTCAGATGCCAGTAGTCGAGTTGCCAGTTGTCAGTCGAAGTTCTCAGTTCTCGGTAGCGTTCGGCCATCCCGGAGGCCTGGTGCTACTCACAACTGGCAACTTCGACTGGCAACCGGCAACTCGACTACTGGCGTCTGGCCACTCGCCGTTCCTCACCCAGCGCGGGTTGCTGCCTCCCCGCCCGCGGAGTAGCGTAAACACACGAGCCGCCGGTCTCTCCCTCGCAGACCGGCGGCGTCTCATCTCCCGCCCCATGGAAGCCGCCCTCAACTGCCAGCTCGCCGAGGCGCTCGCGGAGCGCCTGCGCGGGGCCCGCGACGACCTCGTTCGGCGCTGGCTCGAGCGGATCTCGGCGCGCGTGTCGCTGACGCCCAACCGCGTTTTTCCCTCGAACGAGCTCCTCAACCACGTCCCGCTGCTGATCGACGGGATCGCGCACTACCTGGAGAGCCCGGACGCGGACCTGGACGCCGAGGCGCCGGTGATCGCCAAGGCGATCGAGCTCGGGGCGCTGCGGCACGGGCAGGGGTTCTCGGCGTACGAGATCCTGAAGGAGTTCGAGCTGCTGAGCGGGATCCTGCTCAACTTCTTCTCGGAATCGGCCGAGGAGGTCACCGTCCCCTACACGGCGCGCGACCCGCTCGTCTGCTGGCAGCGCGTGTCGCACGCGGTGGAGCTCATCCGCCAGGCGACGACCACGCACTTCCTCCAGCTCTCCGAGGAGCGCGTGCGCGAGCGCGAGGAGCGGCTGCGGCGCTTCAACCGGATGGTGTCGCACGAGCTGAAGAACCGCATGGGGGCCATCCGCGGCGCCAGCGCGCTGCTGGGCGAGGGGTGGCTCGACGGCGAGCAGCACGAGCGCTTCCGCCGCATGGTGTCGGACAACGCCGACGCGCTGGAGCGGGTGCTGCGCGACCTGGAGGTGCTGTCGCGCGTGGAGTCGGACGCGCGGCAGCAGCGGAACGTGCTCCTCCCGCAGGCGGCCGCCGAAGCGGCGCGGCAGCTCCGGACGATGGCGGAGGCGCGCGGCGTCGAGGTGCGGGTGGCGGAGGACCTCCCCGATGTCGAGGTGAACGCGGCGGCGGTGGAGCTCTGCCTGACGAACTACATCTCGAACGCCATCAAGTATTCGGACCCGGCCAAGGACGCGCGCTGGGTGGAGGTGGCGGCGGACCAGGCGGCGCTGGACCGCGGCCAGCTGATCGTGCAGGTGCGGGACAACGGCCTCGGCGTCCCGCCGGAATCGCGGGAGCAGCTCTTCCAGCAGTTCTTCCGCGCGCACCGCGAGACCGTCACCGGCGTCGAGGGGACGGGGCTCGGCCTGAGCATCGTGCGCGACACGGTGGAGTCGATGGGCGGGCGGGCGTGGGCCGAGTTCCCGGACGAGGGAGGCGCGGTGTTCGCGTTCTCGCTCCCGGCGCGGCGGCAGCAGGACGCCGAACTGGCCGGGACGGGGGAGGGGGGACGGGGGATGAAATGAGCAGCATCGCCGAGACGACGCTCTCTCCCGAGGCTGAGCCGTTCATCCCCCACCCCCCACCCCCCGTCCCGCGGCGCGTTCGCGCTCGCAACGGCCTCGTCCTCGCCGTCTACGCTCTCGCGCTGTTCTCGACCTCGGCGCTGCTGTTCGCCGTCGAGCCGATGTTCACGAAGATGGTGCTCCCGCTGCTCGGCGGGACGCCGGCGGTGTGGAACAGCTGCCTGCTGTTCTTCCAGGCGGCGCTGCTGGTGGGCTACGGGTACGCGCACCTGGGGTCGCGGTGGATGGCGCCGACGCGTCAGGCGCTGGTGCACCTCGCGCTGTTCGTGCTCTCGTTCGTCGCGCTGCCGGTGGTGGTGGCTCGCGGGTGGACGCCGCCGGCCGGCGGCGGGACGCCGGTGCCGTGGCTGGTGGGGCTGCTCACGGTGTCGCTCGGGGCGCCGTTCCTCGTGCTCGCCGCCGGGGCGCCGATCCTCCAGCGATGGTTCGCCCACACCGGCCACCCGGCGGCGGACAACCCGTACTTCCTCTACGCGGCGAGCAACGTCGGGAGCATGACGGCGCTGCTCGCCTACCCGTTCCTGATCGAGCCGCGGCTGCGGCTGGGCGAGCAGAGCGAGACGTGGGGCGTGGCGTACCGCCTGCTCGCGCTGCTCACCGCCGTCTGCGCCCTCGCCCTCGTCAGGCAGCGGGGCATGGCGGCGGCGGCGGCGGCGGCCCCGGCCGGGGCGGGCGTGCCGGTCGACGCGCCGCCGCCGGCCGCCGGGGTCCCGGCCGCCGCGCGCCCGGCGCTGGCGGAGCGGCTGCGCTGGATGCTGCTGGCCGCGGTGCCGTCGAGCCTCCTGCTCGGCGTCACGAGCTTCCTCAGCACCGACGTCGCCGCGGTGCCGCTGCTGTGGGTGGTGCCGCTCGCGCTCTACCTGCTCACGTACGTGCTGGCGTTCGCGCGGCTGCCGCGCTTCGCGCGCGTGGCGGCGCTCTGGGTCCAGGCGATGTTCATCCCGCCGCTGGCGATCACGATGCTGTTCGGGCTGTACAAGCCGCTCACCGTGCTCGCCGCGCTGCACCTGCTGGCGTTCTTCGCCAGCGCGCTCGTCTGCCACATGGCGCTCTCGGACAGCCGCCCGGATGTGGCGCACCTGACCGAGTTCTACCTCTGGGTGGCGGTCGGCGGCGCGCTCGGCGGGGCGTTCAACGTGCTCGTCGCGCCGGCGCTCTTCGACTCGGTGCAGGAGTACCCGCTGGCGCTGGTGCTGGCGTGCCTGCTGCGGCCGGCTCCCCCGCCGCCGCCGCCGCGCCCGCGGCTGCGCTGGGTGCTGCCGGTCGACATCGAGGAGGAGCGGCCGACCGAGGAGCAGGAGCGGCGCGCGCGGCTGCTCGACTTCCTGATCCCGCTCGGGGTGGCGGCGGTCGTGACGGTGGGGCTCTGGTGGTCGAAGGTGCCGAAGGTGCTGGGCGACAACGGGACGTACATCGTCGTCGGCGTCGCCGCGTTCGCGGTCTTCTTCTTCAGCGCCCGCCCGCTGCGCTTCGCGCTCGGCGTCGCCGCCATTCTGGGCGTGGGCGCGTCGATCCGGACGTACAAGCAGGAGGACGTGCTGTTCCAGGACCGCAGCTTCTTCGGTGTCTACCGCGTGCGGAAGCAGGGGACGTTCCACACGCTGATCAACGGCACCACGCTGCACGGCGCGCAGGACACGCGCCCGGAGAACCGCCGCGAGCCGCTCACCTACTACCACCGCGAGGGCCCGCTCGGTCAGCTGCTGGGCGCGCTGATCCCGTTCAAGGACGTGCGGCAGGTGGCGGCGGTGGGGCTCGGCTCGGGGACGCTCGCCTGCTACGGGCGCGCGGGCGAGCGGTGGACGTTCTACGAGATCGACCCGACGATGGTCCGCATCGCGCGCGACCCGAAGCTCTTCACCTACGTGCAGGACTGTCAGCCCGACGTGCGGATCGCGCTCGGCGACGCCCGCCTGCGCCTGGCCGACGCGCCGGACGGCACGTACGACCTGATCCTCCTCGACGCCTTCACCTCGGACGCGATCCCGGTCCATCTGATCACGCGCGAGGCGCTCGCCCTGTACCTGGCGAAGCTCGCCCCCGGCGGCGCGGTGGCGTTCCACATCAGCAACCGCCACCTCGACCTCGAGCCGGTGGTGACCGAGCTGGCGCGCGACGCCCGCGTCGCCGGGGTCTCGGGCGAGGAGCACGAGCTCACCACGGCGCAGTCGGCGATGTTCAAGACGACGTCGGCCTGGGTCGTCCTCTCCCGCGACGCCGCCGACCTCGCCGATCTGGCGAGTCTCCCCAACTGGAAGCCGCTGCCGCCGAGTGCGGGCGTGCGGGTGTGGACGGACGATTTCTCGGACGTGGTGGGGGTGATGCGCTGGCGGCGGTAAGGCGGAGGGATGCGGGATGCGGGATGCACCATCCGAAACCCTCTCCCGCGCCTGGTCGTACGCCCCGGAACACCTCTCCAGGGGGCGAGAACCATGCTTCAGGGCTGGCGGCAGGACCTCCGGTATGGAGTGCGGGCGCTCGCGCGGGGGCCCCTCTTCGCGGCGACGGCGGTGATCTCCCTCGCGATCGGGATCGGCGCGAACACCGCGATCTTCTCGGTCGCCAGCGGGCTCCTGCTGCGCCCGCGCCCCGGGATCGTCGACCCGGCGCGGGTGGTGGACGTGGGGAGGGCGGACGAGCGCGGGCGGGGGTTCGACAACATGTCGTACCCGAACTACCGCGACCTGCGCGACCGGAACGGCGCCCTGTCGGGGCTCGCCGCGCACTCGCTGGAGCCGCGCCCGTACGGCATGCGCGTGGGCGCGGGGGAGGCCGAGCGGGTGTTCGGCATGACCGTCTCGGCGAACTACTTCTCGGTGCTCGGCACGCGCGCGGCGGCCGGCCGCCTCTTCCTGCCTGACGAGGACCGCGTCCCCGGGGCGAGCCAGGTGGTGATGCTGAGCCACGACTTCTGGGCGCGCCGCTTCGGCGCCGACCCGTCGGTGGTCGGCAGCACGATCTCGCTCAACGGCCACCCGGTCACCGTGGTCGGCGTCGCCGAGCGCGGGTTCACCGGGACCAGCGTCGTCGGCGGCGACGTGTACGTGCCGATGGGGGTCGCCGCCACCGAGATCGGGATGCTGAATGCGCGCTACGCGGTCTGGCTCCAGGCCGTGGGCCGGCTCGAGCCCGGCGTGACGATCGAGCAGGCGCGCGCGAAGCTGGCGGCGGTCGGGGCGCAGCTCGCGCGGGAGTACCCGCAGGACAACCACGGCTTCGGCATCGCCGTCGAGCCCACCGGGCCGATCCCGGTCGAGGCGCGGCGGCCGATCGCCGCCTTCGTCGGCGTGCTGATGGCGGTCGTCGCGCTCGTGCTCATGATCGCCTGCGTCAACGTCACCGGGATGATGCTGGCGCGCGCCGCCACGCGCCGCCGCGAGATCGCGGTGCGGGTGGCCCTCGGCGCGGCGCGCGGGCGGCTCGTCAGGCAGCTCGTGACCGAGGGGCTGGTGCTCTACTCCGTCGCCGCCGTGGCCGGGGTGGTGCTCTCCCGCTGGATGGTGGCGGCGATGGAGCGCTTCCGCCCGCCGGTCCCCATCCCGGTCGACCTCGACTTCCACGCCGACGGGCGCGTGCTCGCGTTCACCATCGTGCTCTCGCTCGCGACCGGCCTCCTCTCGGCGCTCGTGCCGGCGCTCCCGGCGTCGAAGCCGGACGTGGTGAGCGCGCTCAAGGGGGAGGCGTCGGCCGTCGGCGCGCGGCTGCGCAAGCTTCGGCTGCGCGGCGGGCTGGTGGTGACGCAGGTGGCGCTCTCGATGCTGCTGCTCATCGTGGCCGGGCTCTTCCTGCGCGCCCTGGCGAAGGCCAACTCGATCGACGCGGGCTTCGACCCGAAGGGCGTCGAGGTCGCGGCGCTCGACCTCGGCCTCGGCTCGCTCACCGAGCCGCAGGCGAAGGCGCTCGTGCGCGAGCTCCAGACGCGCGCGGCGGCGCTCCCGGGCGTGGAGTCGGCGGCGATGGCGGCGATGCTGCCGCTGGGCGGCGGCGGGCTCGGCTTCGGCCCCATCGCCGTGCAGGGGCGGGAGGCACCGCGCAACCCGGACGGCAGCGCCGGCTCGTTCTACGCGGACTGGAACATCGTCACGCCCGGCTACTTCAAGCTGATGCGCATGCCGCTGGTGAAGGGGCGCGACTTCACCGACGCCGACGGGGCCGGCGCGCCCGGGGTAGTGATCGTGAACGAGGCCGCGGCGCGCGCATGGTGGGGGGGCGAGGAGGCGCTCGGGAAGCAGATCGTCGTCGAGGACCGCCCGATGACCGTCGTCGGCATCGCGCGCGACGGAAAGTACCGCTCGCTCGGCGAGGGGCCGCGCCCGTTCGCGATCGCGCCCTACGCGCAGCGCTACCTGACGCGGGCGCAGCTCCTCGTGCGCTCGGCCGGCGGCGGGGAGGAGCTGCGCCACGCGGCCGAGCTGCGCCGGCTGGTGCGCGAGCTCGCCCCGGAGCTGCCGGTGGTGGACGCGCAGATGCTCAGCGCGTACGTGGCGGCGGGGCTCATGCCGCAGCGCCTGGCGCTCTGGGTCTCGGGGAGCTTCGGCGCGGTCGGGCTGCTGCTGGCGATTCTGGGCGTGTACGGGGTGACGGCCTTCGCGGCGGCGCGGCGGACGCGCGAGTTCGGCGTGCGCGTGGCGCTCGGCGCGACCCGCGGCGACGTGACGCGGCTGGTGCTGCGCGAAGGAATGGTCCTCTCGGCGGCCGGCATCGGCGTCGGCACGCTGGCCGCGCTCGCCGCGACGCGCGTGTTAGGCAGCTTCCTCTTCGGCGTCGCCCCCGCCGACCCGCCGACGTTCCTGGCGGCCGGTCTCCTGTTCACCGCCGTGACGCTGGCGGCGAGCTACGTCCCGGCGAGACGGGCGGCGAGGGTGGACGCGATGGTGGCGCTGAGGAGCGAGTGAGGGATGCGGGATGCGGGATGCGGGATGCGCGGGGATGTGCTCGGCGCTACGTCATTCCGACCCGTAGCGCGCCGCAGGCGCGGAGGGGAGGAACCCCCGTCCCGGCGGAGGAGCTTCGGCAGTACCGCCGTTGAACTGCCGGTGCTCCTCCGCCGGGACGGGGGTTCCTCGGTCGCCGCTGCGCGGCTCGGTCGGAATGACGCACGCCCCGTACATCTGCGCCCCCACTTACCATTTACCACCCCTGCGCATTCCGCATCCGCTCACTCACTCCACGGCGGCACCACCCCGTTCACGCGCGCGTAGGCGATGGACTGGCCGAGATGTTCGGCGGAGTGGCGCGTGATGAAGAGGAGCAGGCCGCGGTAGCTGTTCTGGCCGTCGAACCAGGGGAACGTCCTGTCCGCGTCGCCGTCGGACAGGCTCAGTGCCGCGCCTCGCAGGTGCGCGAACGATCGCCGGAGCGCGGCGGCGACCTGCGCCTTGTCGGCGGTGGATCGCTCGAACCCCTGGACGTCGAATCCGGCCGGCGGCGGCGTGCCGATGAGGCGCGGAAGACCGAAGTTGGCCGCGGCGACGTGCATGAAGACCTCGCTCACCGAGCGGACGCCCGGCGCGGGGCGCCAGCCGTACTTGTCCGCCGGGATCGCCTCCGCCAGTCGGAGGTAGTGATCCTCGGTCTGCGCGAGCTCGTGCAGGAACTCGGCGCGGTAGCCGGTGGTCGGCGCCGCCGGCCGCGCCGCCGGGGGAGTGGCCTGCGCTCCGGCGCCGACGATGCCTGACGACGCCAGCAGCAGTGGCGGGAGCGCGAGAAGCATCCACTCGGCCGTGAGAGATCGCCGGCGCACGGTCAGCGCCTCCGCATGGTGAGCTCCAGCTCCGGCGCCCACGTCCCTCCGCCGTCCATCGAGATCTCCCAGCGCTGCAGCACCTCGTCAGGCGTGACCGGCTGCCAGGTGACGCGCAGGTCGACGGTCGCGCCGCCCGCCAGCCGCTTCGTGCCTGCCAGCACCATGCTGCCGTCCGGCTGCCTGCCGCCGGCCAGGAAGACCCGATGCCCCTCGTTGTCCACGTACGTCCGCTCCCACCGAAGGGGGAGGCGATTCACGGCGGCGAAGCTGCGCCCCTCGTAGCCGCCGGCGCCGGTCAGCTGCTCTTCGAGCAGGCAGTGCGTGAGGTCGGTCGTGACGCTCGTGACGGCGAGCGGCTCGCCGGCGCCGGCCGCCGACGTGAGGCGCACCTCCCACGTCCCGAGCAGGAAGTCGAACTGGTGCGGGCGGGGGAAGTTCGCGCAGCCGAATGGATTCTCGACCGCCGGCGCCGGCGTCACCTGCGGGCGGCGGTCGTACAGGACGTCGAACTGCGTCGTCCACGTCGTCCCGCCGTCGACGCTGCCCTCGCCGAGCTGTCGCGTGCGCTGGCTCGACATGCGCGTCCACGTGACGCGCTGCGTCACGACGCCGGCCGGCGTGCGCATCTCGCCCCCGCTCAGCACCATCGTCCCGGGGGCCGGCGAGTCGCCCTCGAGGGTGAAGTCGTTGAAGCCGTCGTCCACCCAGTGCTGATGCCATCGCCCGTCGGCGGCGTCGTAGGCGTTGAGGCTTCGGCCGCGGAAGCCCTCCGCCGTGGTCCAGTGCTCCTGGATGGCGCAGCCGCCGAGATCGCGCGTCACGACGTTGGTGTGGCCCAGGTCGGCGCCGGTGGCGGCGTCCACCACCATCAGGTTGCCGAGCCAGAAGTCGAACAGCCGGTAGGGGGCGGCGCGGCAGGGACGCGCCTGGTCCGCGCCGGCGAGATCGAACGCGCGGCGCGGCAGCACGGACGCCGCCGGCGACTCGACCGGCTGCGGCGCGGGTACGTCCGTGCACGCGACGACCGTGACGGCGAGCGCGGCCCAGAGGGCCGGCGCCGTGTGGGGGCGATGTCTCATCATGTCCTCCGAAGTGGGATCGGTCCCCGGCGTTCGGCCGAGGCGGCGCGCAAGAGTAGGGCGGCCGGGACGGCGGGCTCAACGAATGCGGGCCGGCGCGCACTCCGGTGTGGGCGGACCGCCCGAGTCGCGTCCGGGCCGCGCGCCCGGTGCGGCCGGCGCACGCTCCCGCGCCCGGTCACGACCCTGGCGCGGCTCGCCCTCGCGGCGAACGGCCCGCACCGCGCACGGCCGGACCGCCCCGGCGGGCGTTGCGGAATCCGCGCGCGCGTTGAACGGTTGTGAGCCGCAGCGGCACGCCCGCCGCGGCACACCCGCCGCTCGCCTTCGCCCGCGCCCCCGTCGACCCATGCCGCCAGAGCCGGCCGCGGGCCCTGCCCGGCGGTGGATCGTGCGAGTCCTGCCGTCCGAGCGGGGCGACTGGCGGCCGTGGGCGGCCGTGGCGGTGGCGTGGACCGGGTACGGTCTGGCGCGCGCGCTGCTCTGGTGGTTGCTGGCCGAGCTGCCGCCGCGCGCGCTCTACCGCAAGTCGGTCGTGGAGGTCTCGACGGCGTGGCTCTGGCTGGCGATGACGCCGGCCGTGCTGGCGCTGGCGCGCCGGCTCCCCTGGCGCCGCGGCGGGCGGGCGCGGCTGGCGGCCGCGCATCTCGCGACAGCGTTAGGTGCGGCGGCCGCCGAGGCGTGGTGGACGCGGGTGGTGGTGCCGCGGGAGCCGGGCCCGTTCGCGCTCACGTACCTGCTGCACCTGGACATGAACCTGTTCGTCTACGCGGTCGTGGCGGGGGCCGCGTACGCGGCGCGCTACTGGCGGGCGGAGCAGACGCGGGGGGTGGACGCGGCGCTCGTCGAGACGCATCTCACGCGGGCGCGCCTGCACGCGCTGCTCGCCCAGCTGCACCCGCACTTCCTCTTCAACACGCTGAACTCGATCGCCGAGCTGGTGCACTGCGACGCGCGCGCGGCGCGGCGGACGCTCGGCCACCTGCGCGCGATGCTCCGGATGTCGCTCGGCCGCGCCGCGGGCGCCGAGGTGACGCTGCGCGACGAGCTCCGCGTCCTCCACCCATTCCTGGAGATCCAGCGCCTGCGCTTCGGCGACCGCCTGTCCGTCGAGACCGCCGTCCCGGCCGAGCTGCTGGACGCGCGCGTGCCGTACCTGGTGCTCCAGCCCCTCGTGGAGAACGCGATCCGCCACGGCACGGCGCCGCTGGACGCGCCGGGACTCGTGTCCATCTCCGCGCGACGCCGCGGCGGTCGGCTGGTGCTGGAGGTTCGGGACAACGGCGCCGGGGTCGCGCCGCCTGACGACGGTGGCCGCGCCCGCGAGGGACTGGGGCTGTCCAACACGCGCGTGCGTCTCCGGCACCTGTACGGCGACGCTCAGTCGCTCACGCTGCGCGGCGCGGACGGCGGCGGCACCGTCGCGACGCTCGACGTCCCCTTCCGCTGGGGCGGCGACGGCGGCGGCGCGGCCGAAGCGCCGGCGAAGCCGGCGTCGGAGCCAGATCCGGAGTTGGAGGCCGGGCCCGCTCCCCGGCGCGGCCGACGCCGGATGCTGCGCACCGCGGGCGCGATCGTCGGCGCGTGGGTGCTGCTCGGCGTCATCTGGGCGGGCGAGCTCGTCGCCATCGACTGGGTCGCGCGACGGAGCGGCGTGGTGGTGGGACCGCCGGTGACGTGGCCGGGCGCGCTCGCGTTCAACGTGCGCACCGCCGCGGAGTGGGTGCTGCTCACGCCGGCCATCGTCTGGCTCGCGCTGCGGTGGCCGCTGGGCCGGCGGCGCTGGCCCACGCTGGTGCCGCTGCACGCGGCGCTGGCGGCGGCGGTGGCGCTCGGCCACATGGCGCTCCGGAGGGCGGCCGACCCGACCCGCGCGAACGAGCCGCTGCTGGGCGTGCCGAGCTTCGGCGTCTTCCTGTGGGAGTCCTGCACGTATCTGGTGATCGTCGGGGTGGCGTCCGCCGTCCAGGCCCGCTCGCGCTACGACGAGCGTGGGCTGCAGGTCGCGCGACTGCAGCGGGAGCTGGCGCGGGCGGAGGCGGACGCGATGCGCTGGCAGCTGCGGCCGCGCCTCCTGCTCGACACGCTCGGCGAGATCGGCGCGCTCGCCGGCCACGACCCCGCGCGCGCCGACGAGATGACGACGCGCCTCGGCGACCTCTTGCGGCTGACGCTGGAGGGTGGCGGGGCGCCGCAGTCGACGCTGCGCCGCGAGGCCGAGCTGGCCGAGAGCTATCTCGGGCTGGAGTCGATCCGGCGCGACGCGTCGGACTCGCTCGTGGTGCGCGTCGGCGCCGACCCGGCGCTGCTCGACGCGCCGCTGCCCACCATGACGCTCCAGCCGCTCGCCGAGCAGCTCCTGGCGCGGGCGCGCGGCCGCGCGACGTGCGTCGCCATCGACGCCCGCCGGAACGGCCGCGCACTCTCGGTCACGCTGCGCGCCTACGTGGAGCCCGCCCCCGATGGCGCCCCGCCGCCGGCGGCCGACGACGGGCTGTCGGCGCTCCGCGAGCGGCTCGCGCTCCGCTTCGAGGCGGACGAGGTCCGGATCGCCGCGCACGCGTCGGCCCGCTCCCCGGCGATCGTGCTGGAGCTCCCACTCGGCGGGAGCGCGCCGTGACGCTGCGCGTGCTGATCGTGGACGACGAGCGGCTCGCCCGCGAGCGCATCCGGCGGATGCTCCGGGGCGAGGGCGACGTGGAAGTCGTCGGCGAGTGCGGCGACGGCCCGTCCGCGGTCCGCGCGGTGGAGGAGCACGCCCCCGACCTCCTCTTCCTCGACGTGCAGATGCCGGGGACGGACGGCTTCGGCGTGCTCGACGCCATCGACCCGGCGCGGATGCCGGTCGTCGTCTTCGTGACCGCGTATGACCAGTACGCGCTCCGCGCGTTCGAGGTCCACGCCCTGGACTACCTCGTGAAGCCGTTCAACGCCGAGCGGCTGCGGGCGGCACTCGAGCGGGCGCGGACGCATCTGCTCCGCGGGCGCGACACCCACGAGGGCCGCCTGCTGCGCCTGCTGGAGCAGGTGACCGCCGAGCGGCGCGAGCTCGAGCTGGCCATCCGGCGCAGCGGGGGCGCGGGCGGCGGCGGCGCACCCGCCGCCGCGCCGCCGCCGCCCCCGCCGTTCGTCGACCGGCTGTTGATCCGCGCGCGCGGACGCGTCTTCTTCGTGCGGGTGGCGGACGTCGACTGGTTCGAGACCGCCGGAAACTACGTCCGGGTCCACGTGGGGCGCGAGGCGCATCTGGTCCGCGAGAGCCTAACGTCGCTGGTCGCGAGACTCGACCCGGCGCGCTTCGCCCGGGTCCACCGCTCCGCGGCCGTGAACCTCGACCGCGTGAAGGAGATGCAGCCCTGGTTCTCCGGGGACTACGTCGTCATCCTCCACTCCGGCGCCCGCCTGCGCATGAGCCGCACCTACCGCGAGCAGCTGCTGCGGGACGGCGGGCGCCCGTAGCGGCGCCGGGCCGCCGGGAACCCGCGCTGCGCCCGGCGTCTTGTACCATGACGCGGACGGCTGGCGCCCCGGCCGCCCGCCGCGCATTTTGGGCGCCCCACCCGTCCCGCCCGCCCCTCCAACCCCGCAGCCTGAATGAACCAGCAGACCGTGGCGCGACCGGACGTCGAGCGGATCGCGCGGCTGCTCGCCGAGGCGCGCGAGCGCACGCTGCTGCTCGCGGCCCCGGTGGGCGACGACGACCTGCGCGCGCAGCACGATCCGCTCATGGGTCCGATCGTGTGGGACCTCGGCCACATCGCGGCGTTCGAGGAGCTGTGGCTGACGCGCAACCTGGACGGCGCGATCGAGTTCTCGGAGATGCCGGGGCTCTACAACCCGTTCGAGCACCCGCGGCGCGTGCGCGGGGCGCTGCCGCTCCCCGGGATCGCCGAGTGCGTGGCCGCGATGGAGGAGATCCGCGCGCGGGTGCTGGAGCGGCTGGAGTCGGTCGACCTCGCGGGCGGGCCGCCGCTCGTGCGCGGCGGCTACGTGTACCACATGGTCGCCCAGCACGAATACCAGCATAACGAGACGATCCTCCAGACGCTCCAGCTCAAGCGGGGCGAGCCGTACCGGGCCCCACGCGCGATCGTCCCGCCGCCGGGGCGCGAGACGGCCGCCCCGGGCGCGATGGCGCGCTTCCCCGGCGGGCGCGTGGAGATCGGCACCGCCGACCGCGCCTGGGCCTACGACAACGAGCGCCCGCGCCACGCGGTGGCGCTGCGCCCGTTCCTCATCGACATCCTCCCGGTCACCAACGGGGACTACGCCGCCTTCATCGACGCGGGCGGCTACCGCGAGCGCCGCTGGTGGTCGGACGCGGGGTGGGCGTGGCTCCAGGACGCGAAGGTCGATGCGCCGAAACACTGGGAGCGGAGCGGCGCCCACGGCTGGACAGCTCGGTCCATGGACCGTACGGCTCCCCTGGACACCATGAAGCCGGTCTGCCACGTCTGCTGGCACGAGGCCGAGGCGTACGCGCGGTGGGCCGGCAAGCGGCTCCCGACCGAGTACGAGTGGGAGGCCGCGGCGTCGTGGGACCCGGCGGCGGGCGCGAAGCGGCTCTACCCGTGGGGCGACGAGCCGTGGGCGCCCGCGCTGGCGAACCTCGACCAGCTGGCCTTCGACACCGCGCAGGTCGGCGCCTACCCGCGCAACGTCTCGCCGATCGGGTGCTACGGCATGGTTGGGGATGTGTGGGAGTGGACCGCGACCGACTTCGGCGGCTACCCGGGCTACGAGAGCTTCCCCTACCCGGAGTACTCCGAGGCGTTCTTCGGCCCCGAGTACAAGGTCCTGCGCGGCGGCTCGTGGGCCACCCGCCCGGGCGCCGTCCGCAACAGCTTCCGCAACTGGGACTACCCCATCCGGCGGCAGATCTTCGCCGGGTTCCGGTGCGCGCGAGACGAGTGACATGGCCACCCCCGCCCTCCGCCATGCCGACTCCCCGATGCTCGCCGAGGTGCGCGCGGGGCTGGTGCGCGAGCAGAAGGAGCTGCCGCCGAAGTACTTCTACGACCACCGCGGCTCGCGGCTGTTCGAGGAGATCACTCGGCTCCCGGAGTACTACCTGACGAGGGCGGAGCGGGCGCTGCTGGCGGCGTGGGCGCCGCGCCTGGCGACGCGGCTGCGGCCGCGGACGCTCGTCGAGCTCGGGGCGGGGAGCGCCGAGAAGACCCGGTTGCTGCTCGACGCGATGCTGGACGCCGCGCGCGCCGACGGGTCGTGCGGCGCGTATGTCCCGATCGACGTGAGCGCCGAGTTCCTGGCGGAGACGGCGGCCCGGCTGCGCGCCGAGTACCCCGGGCTGCGGGTGACGCCCGCGGTCGCGGACATCGGGGAGCGGCTCGAGCTGCCGCGCCACGTCGCGCGCCCGGTGCTGTTCGCCTTCCTGGGGAGCACGATCGGCAACTTCGCCCCCGGCGAGGCCGCGGCGCTGCTGCGGCGCGTGCGCGCGGAGATGCGCCCGTCGGCGTGCGACCGCCTGCTCGTCGGCGTGGACCTGCGCAAGGACATGCGCGTGGTCGAGGCGGCGTACAACGACGCGCAGGGGGTGACGGCGGAGTTCAACCGCAACATGCTGCGCGTGCTCAACCGCGAGCTGGGCGCCGGCTTCGACCCCGCGCTGTTCGCCCACCGCGCCTTCTACGCCGAGCGCGAGCACCGCATCGAGATGCACCTGGTGGCCGAGCGCGCGCACGAAGTGGACGTCCCGGGGATCGGCGCCGTCCCGTTCCGCGCCGGCGAGTCGATCCGCACCGAGATCAGCTGCAAGTACGACCGCCCGAGCGTCGCCGCGCTCCTCGCCGGCGCCGGCCTGGCGCTGGAGCAGTGGATCGCCGACGACGCGTCGACGTTCGCGCTGGTCGTGGCGGCGCCGGACTCGTGATCGGGACGCGTCGGAGAATTCCACCACAGAGGCACAGAGGACACGGAGGAAGTGCACCAAGGAGATTGTCCCTCTTTCGGGACGAGGTGCTGCCTCGGCGTAGGGAGACTCCCTCCCGTGTGCACGTCCTCTGTGTCCTCTGTGCCTCTGTGGTGGAATTCAAAGGAACTCTGACTCCTCGAGGAGGCATGAGGCTGAGCGCATGACGCTCTCGCGTGACGTCCTCGCGCATGACCTGCTCGACACGGCCTTCTCCCCGCCGACTGGCGCGTCGCCTGACGTGCCACGAGTCGGGGCCGAGGTGGAGCTGATCGCGGTGGACGTGGCGACGCGGCGGCCGTGCGCGGTGGAGCGCTCGACGCTGCCGCTGCTGCGCGCGCACGGGGCGCGGCGGGGGTGGCGGGAGGAGTGGTCGGGGAAGGGGGCGCCGGTGTTCCACACCCCGGACGGCGGGCGGCTGACGCTGGAGCCCGGGGGGCAGGTGGAGCTGAGCGCGGCGCCCGCGCGGTCGGCGTCGGCGCTGCTGGCGTCGCTGCGCGCGACGGTCGTGCCGCTGCGGGCCGCCGCGATCGAGGCGGGGACCGAGCTGCTCGCGGTCGGCATCGACCCCCGCAACCCGGTCGAGCGCGCGCCGCTCCAGCTGCGCGGCGAGCGCTACGCGCGGATGGCCGAGTACTTCGCCGGGATCGACCCGGCGGGCGCGCGGATGATGCGGCAGACGGCGGCGTTCCAGCTCTCCCTCGACCTGGGCGACCCGCGCGCCGACGCGCCGCGGCGCTGGCGCGTGCTGAACGCCGCGGCGCCGCTCGTCGTCGCGATCTTCGCCAACTCCCCGCGCTACGCGGGCGCGGCCACCGGCTGCCGGAGCTGGCGCGCCGAGGGGTGGCGCCGCCTCGACCCGCGCCGCACCGGCGTCCTGCCCGCGGCCGGGGGCACGCCCGAGGCGTGCGCCGAGGAGTACCTCGACTTCGCGCTCGCCGCGCCCGCGATCATGCGCCGCGGCGACGGCGGCGAGTACCTCCCGTTCGCCGCCTGGTGCGCGCGCGACCGCGAGCCGCCGCCGACGCTCGACGACTGGCGCACGCACCTGACGACGCTCTTCCCCGAGGTGCGGCCGCGCGGCTACCTGGAGCTGCGCTCCGCCGACGCGGTCGCCCCCGAGTGGTACGCGGCGCCGGTCGCGCTGCTCACGGGCGCGCTGTACCACGCGCCCGCCCTGGCCGAGGCCGAGTTGCTGCTCGGCGACCCGGACGCCGAGCTGCTGCGGCGCGCCGGCGTCTGCGCGCTCCGCGACCCGCGTCTCGCGCGCGCGGCCGCCGACCTCGCGCGGATCGCGCTCGCCGGCTGCAAGGCGCTGGGGCCGGCGTGGATCTCGGGCGCGGACCTCGAGTCGGCGCGGGAGTTCTTCGAGCGCTATACCTTCCGCGGCCGGTCGCCGGCGGACGACGCGGACGCCGCCGCCGAGGAGAGCGGCGCACGAGGTGAGGCGGCGGACTGAGGCGTTGCCGTCGCCCTTTGTCGATGCCCTCGAACTGACCTGCCCATGCGCTCCACACGGATCTTTCCCTTCGCCCTCCTTCTCGCCGCCTGCGGGCCCCGCGTGAGTCGGGTGGCCGTCGTCGCGAGCGACCCGAACACGCCGCCCGCGCTCTCGGCGATCACCGAGGACGACCTGCGGCGCGACCTGTTCGCGCTCGCCGGCGACTCGATGCGCGGCCGCGAGGCCGGCTCGCTGGACGAGCTGCGCGCGTCGGCCTGGCTCGGGGAGCGGCTGCGCGAGGCCGGGCTGCGGCCGGCGGGGGACGACGGCACCTACTTCCAGTTCTGGCCGATGCGCCGCGTGCGCACCGCGGCGGCGAGCCGCATCGCGCTCGACGACGGCGCCCTCGCGCTCGGCGCCGACGTCGTGGTCGTGGCGCCGGTGCAGGCGCGCGTCTCGGCCGACCTCGTGTTCGTCGGCGAGGGGCGCGAGGCGGACGTGGCGAGCGTCGACCTCCGCGGCAAGGCGGTGGCGGCGGTCATCTCGCCGCCCAGCAACCCGCCGCCGGCCGGGGTGAGCCTGCGCGAGTTCCGCTACGCCCGCGCGGCGATCGTCCAGCGAGTCGCGTTCCTCGCCGGGCGCGGGGCGGCGGCGGTCGTGCTGGTGTCGGACTCGGTCGCCGAGTCGGCGTGGGGGTACGCCGGCTCCGGGATGCTGCGCGGGCGGTACAACGTGGACTCGTCAGGCACCGACCAGCCGGCCGCCGGCCCGCCCGTGCTCTGGGTGCGGCGCGCCCTGCTCGACCGCGTCCGCGCCGCGCGGCGGCTCGACGCCGACGTGATCGCCGAGAGCTTCGTCTACCCGTCGGTCAACGTCGTCGCCGTCGTCCCCGGCACCGACCCGGCGCTCCGCGGCCAGTACGTGCTCTACAGCGCCCACCAGGACCACGACGGCGTGCGCCACGCGGTGGGGGGCGACTCGATCTGGAACGGCGCCGACGACAACGCCACCGTCGCCGTGAGCGTGCTCGCGATCGGGCGCGCGCTCGCCCGCCGGCCGGCGCGCCGCTCCTCGCTCTTCGTCTGGCACGGCGCCGAGGAGCGCGGGCTGCTCGGCTCGCGCTGGTACGTGGCGCACCCCACGGTGCCGCGCGACTCGATCGTCGCCGTGCTCAACGGCGACATGATCGGCCGCAACCACCCGGACAGCGCGGCACTGCTCGGCGCGCAGCCGCCGCACCGCAACTCGTCCGCGCTGGTGCAGATGGCGCTCGACGCCAACGCCCGCCTGACGAGGTTCGCGATCGACAGCAGCTGGGACCGCCCCGCCCACCCGGAGGGCTGGTACTTCCGCAGCGACCACCTTCCCTACGCCCGCGCCGGCATCCCCGCGCTCTTCTTCACCACGCTGCTCCACCCCGACTACCACACCCCGCGCGACGAGCCGCAGCGCATCGACGTCGCCAAGCTCGCCCGCATGACGCGCTGGATGTACGCGACGGGCTGGACGGCCGGCAACGCCAACGAGCGGCCGCGGGTGGACGCGGGGACGAAGCTGGAGCGGTAACGGCGGGGACTGCTGGGCCGCACGGCGGCCCGCGGGACCCTTCGCTGCGCTCAGGGCAGGCGCCCCCGCAGCCGCTCGGGCTCCGTCCACTCGACCTCGGAGTCGAGCGCGGCCAGGACGCGCTCGACCAGCTCGCCGAGGCGGGCGAGGGGGTTGTCGGCGTCGGCGCGGACCTCGATGTGCCGGGTGGAGCCGCGCCAGGAGGGGATCACGTCGACGTGGATCACGAAGACCTCGCCCTGCACGCGCGTGACGCCGCGCATCACCGCGCCGGCGCCGAGCGCGCGGCCGAGCGAGGCCGAGGGCTCGTCGGCGCCGGGGACCAGCCGCTGGGCCGTGGTCGACTCGATCACCTCGTAGAGGCGGTTGCCGGCGAGCGCGCGGCGGAGCGAGTCGGTGATCGGCGCGCCGTGGAGGGTCACCGTGCGGCCGTTGGTCGAGCCGCGCGAGACCGGGAAGAAGACGATCCGGCGCCGCCCCGCGGCGACCGGCGGGAGCGGGCGGCGGAGCTGCTCGGTGCGCTCGGAACGCTCCGCGAGCTCGGGTCGCTCCGTGGGCTCGCGGCGCTCCGGGCGCTCCGGGCGCTCCGACCGCGCGGCGGCGATCGCGGCGGCCGCTTCGGCCTGCGCGGCGCGGACGATCGAGTCGGTGTTGATGCGGACGATCTGGGTGGGCGGCGCCGCCGGTGCCGCCGGCGCCGCCGGCGCGGGCACGGTGCGGACCGCGGTGCCGCCGCGCCCCGAGACCGCCGTGCCGCCGAAGACGCGCGTCATCGAGTCGAGCAGCCGCTGCTCGATCTGCGACAGCTGCCGGTCGCTGAGCCCGGGCTCGCCGCCGGCGCGCTGCGCCTGCTGCGCGCGCTGCACGCTGTCCAGCACGCGGCGCACCGCGTCCTGCGCGATGGCGAGCGAGTCGGCGCGCGTGAGGGCGGGGCGCAGCGCCACCGTCGTGCCGCCGCTCGTGTCGCGCCGCGCCCGGTTCCTCCCCGACTTGGCGAGCCCCTTGAGCCGCTGCGCGAACGCGATCGACTCGGCGCGCACCGAGTCGGCGACGCGCGCCGAGTCGCGGCGCCGCTGCGCGACCTCGGGCGGCGTGGCGACGACGTTGAGCGCGAGCGCGGTGGCCAGCGCGGCCACGCCGGCCAGCGCGAGCAGCGGCCCCACGAGCCGGCGCCGGGGCTGGAACTCCTCGATCGTCGGCTCCTCGGGCACCGGCGTGCGCGCGCCGGCGAGCGCGCCGGCAGGCGCGCCGGCGGGCGCCGGGCCCGCGGTGGCGGAGGAGATGCGGGAGGTCACGCCCCCCTGCGGCGTCGCGACCTCCTCGATGCGCGCCAGCAGCGCTTCGGCGTTAGGTGGCCGGTCCTCGGGCTCCTTCGCCAGGCACTGCATGATGACCGCCGACAGCTCCGGCGCCACGTCCGGGCAGCACTGGTCGAGCGGCACGGGAACGCGGGTGAGCTGCGCCGCCAGCGTCGCCTGCGGCGACAGGCCGCTGAACGGCGACTGCCCGCGCAGCAGCTCGTAGGCGAGCAGCCCCGCCGCGTAGAGGTCCATCCGGTGGTCGGCCGCCGGGTCGGCGGCGAGCTGCTCGGGCGCCATGTACTCGGGGGTCCCGAGCGCGATCCCGGCCGACGTCGCCCCCAGCGAGTGGTGCGGCAGCGACGCGCCGAGGGCCTTCGCCACGCCGAAGTCGGTGACGACCGCGTGCGAGCCGAGGGTGAGGATGTTCCCCGGCTTGATGTCGCGGTGGATCACCCCGCGCGCGTGCGCGTAGGCGAGCGCGTCGACCACGTCGTACATAACGCGGACCACGTCCCGCACCGGGAACGCGCCGCGCCGCGCCAGCGCCGCCTTCAGCGACTCGCCCTCGATGTACGGCATCGTGTAGTACAGCAGCTCGCCGGACTCGCCGGCCGAGAGCAGCGGCACGATGTGCGGGTGCTGGAGCTGCGCGGCCAGGTGGATCTCGCGCCGGAAGCGCTCGCGGTTCACGCCCGCCGAGAGCTCCGGGGAGAGCACCTTCACGACGACCTTCCGCCCGAGCGCGCGCTCGGTGGCGACGAAGACGCGCGACATGCCCCCGCCGACCAGCTCGCGGTCGAGCTCGTAGGCGGGGGCGAGGGCGGTCTGCAGACGCTCGCGGAAGTCGGGCATGGTGCTCAAAGTTACTTTCGGACGTGGCCGGCAGCCATAAAGCCGATCTGATTAGACACCGCCGGCCGCCCGGACGAAGCGGCCGGCGAAGCGGCCGGCGAAGCCGCCACTCCTTGCACTACGCCGGCCGGTTTCCCAGCTTCAGGGAGCGAAGCCGGCTGCTGAAGCTCGTCTCCCCACCCGACGGAGGAAGGCACGCTATGGCCAACGCCACGAATACCGACGTGCTGGAGCGCAACATCCACATGGCGGACGCCTTCCTGGCCAGGCTCCGCACGCTCCCGCCAGACGCCCGCGCGCGAATCCCGACCACGGCGCTCGGCAGCTCCCGGCACACCGGCGCCCTCATGGCCACGGCCGACGAGCTCACCACGCTCCGCAACCGCGACCGCGACGGGCGACTCGGCCAGTTCATCGTCGACGTCGAGCAGCGGATGGCGGAGATGGGACTCCCCCAGGACGTGGACAGCCTCGCCAAGGCCGCCGTCCGCGCCATCCTCACCCAGCACCTCCCTGGTCGCGAATCGGCGACGAAGACGCTGTACGAGCCGTTCGAGGGCGTGGTGCCGTATCAGACGCTGGGGTGAGAGCGGGACGCGGCAGGGGCGGGTCCGAGACCCGCCCCTGCACGTCACCGTCGCCTTCCGGGGGCGTCCATCCCCGTCATCCCTTCCGAAACAGCCCCCGCACCATCGCCCGCAGCGTCACGCGCTCCGCCGACGCGTAGGCCGGGTGGCGCTGCCAGATCAGCCGCTCGATCGCCTGGTCGTCGCCGTCGGGGAGGGGCTCCACCCACTTCGTGACGAGGACCGAGAAGCGCCACTCGTCGAGGCGGCGCTGGAAGCGCTGGAAGAGGGAATGGCGCGAGGGGACGGCGTCGAAGGCCACCCGGTAGCCGGCGCCCCAGATCTTCCGCAACACCTTCGCGGCGCGGCGCACGTGGAAGTCGGAGGTGATGACGCGGACCGCGGTCCAGCCGTGCGGCGTCAGGAACTGGCGCTTGGTGAAGTACGCGTTCCCGATGGTGTCCTTCGAACGGTCCTCGATCAACAGCGCGGCGCGCGGCACCCCGAGCTCGGTGGCGTACGCGGCCATCGCCTGCGCCTCGGTCACGTGCGGATCGCGGCGCATCAGGCCGCAGCGCCCCGAGAGGATCACCCGCGGCGCCGCCCCCCGGCGGAACAGCTCGGCGGCCCGCTCCACCCGCCGCCGCGCGAGCGGCGGCAGCGACCCGTCGGCGTTGACGCCGCCGCCGAGCACGAGGAGGGTGTCCACCCGCGGTGGGATCGCGCAGTTGAGCATCGCATCGGTTGACTCCGGATCCATGGCAGAGGCAACAGGCGGGGGTGAGGTGTTGCGGCGGAGCAACAGGGAAGGTAATACCCGGGGGTGGGTGTACGGCGGTTTCGGCGGGGGCGACGCGCGCGTGCCCACGGCCGACGACTGACAATTCACGACACAGCGGAGACCACTGGATGCCTCTCTCCCGCCGCACCTTCGTCACGCGACTCGGCGCCGGGGCGCTCGCGGCGCCGCTCGTCCCGGGGTGGATCGTCGCGCGCGGGCGGGAGGCAGGGGGGGCGGCGGGCGCCGCGCCACCGCCTAACGGCGTCGTCCGGCTGGACAGCAACGAGAACCCGCACGGCCCGGCGCCGGCCGCGCTCGACGCGGTCCGGGGCGCGTTCGGGGAGGCGGGGCGCTACCCGGACGCGCCGATCGACCAGCTCCAGGCGGCGCTGGCGGCGCTGCATCGCGTGAAGCCGGAGAGCGTGCTGCTCGGCTGCGGCTCCTCGGACGTGATCCGGATGGCGGTCTCCGAGCTGACGTCGCCGGCGCGCGGGCTGGTGACCGCGGCGCCGTCGTTCGAGTACGCGGTGCGCTACGCCGAGGGGACCGGCGCGCCGGTGCGCGCGGTGCCGGTCGACGGCACGCTCCGCCTCGACCTGGCGCGGATGGCGGCGGCGTGCCGCGATGCGGCGACGGGACTGGTCTACCTCTGCAACCCGAACAACCCCACCGGCACCCTCCACGGCGCCCGCGCGGTGCAGGAGTTCATCGCCACGGTGCGGACGCCGCGCCCGGGCGCCGCCGAGGCGCTGCCGACGGTGCTGGTGGACGAGGCGTATCACGAGTACGTGGACGACCCGTCCTACGCCAGCGCGGTGCCGCTCGCCGCCGAGGACCGCGGCGTGATCGTCTCGCGCACCTTCTCGAAGGCGCACGGGATGGCCGGGCTCCGCGTGGGGTACGCCGTGGCGCACCCGGACACGATCGCGCGCCTCCAGCGCCGCCGCCTCCTGGACGGCGTGAACCTCCTCGGCGCCACCGCGGCGCTGCGCTCGCTCTCGGTGGCGGGCCACATCGAGCGCCAGCGCACCCTGAACCGCGAGGCCCGCGACTTCACCCGCCGCGCCCTCGAGCGCGCGGGCTACGCGGTGATCCCGTCCGAGACGAACTTCCTGATGGCCGACGTCCGCCGCGACGCGAAGGCCTTCCAGACCGCCTGCCGCGAGCACGGCGTCTTCGTCGGCCGCCCCTTCCCCCCGCTCACCACCCACGCGCGCATCTCCATTGGCACGATGGGGGAGATGCACCAGGCAGTAGAGGTGTTTCGGAAAGTGCTGGGGTGAAGCGGGGACGGGGGACGGGGGACAGGGGACGGGGGATGAAGTGCCCCGGGATAGCCTGTCCTGAGCGAAGCGAAGGAGCCCGAGGCACTTCATCCCCCGTCCCCCATCCCCCTTCCCGCTTTTCGAACACGTTCAAATCCCCCTTGACGTCGGCCCTCACGGCGGCGAGATTTGAACATGTTCGAAACACGCACCGCCAAGGGCGAGGCCACCCGGGCCCGCATCCTCGAGACCGCCCTCGCGCTCTTCCGCGCCCGGGGCTTCGACGCCACCACCATGCGCGACATCGCCGCCGAGGCGGGGATGTCACTCGGGGCGGCGTACCACTACTTCCCGAGCAAGGACGCGATCGTCATCGCGTACTACGACCTCGTGCAGGACGAGCACGCCCGGCGCGTGCACGAGGCGCTCCCGGCTGAGAAGACGCTGCGCGGGCGGCTCCGCGCGGCGTTCCACGCCAAGCTCGACGTCCTCGCCGGCGACCGGCGGCTCATGGGCGCGCTCCTCCGCTACACCGGCGACCCGGACAGCCCCCTCTCGTTCCTGGGCGAGGGGACGCGCGCGCTCCAGTACCGGAGCATGGCGGTGTTCGCCGACGCGCTCGAGGGGGAGGCGCTGCCCAGGGACGTGCGAGGCTTCGCGCCGGTGGTGCTCTGGGCGCTGCACATGGGGCTCCTGCTCTACTTCCTCTACGACCGCTCGCCGGACCAGGTGCGCACGCGGCGCCTGACCGACGGCGCGGTGGAGCTGTTCGTTCGCTCGCTGCCGCTGATCAAGCTCGGCGTCCTGCGCTCCATGCGCCGGCGCCTCCTCGGGCTCCTCGACGAGGCCGAGATCATCCCGCCCGAGGCGGACATCGAGCGGCACCGCTGGGCGCAGACGGGCGGCA
Source organism: Gemmatimonadaceae bacterium (assembly GCA_035265005.1). Taxonomy (GTDB): domain Bacteria; phylum Gemmatimonadota; class Gemmatimonadetes; order Gemmatimonadales; family Gemmatimonadaceae; genus DATFPD01. Next base: position 1,270 of record DATFPD010000136.1, on the reverse strand, counting down.
CGGACGACGCGGTGGCGGCGGGGGAGCCGACTGACGACACGGATGCGGATGCGAAGGAGCCCGACGATGTCTGACGCCACCCGGAACCGGCGGGCGCGGCGGGACCGCACGCGGGCGACGCTCGTCGCCATCATCTGCGGGCTCACCGCGGCGAGCGCCGCCTATCGACTGCTCCGCGCGGGCGGGCTGGAGCACACCTCGCTCGTCTTCATCGGGATCCCCGCCGTGCTGGCACTGGCGGTGGTGTTCTCGGACCGGAAGGAGCCGCGGACGGCGGTCGGCACGGTGTTCCGTGCGATCACGATCGCCCTGCTGCTCTCGGGGATCGTCTTCGGCGAGGCGTTCGTCTGCATCCTCTTCGCGTCACCGCTGTTCTACATGGTGGGCGGCACGGTGGCCACGATCTACCAGTACTTCGGCCGCAAAGGGCGCGACGAGGCGCAGCGCGCGCTCGACCGCCAGCGCGCCGGCCTGCTCGCGATCGCGCTCGTCCCGATGAGCCTCGAGGGTGTGGCGCCGGGGTTCGCCCTGGGGCGCGAGGAGCGGGTCGCGGCCACGCGCGTCGTCGCCGCCAGCGCCGCCGACGTCGGTGCCGCGCTCGCCGAGGCGCCGCACTTCGACCGAGAGCTCCCCGCGTTCCTCCAGCTCGGCTTCCCCACGCCGGGGATGACGGCCGGCACGGGGCTCCGCGTCGGCGACCGCCGGACGGTCCAGCTGGAACACGGCGAGCACCACCCGGGGGCACTGGTGATGGAGGTGACGCGCAGCGAGCCCGGACTGCTCGAGTTCCGCGCCGTCTCCGACGACAGCTACGTCACGCACTGGCTCGCCTGGCGCGGCGCGGAGGTCCGATGGGAGGAAGCGTCGCCCGGGCGAACCCGCGTGCGCTGGACGCTCGCCTACCGCCGCCGCCTCGACCCGGCGTGGTACTTCGCCCCGCTCGAGCGCCACGCCGTCGGCCTGGCCGCGGGCTACCTGATCGAGACGCTGGCGACCCCCCGATGACGCCGCTCGCTCTCCGCGCCCTCGCGCTCTACCTGCCGCTGCTGGCGGCGGCCGGACTGTGGTGGTGGCGCGCGAACGTCATCCCGCAGACGCCTGGCGTCTGTCGGGACCGCCCACCCTACCGGGATGCGCTGTCAGATCTCGGCTCGGACAGCGATCCGCGCGTGCGGGATGACAGCGCAGCCTGGGCCCCGCTCCTCTCCCTTGCCTGGAACCTCCTATCCCTGCCGGCGCTGCACCTGCTGGCGGCGCGGTACGGGTGGTG
>DATFPD010000135.1:0-6933 GCA_035265005.1 Gemmatimonadaceae bacterium | reverse complement strand
CGGGATGCGGGACGCGGGATGCGGGATGCTCTGAAGTCTAATGCTTCTCGAGCCCCATAAGGTCCGCCCACTCGAGCGAGCATACGCCCGCTACGGGCGCCGGCTGCTCCGGCGGGCGTTCGCGCGCGTCTGGCTCGGCGGCGCGGAGTGGCCGCCGGACGACGGCGGGCGGCCGACGATCGCGTTCGCGAACCACAGCGCGTGGTGGGACCCCGTGCTGGCGCTGTACCTCTCGCACGACCTGTTCCGACGCGACCCGTACGGGGTGATGGACGGGGCGCAGCTGCGCCGCTTTCCGTTCTTCCGCACCATCGGCTGCTTCGGCACGACCAGCGGCGGCTCGCTGGCCGACGCGCGCGGCCTCGCCGAGTACGCGACGCGGCTGCTGCGCGAGCCGCCGAGTCCCGGGCAGCGGCCGCGGACGCTCTGGCTCTTTCCCCAGGGGGCGCTGCTCCCGGCGCGCGGGGCGCTGTCGTTCGAGTCCGGGCTGGCGCGGCTCGCCCTCGCGGTCCCCGAGGCGACGCTCGTCCCGGTGGCGCTTCGCTTCGCGTTCCGCGAGGAGCAGCGGCCGGAGTGCTTCGTGCGACTCGGCGCCGCGCTGCGGCCCGAGGAGCGCGGCGAGCGTGTAGGAAGCGTGCGTTCGCTCACGTGCCGGCTGGAGCGGCGGCTATCGTACGAGCTCGAGGCGCTCGACGCCGACCTCGCGGCCGCAGCGGGCGCCGCGGGTGCTACGCTCGACGGCTACCGGATCGCGCTCGACGGGCGCGGCTCGCTGCACGCGTTCTACGAGCGGACGCTGGGGCGACTGGGACTCGGGAGCAGGAGCTAGGGACCGGAGAACAGGACTAGAAGCTCCCCACCCCGACACCCGCCCACCACCGCCGCGCCCCGCGTCCAGACGTTCGAACGCAGCTTCTAGTCCCAGCTCCCCAGTCCCGGCTCCCCGCGCTCTCCGCGCTTCGGTATCCCGCAGTCCGCTAGGCCGCGCCCACCACACGTACCCCACACCGTCACCACCCCAGGTGGGACACGGCACTAGCGAAGCTGCCAGGATCGTCCTCGCGTTCGTCGTTCCGATACGCCGCGCGTCAGGCGGCGCCGTACTCCTGCCGGAGCGCCGGCGCGGCCGACGACTCCGGGTGCGGGCAGAGCGCAGTCGCCACCCCGTGGCGCGCCGCGAGCTCCGCGATCACCGAGAGGTCCACCGGCTTCTCGAGGAAGTAGGTGGCGCCGAGCCGCAGCGACGCGTGGCGATTGTCCTCGTCCGGGAACGCCGTCAGCACGATCACCGTCGCGTTCGGGGCGAGCATCCCCGCCATCGCCATCACCTGGAGCCCCCCGTCGCGCTTCCCCCCGAGCCGCAGGTCGGTGACGATCAGGTCCCACGGCTTCCGCATCAGCGCGTGCTTGGCGTCTCCGAGCGAGCCCGCCACCTGCGGCGCCACCCCGCCCACGTCGAACAGCTCGGCGAGGATGTCACGAATGGACATCTCGTCCTCGACGATGAGGACCGAATGCGGTGACGGCAGGGCGGCGGCAGGCGAGGTTGGCTCCATGATTCCCGCTCCTCTCCAAGGCGAGGAGCGGACCGGAATCGGCCCCGCCTGGCAAGCCGAACGTTCGCAACGGCTTGAGCGTAGTCCGCTCACAAAGGTGCTGGAACGGCTGGCCGGAAACCGGCCAGGGCGACTGGCGGGTGTCCGGATTCCGGTCGCCCGAGTCGTCGCTCACCGAGCGGACCCAGCAGGCGGCATGCGACAACTACTCGAATGTTTCTGGTGTAAGGTCATGCATGTATTGCTTTTGGTCCGCATGATCGTCATCGTGTGCGCCCTCTAACCGTATGCCCGACGACGCGGCGTACGGCGTCTCGATTCATCATCCATCCCGACGTGCAGCCATGAGCCTGACGGACCGAACCCTCTCCGCATCCGACGCGATCGGCACGCCTGGCACCAAGCGCCCCTGGCAGGCGCCGACCGTCGATGAGCTGCCGCGACTCGTGAAGCTGACACTCCAGACGGGCGGCGCCCTCGGCCCCGGCGTCGGCGGCGGCGGCGGCGCGGGCGGCGGCTTCGGCATCTGATTGCCGGCCGCACCCCAGAGTGCCTGACGAGTACGCCCCGTGACGCGCACGGGGCGCCACACCCTGCAGTAGCTGGAGAATCCCGAATGCATCCGTCTCGTTTCCGCCGGAGTCCCGCGCTGCCGGCGCTCGCGCTATTGGCCCTCGGCGCCTGCGTGGATCGAACGCCCACCAGCGCGGGCGACGTCCCGCTCGACACCGCCGCCTCCGTGGCGGCGGTGTCGTGCACGGTGGACATGCGCGCCGCGACCATGCAGTGCGGTGTGGCCCAGTCGCCCGCCGCATCCGCCGCCTCGCCCCGCGGCGAGCGCCCGCGCCTCGACGTGATCACGGTCGGCGGGCAGGAGTCCTACGTCCGCGTCGCGACGGCGGGCGCGCAGACGAAGACGGACAACGGCGACGGCACGGTGACGTGGACCGGCCCAGTCACCGTCACGAACCTCATGTCGCAGCCGATCGGCACCGCGAACGGGACGACCGCGACCGGCGTGCGGGTGTTCTTCAGCCAGCAGCCCGTCGTCACCAACGGGACCGGCACGGTGGACGTGGTCGGCGCCGACGGCCTCGGCGTATTCACCGCGAGCGGACAGCCGTACTACCTCTACAACGAGATCATCCAGCCCGGGACGACCTCGGCGCCGGACACCTGGGGCTTCCGGATGCCGACGACGGTGGATCGGTTCGCGTTCCAGGTGCTGGTGCGCGCCGAGATGCCGCAGGCGCCCGGCACGCTCCGCTGGCAGCGCGACCTGGGCTTCGCGCCCACCACGCAGAAGCTGAACGACGCCTGGACCGGCTCCAACGGCACCTGGGTGGTGGGCGAGAACGGCGTGATCCTCCACAGCGTCAGCGCGACGCGCTTCCTGTCGACGTCCAGCGGGACCGCGGCGTCGCTGCGGGGCATCTCCGGCATGGGCCCGTTCATGTTCGTGGCGGGCGCCACGGCCGCGGGCGAGGGCCTGATGCTCCAGGGTGACGGCATTACGTGGGCGAACGATCCGCTCCCGGCCGGCACGCTCGCGCTGAACGACGTCTGGGTCGACCTCCCCACCAACGTCTACGCGGTCGGCACCGCGGCCTCCGGCGCGCCGACGACGCTGCTGCACAAGACGGCCGCGGGATGGCAGGTCGAGGCGCTCCCAGCGGCGGCGGGGATCTCGCTCCGCGCCGTGTGGGGCACCAGCCCGTCGAACGTTTTCGTGGCCGGCGACGCCGGCACGCTGCTGCGCTGGGACGGCACCTCGTGGACGGCCATCTCCACCGGGACGAACATCACGCTGAGCACGATCTGGGGAAGCGGGCCGACCGACGTGTACGCGTCCGGTGCCGGCGGCGTGGCGGTCCACTGGACGGGCGGCGCCACCGCGACCCGCGAGACGATCGGGTCCGGCGTCACCGCGATCGCGGGGACGGGACCGGGGACGGTGGTGGCGGTGGGCAGCGGCGGCTCGAGCTGGGTGCGGCAGAGCACCGGGACGTGGACCTTCGTCGAGACGAACAGCACCCGCAACCTGAATGGGATGTTCGGCTCGAGCGCCGCGGGGATCGTCGCCGTCGGCGACAACGGGACCATCATGCGGCACACGGGCGCCACCAGCGCCGACAGCTGGAGCCGCGTCGTCTACCCGGTGACGCTCAAGAGCATCACCGCGCTCTCGGGCGGCGGCCTGTCGGCCGTCGGCCTCGAGGGGACGCGCCTGACCGTCAGCGCCGGGAGCTGGAACCACGGCGTGCCCTGCTATCCGCCGAACAGCGGCGGGCGGCAGCTCGGCTACGACCTCAACGACGACGCGGGCGGCATCTACGCCAGCCAGTCGGGAATCGTGCGGGTCATCACGCCCCTGACCGGGAACGGCACCTGTAGCAAGGTGACGCTCCCGTCGACGTTCAACACGCTGCCGTTCTTCTCGGCGTACTTCGGGCCGGGCGGCTACTACTTCGGCGGCTCCGCCGGCGCCGTCGTGACCTCGAACGGGGGCACGTTCAACGCCGAATTCGTCACCAACCCGATCGGCGGCGTCTTCGACGTCTGGAGCGACGGCAGCTACGTCTACGCGTTCGGCCCCGGCCTCGGCATCCGGAGGCGCTTCGCCTTCGGCGGGTCGTGGGAGCAGCCGTTCGTCCCGGTCTTCCCGTATGCGGTCTGGGGCATCGGCTCGTCGACCATCTTCGCGGTCGGCTCCGGCGGCGCGATCTGGCGCTACGACGGCTCCGCCTGGACGCTGATGCCCAGCGGCACGACGAACAACCTGACCGCCGTGTGGGGGACGAGCGCGAGCGACGTCTACGCGGTCGGCGACCGGGGGGCGATCGTGCACTTCGACGGCACGCGCTGGACGCGCGAGGAGAGCGGCACCGACGCGAACCTCACCGGCGTCGCCGGCACCTCGGCCAGCGACGTGTACACGATCGGCGCCAACAGCACGGTCCTGCGCCGGCAGTAGGCGATGGCGGAGTACCACCTGCGGGTGCGGACGGCGCTGCTGGCGCTGCCGGCGCTCACGGCGCTGGCGGCGGCCGCGCTGCTCGGCTGCGGCGGGGGGGGCGACGTCACGCCCCCCCCGCCGCGCGCCGTCGACGTGGCGGTCACGGCCGGCCGGCTGGAGCGGGGCGCGACGGTGGCGCTGCGCATAACGAGCGACGGCGCCGAGGTGGCGGCCGGCGGCTACACGCTCACCGCCAACCCGGCCGACGGCGCGCAGTTCACCGGCGGCGCCGCGCGGCTGCTGCGCACCGGGCGGGTCGCGCTGATCGCGCAGGTGGGCGCCGAGCGCGACAGCGTGGTGCTCGACGTGGCCGCGCCGCCGACGGTCGTCTTCGAGCGCGTGGCGTCGGGGGAGCGCGACATCTACAGGGTCTCGCTCGACGGCGGCGACCTGACGCGGCTCTCCAGCACCGGCACCGACGACCGCGCGCCGACGGCGGCCGGCGGCCGCGTGGTGTTCGTGTCGTACCGCGACGGCAACGGGGAGCTCTACGCGGTGCCGCTCGCCGGCGGCGCCGAGACGCGCCTGACGACGACCGCCGCCAACGAGGGGGACCCCGCGCTGCGCGCCGACGGGACGCGCCTCGCCTTCACGAGCGACGTCGCCTCGGGCGTCCCCAAGCTCTACACCGCCGCCCCCGACGCGACCGGCGCCGCCCGCGCCACCGAGGGGATCGGGATCGCCGGCGCGGTGGAGGCGACGCCGAGCTGGAGCCCGGCCGGGGACCGGATCGCGTACATGTCCACGGCTGGCGGGACGGCGGCAGTCCACCGCATCGTCGTGGAGACGGGCTCCGACAGCGTGGCGAGCCCGGCCAACCTGACGAGCGTGGAGCCGGCGTGGAGCCCGGGCGGGCGCTACATCGCGTTCACCGCCGAGGCGGAGGGCGGGGACAGCGAGCTGTTCGTGGTGGACCTGGCGACGGGGCAGCTCACCCGCCTGACGACGCGCGCCGGGATCGACGCGCAGCCCGCGTGGCTGGCCGACGGGCGGCTGGTGTACGCCGCGATGGTGAGCGGCGTGATGCGCCTGCGCTGGCTCGACCCCGCGTCGCCCGCGGACGTGCACGACATCGACACCGGCGCGGGCGCGGCGTCGAACCCGTCCGGCGTGTACTAGGCACGATCGTCCCGGGCGACTACAGCCGATCGCCGCACTACCGCCCGCCGTCGCCCGCCGTTCAGATTACCCTCCGGGGCGCCGCTCACCCGAGCGCGCGCCCCGGGGTCTTTTTTTCCCAGACCACCAGGCCGACGCCGGCTGCCGCGACCGTCCCTCATGTACATCATCCCGCCCCACGTCCTCACCGCCCACCTCACCGGGGAGGCGGTCGTCCTCCACATGCACACCAAGCGCTACTACCGGCTGAACGACACCGGCGCGAGCATCTGGCAGGCGATCGAGCAGGGGCTCGGCCGCGAGGAGATCCTGGCGCGGCTGTGCGACGAGTTCTCGGTGGAGCCCGACGAGGCGGCGGCGGAGCTCGACCGGATCGTGCGCGAGCTGGCCGCCGAGTCGCTGCTGACCACGGGCGACGAGCCCGCGCGATGAGCGCGCCCGCCGCCGAGCGGACCGCCGTCGCGCTGCTGAACGACCGCTCGCTGGTCCTGGTCGCCGAGGGGGACACGCGGCGGATGACCGAGCCGTGGGTCCCGCGCTACCGGGCGCGGCTCGACGGCGGCGGCGGCGACGGCGGCGACGGCGGCGCGCGGGACGCCGCCGCGGTGATCCGCGTCGTGCCGGACGGCGGGGCGGGGGTGCGCGCGCCCGAGGGGGTGCGCCGCACCTTCGTGCTCGACACGATCGAGGCGTGGGTGGACGACGAGGCCCGCACCGTCACCATGGCGTCGGTGGTGAGCGGCGCCGCGGGGACGATCGACCTCGGGGCGCGGCGCGCCACGCTCGGGCCCGGCGAGCCGCGCGCGGGCGTGGAGATCGCGCGGGTGGCGTGGGACGTGTACTCCATGCTCACCGCGTCGGCGGCGCTGCTGCTCGGGCGGCTCGGGCGCGCGCTCGCCCACGCGGGCGCGGTGGTCACGCCCGGCGGGCGCGGCTGGCTCCTCGTCGGCGACGCCTTCGCCGGGAAGTCCACGACCTGCGCCAACCTGATCACCGCCGGGTGGGACTACGTTTCCGACGACCAGGGGGTGCTGTCGCGCGACGAGTCGTCGTCGTCAGGCAGCGGCGGCGGCAGTCTGCGCATCGAGGGGTGGCCGCGCACGATGCACATGGACGAGGCGTGGGAGCGCGGCGAGGCCCCGCTCCGCCGCCGCCGCGACTTCGACCCCGCGGTGCTCGGCCCCGGGCGCTGGCGCCCCGACGCGCCGGTGGCGGGGATGCTCTTCCCGCGCGTCGAGGCGC
>DATFPD010000134.1:0-12826 GCA_035265005.1 Gemmatimonadaceae bacterium | reverse complement strand
CCACCTCCCCCTGCGGCGTCCCGAACGGCGTGTACGCGTCCGCCGCGCGCGGGCATTTCCCAGATGCAGGCGTTAGGTGGGTGGCGCGCTGGCGCGCACGAGACCCGGAAAGACAGAGACCCGGCGCAGACGCGATGCCCAGACCTCGCGCCGCACCAAGCATCGCGTTCTCGCGAGGCACCGTCACACGGGCTTGCCGTGCTCGCGTCGGGCGTAAGTGCGGCAGGCCTCGGCTGCACGCAAACGACTTCAGCTCACTGGAAAACGGACCGCCCCAGCCCATCAAATCCGGGCTCGGGCGGCAATCACGGTGCAGACTGTCGAACTTCTTGTCGCTAGAGTGAAGCGAACGCCTGCCCGGTGCGTCGTGACCACGCCATCAGTCTTCCCTCACTCAAGCACGATCGCCCTGCTCAGGTCCCATCAACCGGGAGATCGAGAGTCAGGTTGGTCAGCATGTGTGCGACTATAGGCAAGAGGAGTCCGCCAGTCGACGTACGAAGACACGCACAGAACAACCCCACTACGAACGCCACAGGGAGGGACACACCCTCATGGATCGAGGCGAACCATACAGCATTTGCGAGGATGTACAACGCAGGACGCCCGAAGATCGCCCGGAACTCTCTATGAAGCAGACCGCGGAAGTACAGTTCCTCCACAACGGGAATCGCGACGATGTAAATCAGTGGGGACAAGTTCACTCCGCCGAATCGAATTTCTTCGGTGCCGGAGGAACCCACACGCAGGTGTGGTCCCGTCATCAGCACGGCGTACACACGAGAGAGGAGTGCCGGACTGATCACGAGAGCAGCACCCTGTAAGAGGGCCGCAGGACGCCGGCGCCTCCTATTCGACAGCGTCTCAACCGCCTCGGCGGAACGCGGTACAATGAGCGTGAAGGCACATACCAGCGCTGCCAGACCGGCAACGTAGAGCACAGGCGCCGGGGTGTGGCCTGGTTGCGCCGCGCGGACGCGGAGAGACGACGACAGTGCGAGCGCGGCCAAGATCAGACACGCCGCCCGAGTTGCGGCACCAATTATCATCGGTGCGCCCGCTAGACGTTCAGGGGCTGCACGCAAGGTCAGCCCTCACCGGGGGCGCCTGTGGGTTGGCTCTTCGTGGCTCACGCACAAGCTGAGTCCTGATTCTTCGGCCTGTCTGCCTCCCGTCCCCGGGTCCGGCTCGGTCGGCCAGAGCACAGCCCGAGTCGCGCCGTGGTGCCTGGCCGCCTCACAGCCCGGTAGCCAGTAGCGATTGAGGGAATCGACCGCACCGATCCGAATCGCCGGGGCAGGCGTGATACCTCGCGTTGCACTCCCAGCCATTCGGCATCGCCAGTAAGACGACTCGGGAAGGCGTGGTCGTTCGCCGAGCGCGAGAACGCACTTCGCTTGATCGGAGTTTGGGCTGGCATCGCGCAGGGACACGAGAATGGTGTCGGACGATGCGCGCGCGCCATTCTGGCGTTGCCCGATTGCTTCTTGGAAGGCTCGCCGCACTTCGAAGCTCACCTTCCAAGCGAACCAGGTATACGCATTCACGGCGAGCATACCAAGAGTCAGCAGGATCGCAGCGCGCCTTATCCAGACGCCGGCACGAGGCGCCCGGCGGGCCAAGCCAGCCCCACCGGGCGTATTGTTCAAGTCCCGCTTCACTCGCACCTGTGCACTGTTACCGCTGCAGCTTTGATCTGACACTCCGTGGCGCCATTTTGAACGCCGCGAGCGAAGCTCATTGATCCGCTTACCGGGACGACCCTGGCGGTTTTTCCACTGAACTCCACCGTGGTCGGGTCTCCCGGCTTATTGAATTTCATCTCGATGTTGTTCAGAGTGCCGTGTTTACCCTGAGCCGTGAAATTAAGACCCTTGCCAGTAAGCGTTCCCTGATCTGCCGAGAGCCGCATAACGCTGTTCTTGCCCGCCGCCAAACCCACATCACTCGTCAGCTGGAACGTAGTTCCCTTCGGCAGGGTTAGCCCTGACTCACTCTGGAGAGCAACTTTGACGTCGCCGGGATCTTTGTCGAGAGCCTTGGCGATCTGAGCGATCATGAATGCCAGGTCAGAAGGATCGAGCCCGAACGGGTCGCTGAAGTTGACGGGGTCGTTCCCCGCGTACGCGTACAGGTTCACGCCCCCCGCGAACCCAATCGGGTCCTCCTGCGTGAACCTTCCGGTGTTCGGGTCGTACCACCGGTTCCGTATGTAGACCAGCCCGCCCGCCGCCTCCTGCCCGTTGTAGCCCGGCCCCCCGCCCGCCGCGTCGCCCGACGCCGACCCGAACGCCGTGTACTGCGCCGCGCTGTAGTCGGGCTTCGTCCCCGCCGAGTCGCGCGGTGGTGACGCTGCCGCGGTCGTCCTGCACGAACAGCTTGTGCGAGCGCCACACGTCCCAGAACGGGTTCCCCGCGCACCCGCCCCGCGCGACCGCTAGTAAGCGTTAGGCGTTGGTGGCGGCACGCCCTCGCACGGGCCCACAGGCCCGCGGCCGTGCCGGCGCTCGACGGTGGGCGCGCTGGCGTGCGCTCGACGGTGAAAGCGAGGAGCCCGGCGCAGGCCGTCTGCGCCGGGCTCTCATGGTAGTCTCTTCTCTCCCCCGCACCGCTGTTCGAGCCGTGAGCGGCGTCGACCGATCGAATCGGCGACGAACCTGGTGCGATTCAATCGCTCAACCGCGCCGTGATCCCCTCGAATTTGCTCGCGCCTCGCCGTCGCTCTCAAAGACCTCGTCAGCGGAAACTGAGCACGTACTCACGTTGCGTCGATCGTCGGGAGTAGAACAGCAGAGCCGTCCGACGGGACCCAATCAGCCCAAGAAGTACCGCAATGTCTTCCGCATCCACCTGGGAACACCTAGTGCCCGTAGTCGACTGCTGAAGAGGCGCTCCCCACTTGTAGTGCTCCACCACTCCGTTGCTAGCTTCAATCGAGCACCCTCCACGAGTCGTTCAGTGCCGGGGACCCGTGACGCGAAATCTATCTCCTCCTCGACGCATAGGCGTTCGACACCTCCAGGGTCTTCCGTGTATTCCTGTCCCAATCGGGCAAGCCGGGCGTGCATCGCCTCATGAATCAGAGTCATCGCGACCGACGCACTACCGTGCATTTGCAAGTGCTGAGCGTCGAGAACCACCGCTCCAACGTGTTCCCAGTATTCCCCGGCTGACCCATGGGTATGTACGATCAAGATACGCCTGACGTCATCCCGCATTCGCGCCAGTCGGCCTGGATCGTGCGCCTCGATCAGGGCTAGGGCACTTCCAACGGCTGGAAACAGGTTCCTGCCACCACGATCGGACGTCATGTCGACGACTCGTAGCCCATGCAGCGTCGTCGCCTCGGAGAGCCACAGGCTCGCTTGAGTTGCGACGAATCGTAATGGCTTGAGGAAGACACGCTTGACGTGGTACAGTCCGCCGCCAATACGCTTTGCTACTTGCATCCCCGGTCGTTCCTCTCAATTCGAATGACCTTGGTAGACTCGGAAGGTGCCTTGGGATCAGCCTGACTGCTAGTCTGTTCCGGCGGCGGGCTGTCGCCGCACGGATTCGTCGGCGTTGTCGGGACTTCGGTGCTCGTCGAGAGGGCCAGTGCCACCCCCACGATGAACTTGCGTACATTTTCGCGGATCGACTCGACAGCTGTGGAGATCTCCGCCTTCTTGTCGGTGACCGCTCCTACCAGGGCCCCGCCGGTAGCACCGATCGCCGTGCTGGCAGGAATAATCGCCGGCGAGAGGACCACCGACCCACCTAGGGTCGGGATAGCAGAGGCCCCTACCAGCCCCACACCGAACCCGAAGCCGTAGGCACCGCCGCGGACCGCATAGGCAACCGAACAGGGCGTGGGGTCTTGCGGCGTGACCGGACAGAGCCCGAACGGATCACTGTACGTAACCGGGTCGTTCCCCGCGTAGGCGTAGAGGTTGACCCCGCCCGCGAAGCCGATCGGGTCCTCCTGCGTGAAGCGCCCCGTGTTCGGATCGTACCACCGGTTCCGCATGTAGACCAGCCCGCCGTTGGCCTCCTGGCCGTTGAAGCCGGGGCTGCCTGCGCCGCCGCTCGCCACCTCCCCCTGCGGCGTCCCGAACGGCGTGTACGCGTCCGCCGCCCGCCCCAGCGCCGAGCCATCGGCCTTGGTCACGTTCACGATGCTCCCACGGTAGTCCGGCACGAACAGGTGCCGCCCGCCCGGGTCGTCGCGGTAGTTCCAGCTCGCCAGCACGTTGTCCGTCCCGGGGCCGTAGAAGAACCACTCCCCGCTCCCGTAGAGCGTCCACGCCGGGCCGCTCGCCCCGCTGCTGTCGCGGTGCATCATCGGCTCGTGCATGTCCTCGGCGAGCGTGCCGTCGGCCACGTTGTAGGTCTTCACCGCCACCTGGTCGCCCAGCCACCAGTAGCGCCACGTCCCCCAGTCGGCCGCGCCCAGGCTGTCCGAGCGCATCACGATCCGCCGCCCCAGCGCGTCGTACCGGAACGTCCGGTGCTCCCACCCGGCGGCCACCGACCCGGCCTCGCGCCAGCTCGTCATCGCCACCATGCGGTTCGCCGCGTCGTACTCCATCCGGCGGTCGAAGCCGGCGCCGCTGCAGCGCCCCTCCTCGGTCTGGTTCCCGGCCTCGTCGTACAGGAACGCCTTCCCGTTCGTGCAGAGCGACGGGTTCCGCTTCTGCTCCAGCTGGCCGCGGGTGTTGTAGACGTACTCCCACCGCTCGTCGCGGACCCGGTTCCCGGCCGGGTCGTAGGTGAGCGTGTCGTCGCTCTGGTCGAACGTCAGGTAGATCTTCACCAGCTGGCCGCGCGCGGCGTTGCCTAACGCCCTCGCGGCGGCGGGCGCCGACCGCGCCCGCACGGGAGACACCGGCCGCTTACGCCGGCGCCGAAACAGCGAAGGGCCCAGCCGTTAGGCCGGGCCCTCCCACGCGCCGCCGCAACGCCCGGCCCTCAGCGCCTCGGCGGCGCCGCGCCGTCGCCCCCGCGCCTCGGCCCGAGCAGCAGCACCCCCGCCGCCAGCCGCACCAGCCGCGTGACCGCCGCCGGCGCGACGAGGAACGCCCCCGCCCCGAGCAGCCCCGCGCCCAGGTAGAGCCGCTCCCGCTCCGCGCCCCCCGCCGGCGCCAGCGCGCTCAGGATCACCCACCCCCCGAGCCCCGCCGTCGCCAGCCCCAGCCCCGCCGTCACCACCCGGTCGATCGTCCGGTACCGCAGCATGCGTCACCCCCGCGTCGAGGTCCGGGCCGACCGCTGCCGGCCCCACGGAGGAGACACCACCGCCTTACGCTCGGCGGCGCTTCAGCCGAGCGCCGAGTGCCGAGTCCCGCCCCCGTGCCCGCACCACCGCATCACCACCGTCCCCACCACCAGCTCCGGGCGCCGCGGGATGCGGAGCGGGGCGTACGCCGGGTTGAGCGACGTCAGCTCGACCCACGTCCGCCCGATCCGCCCGACGCGCTTCACCACGTAGCCGTCCTCCGGATGACGCGCCACCACCACGCTGTCGCTCTCGATCGTACTGCCCAGCTTCACCAGCACCGTGTCGCCGGCGTGGAGCAGCGGCTCCATGCTGTCCCCCGCCACCGGGATCGTGACGTACCGGCCGGCCGGCAGATCGGCCGGGAGGCGCACCACGCTCTCGCACGGCTCGTCCCACAGGTCGCGCCCCGCGCCGGCCGCCACCGCGAGGCCCACGCGCGCCGCGCACCGCCGCGCCGCCGCCGCCTCCACCGCCCGCGCCAGCGGCGCCCCGGCGATGACCGCCGACGCCTCCTCCACCTCCGGCGCGCCGTTAGGCGCGAGGCGCACCCCGAGCCGGGCCGCGGCCACGCTCCCCCGCACCCGCTCCGCCAGCCGCCAGGCGGCCGCGGCGCGCCCCGCCGCCCGGCCGAGCGCGCGCCGCGCCTCGTCGGCCTCGCAGGCCCGCAGCCACCGCGCCCGCCACTCGGCGAAGCGCTCGTCCGCCTCGTCAGGCGGCGGCGGGGCTGCCTCCGGGCCCGGGGCGGCGGCGTCGGCGCGCCGCCCCATCAGCGCCACCAGCAGGTCGCACTCCCACTCGGCCTGCTCCCGCGCCTCGGGCGGGAGTGGGCGCCCCTCGGGCGCCAGGGCCAGCGGCTCGGGCTCACGCGCGCTCATCGCTCCTCCCTCCTCCTCCGTCCGGTCCGTCTGTGGTCGCGCCGCCATCCGCTCCCTCGTCGGCGCCGGCGAGCAGCTCCAGCTCGCGCAGCACGGCGTCCGCCCCCGGCGCCGGCGCCCGGCGGAAGAAGCGCAGCAGCTCGCGCCGCTCGTCGGCGCCCAGCCCGGCGGCGTAGCGCGCCGCCGCCTCGCGCAGCCGCGCCCGCAGCCGCCACACCCGCAGCGCCGCCGCCCCCTGCGAGATCCCCAGCCACTGCGCCATCAGCGACTGCGGGACGTGGCTCTCCATCCACCGCAGCAGCTGCCGCTCGGCGTCGCCGAGCCCCCGGTCGAGCGCCGCCGCGAGCCGCGCCAGCGCCGGCGCCACGGCGGGCATCGCCGCCTCGGCGTCGTCAGGCGCCCGCGCGTCGCGCGCCGCGCCCTCGGAGCAGGCGGCCAGGGCGGCGCGCTCCCCGGGGCCGCCGGCGGCCGAGGGGTCGGCGCCGGCGGCGTCCGCCGCGTCGCCCTCCCGCCGCTCCCGGCGCCGACGCTCGCGCGCCGCGTTCTGCGCGCGGCGGCGGAGCGCCGTCGCCAGGTACGCGGCGAGCGAGCGCGGCGCCGCGCTGCGCGTCGTCATCAGCCGCACGGCCGTGTCGTGCAGCACCTCGGCCGCCGCGTCCTCGCGCTCCCCCTCGGGAATGCCACAGCGCCGCGCCTCGTGCACCAGCAGGGCGCGATGGCGCGCGATGAACTCCTCGAGCGCCCGCGCATCCCCCTGCCGCATCGCGGCCACCAGCGCCGCGCCGCCGAGCGCGGCGTAGTCCGCCCGCCAGTCCCCGCGCCGCTCCCGCGCCCCACGCCCGTTCTCCGGCACGCTGCCACGCCCCGCGCCCTGGTCCGTTCCTCCGCTCCCGGGACGGCGCCCAGCGCCGGGCGCCCGCCCATCACCCTGGAGACACCGCCCCATTACGCCCGTGCTCGCGCGGCGGCCGCGGCCCAGCCCGCTACCGCGCGCCGCTCTCGTCAGGCGCCGCCCAGCCGCTCGTCGTGGCGCCCGACGACCCACCGCCGCAGCAGCGACGCGGCGCGGTCGAGCGCCCCGGGGGGCGGCGGCGCCGCGCCGCCGAGCAGGCGCTCCCGCAGCGCGGCCGCGCGCGCCGGCGGCAGCCCGGCGCGGCGCGCCGCGTCCAGCAGCGCCGCCACCTGCGCGGCGCGCGGATCGGGGGGCGCGATGGCGACGTCGGCGGACGCGGCCGCGATGACCGCCGCGCCGGGCGCCGGCTCGCGCACCCGCGCCGCGCCCCGCCGCGCGGCGGCGGCGGCCGTCGCGGCCGGGGGGATGCCCAGCAGCTCGGCCAGCACCCGCCCGACGACGAGCTCGCGCACCCGCTCCAGCGAGCGCTCGCGGATCGCGTCGCCCGCGCCCACCGCGCGCAGCGTCAGCTCGGCGCGCGCCGGCCGCGGGTCGTCAGGCGCGCGCCACGCCACGGCGACGCCCCGCACCGCCGCGCCGCCGCGCACCGGGCGCGCGTCGGCCTCCAGGCGCCCGTCGGGAAAGCGCGCGCGGAACGCCGCCTCGCGCCCGCGGACCGTCGTTAGGTCGGTGTCCCCGCCGCCGCCACTGCCGTCCGGCACGACCCCTCGCGAAGTGAGAGACGCGTCTCCAGCACCGAGTTGGGGCGGAAAGACTATACCGAACAAATACCGAAAGCAAGGCCGGCCGTCGGCGGCCAAGTTCTTGCGCGGGTGTTTGCGCGTGACGACGACCACCACCATCGCCTGCTCGATCCGACACGAGCGCGCCGTCCCCGGCGGGCGGAAGGTGGCGCTCGACTTCACCGTGGGCGACGAGACGGTGCCGGGCGCGCTGCTGGTGCCGTCGGCGCGGAGCCAGGGGAACGGCGCCGGCGCCGGCGTGTCGACCGCGACCCGCGTTCCGGCGGTGCTGCTCCTGCACGGCTACACGTCGCGCAAGGAGCGGATGGTCGAGACCGCCGGCCACGCGCTGCTCAGGCGCGGCGTCGCCAGCCTGGCGATCGACCTCCCGCTGCACGGCGAGCGGCACGTGCCGGTGACGAGCCACGCGCTCGACCGCTCGCTCGACCTCATCCGGCGCTGGCAGGCGGCGCTCGAGGAGTGCGCCTTCGCGCTCCGCTACCTGACGTCGCGCCCCGAGGTCAACCCGTCCGCGCTCGGCGTCGTCGGCTACTCGATGGGCGCCTACGTCGGCCTCATCGTCGCCGCCCGCGAGCCCGCGGTGCGCGCGGTGGTGCTCGCCGCCGGCGGCGACCTGCCGACCGGCTCGACCGGCATGCGCGTGATTCGCGCCGTCGTCGACCCGGTCGCCGCCGTGCAGAAGCTCGCCGGCCGCCCCCTGCTCATGGTGCACGGCCGCCAGGACCGCACCGTCCGCCCCGACCAGGCCGAGCGCCTCTTCGAGGCCGCCGCCGAGCCCAAGGAGCTCCGCTGGTACGACTCCGGCCACTACCTCCCGAACACCGCGATCGAAGACGCGGCACTCTGGCTGGCGGAGAAATTGAACGGCTAGTGCGAGTTGCGAGGTGCGAGATGCGAGACGGGCCCCGGGAGGCAGAAGCTTCCCGGGGCCCGTCTCGCATCTCGCACCTCGCAACTCGCATCGGCCTTCCCCTTGACATTCTATGGGAGCCGTCCCATCCTCTCCCCTACTCGTGCTAGGGGAGCCCGTGGCGAAGCCCAACGTCGACCTGCTGCAGGGGACGCTCGACGTCCTGATCCTCAAGACCTTGAGCTGGGGCGCGAGGCACGGCTACGGCATCGCGCGCTGGATCCAGCAGGTCACCGACGACGTGCTCCAGATCGAGGAGGGCTCGCTCTACCCGGCGCTGCACCGGCTCGAGCGCCGCGGCCTCGTCCAGGCGGAGTGGGGGCTCTCCGAGAACAACCGCCGCGCCAAGTACTACACCCTCACCGCCCACGGTCGTCAGGCACTCCGCGCCGAGGCCACCGACTGGGCCGCGTTCTCGGCGGCCGTGGCGAAGGTGCTGGCGGCGCAGACGGCGTAGACGGCGTGAAGCGCCTTCGCAGCTTCTTCCGCCGCCCCGTCGAGTCCGACGTCGACGACGAGCTCCGCTTCCACCTCGCGATGCGCGAGCGGGAGTTCGCCGACTCGGGGATGGAAGAGGCGGCGGCGCGCGAGGCGGCGCTGCGGAGGTTCGGCAACGTGGAGCGGGTGCGCGCGCTGTGCACCGAGATCGGCCATCAACGGGAGCGGGAGATGCGACGCGCCGAATTCGTCGACACGCTGCGGCAGGACCTTCGCTTCGCCACCCGGCAGCTCGTGCGGAGCCCGGGCTTCGCCCTCGCCGCCGTGGTGGCGCTCGCCCTCGGCATCGGCGCCAACGCGACGCTGTTCGCCCTGGTGGACGCGGTGCTGCTGCGCCCGCTGCCCGGCGTCGTCGCGGCCGAGCGGCTGGTCGAAGGGAGCTCCCCGTCGATCTCCTACCCGGCGTACGTGGACTTCCGCGATCGCGTCCGCACGCTCGCCGGGCTGGCGGGGTTCCGCGAGCGGGAGATGGCGCTCGGAGATGGCGCGGCCGGCGCCGCGCCCGAGGTCGTCACCGGCGTCGTCGCCACCGGCAACTACTTCGCCGTGCTCGGCGCCCGCGCCGCGCTCGGCCGCACCTTCGCCCCGCCTGACGACGCGCCCGGCGCCCCGCCGGTCGCGGTGGTGAGCGACGGCTTCTGGCGCCGCCGCCTCGGCGCCGACCCGGCGGCGGTCGGGCGCACGATCGTGCTCAACGGCGCGGCGGTCACCGTCGTCGGCGTCGCCGAGCGCGGCTTCCGGGGCACGCACGTCGCGCTGGCGCCGGACGTCTGGGTCCCGGTCGCCGCGTGGCCCCACGTCGCGCCGGGCAGCATGCGCCGCATGGACGTCAACCGGCGCGGCTGGGGGTGGGTCACCACGGTCGCGCGCCTGGCCCCGGGCGCGACGATCGGGCAGGCGCAGGCCGAGATGGACGCCGAGGGCGCGCGCCAGCTCGCCGCGTACCCGCGCGAGACGGACGGCAACCCGGCGCCCCGCCTCTACCCGGCGACGGTCGCGGCCGCCGGGCCGCGCGGCGCGCGCGGCGCCATCGTCGGCTTCTCGACGGTGCTGTTCGGCATCGTCGCGCTGGTACTGCTCGTCGCCTGCGCGAGCGTCGCCAACCTGCTGCTGGCGCGCGCCGCGCGGCGGCGGCGGGAGATGGGCGTGCGGCTCTCGCTCGGCGCCGGCCGCGGCCGACTCGTCAGGCAGCTCCTCACCGAGTCGCTCCTCCTCGCCGCGCTCGCCGGCGCGGTCGCGCTCGGCGCCACGGTGCTGGCCATGCGGGCGATCGGACGCGTCACCGTCGCCGACGGCATCTCGCTCGGCGCGCTCGGCCTCGAGATGGACGCGCGGGTCATCGCGTTCACGACCGGACTCGCCCTCTTCACCGGCCTCGCCTTCGGCCTGGCCCCGGCCTGGCGCGCGTCGCGCGTGGACGTGATCACCAGTCTCAAGGCGGGGAGCGGCGACGCCGGCGGCGGCGGCGGCGGCGGGGGCAGGGGACGCGCGCCGGGCGGACGGCTGCGCGGCGGGCTGGTCGTCGTGCAGGTGGCGCTCAGCCTCGTTCTCCTCGTCGGCGCCGGACTGTTCGCCCGCGGCCTGCAGCGCGCACTCTCGCTGGACACCGGCTACCGCGCGCTCGACCAGGTGGCGCTCGCAGGAGCGAGCACCGGGCTCACGCGGTGGGACGCGCCGCGCGCGGCGCAGTTCTACCGGGACGTCGTCGCCCGGCTGGAGGCGACGCCGGGGGTGCGCGCCGCGGCGTGGACGGAGATGGTGCCGCTCTCGGGCGAGGTGAACCGCGAGTCGATCGGGGTGCCGGGCTACGTGCCGCGCCCCAGGGAGCGGATGTCGGTCGAGTTGAACATCGTCGGCGCGCACTACTTCGACGCCGTGGGGCTCGCCCCGTCGCGGGGGCGGGTGTTCGACGCCGCCGTGGGGGCCTTGATTAATCAAGGCCCCCCGGAGGCCGTCGTCAACGAGAGCATGGCGAAGCGCTACTGGCCGACAGCGGATGCGGTGGGGCAACAGCTCCGGGTCATGGGCCTCTCGGCGACGGTCGTCGGCGTGGTGCCCGACGCCAGGTACCATCGCCTGGACGAGGATGCCCGGCCCTACCTGTACCTGTCGCTGGAGCAGGCGGTCGCGGCGGGCCACTCGCCAGGCACCATCGCGCTCGTCGTGCGCGCCGCGGGCGGCGGCGGCGGCGGCGGCGCCGACCCGGAGCAGATCGTCCCGGTGATGCTGCGCGAGCTCGCGGCCGCCGGGCCGGAGGTGCCGGTGATCCGCGCCGGCGCGTTCGCCGACCACTTCGGCCAGCTCCTCGCGCCGCAGCGCATCGCCGCGCTCGTCCTCGGCCTGTTCAGCGCCCTCGCGCTGCTCATCGCCGCCGTCGGCATCTCCGGGATCGTGGCCTACGCGGTGGCACAGCGCACGCGCGAGATTGGCATCCGGATGGCACTCGGCGCCCGACCCGCCGCCGTGGTGCGGCTGGTGCTCGCGGGCAGCGTGAAGCGCGTCCTGCTCGGCGTCGCCATCGGACTCGCGCTCGCCACCGCGCTCGGCCGCGCCGCCCAGGGCTTCCTCTACGGCGTGAGCGCCACCGACGCCCTCACCTTCTCGGCGACGGCGCTGCTCCTGCTCGTGGTCGGCGCCGTCGCCGCCCTCCTCCCCGCCCGCCGCGCGACGCGGGTGGACCCGGCGCAGGCGCTGCGGAGCGAGTAGAGGGCCGGCTACCCTGTCATCCCGCAGGAGCTTGTTCTGACGCTGAGCGCAGCGAAGCGGAAGGATCGGGATCGCTGTACGTGACGCGATGCCAGAGCGCATCCCGTTAGGGAGAGCAATCCCGACCCTTCGCTCCGCAGCCTGGCGCTACCGCGGGGTGTCCAGCGGGCGCTTGCTCCGCTCGTAGAATTCGCTCTGCAGCCGCAGACTCTCCTGGTCCGCCTTGACGGCGCGGATCGCCTGCACGATGGCAGTGATCCACGTTCGCGCCTCGAAGTCGCCGAGCTCGCGCGACGCGACGGCGCCTTCACCGGCGTAGTGGTTCGGGAATCGCGCGTACCACCAGATGCTGGTGTACAGGCCGTCCGGCAGCTTCACGCGCGCCTGATCGGCACCCGACTCCTGCGACGCCCGCTCGAGGTGCACGAGGTCGGGGCGCGCGATCATGCTCATCGACGTTTCGCTCTCACCGGCGTGCATGTCCGTTGCCGGGTTCGACCTGTGCTTTGGTTCGCCCGGTCCGCTGCGCGCCAGCCCTTGCACGTACACGACGTAATCGTGCGGCGCCTCGAGCTGCGTCTGCGCGAAATAGGGCAGCAGGCTGTTATTGCCACCATGGCCATTCACGATGATGATCTTCTTGCAGCCATTGCGAGCCATCTCGTCCGTCGTCTCCTGCAGCATCTGGAGCTGCAGGCCGCGGCTGTACGCGACGGTGCCGGGCTCGTGCTTCGCCTCGAAGATCTGGCCGAAGTAATACTCGGGAAACACCACCGCGTATTCCTGCTGGGCGGCGTTGAGCGCGGCGTAACGCACGTTGAGCAGGTCGTTGCCGAGTGGGAGGTGTGGCCCGTGCTTCTCCATGATGCCGAAGGGGAGCAGGCACGTGCCCTGCGCGCGCGTGATGGCATCGCGGAAGTC
>DATFPD010000133.1:0-3209 GCA_035265005.1 Gemmatimonadaceae bacterium | reverse complement strand
GCCCGAGCACCGCGGGCGGTTCGGCAACGGGGCGTTCTGGACGCTCGACCGCTACGCGCCCGAGGGGCAGCGGCTGCTCCGCCGCGGCTGGCTCCTGCAGGCGGCCGGGCTGGCGCTCCTCCTCCTGGCCGCTGCTGCTGCCGCCGCCGCCTGACGTGGCGCCGAAGCCGCGGCGCGTCAGCCACGGAAGGCACCCGCACCTCGCTGCGGCCTGCTCGCGCGATGACGGCGCCCGCGCCAGGGCGGGAGCAGCCCGCCATCGCGACCTGCGGTCTCGGGCAGGTGCCGGGTGGGTCTGCATCCCGGCGAGCCGGGGCGCCGGGGCGGTCCACCACGGAGCACACGGAGAACGCGGAGGCGGCAGGGAGGGCCACGGAGCCCGCCAGCTCGTCATCCCCGCGGACGCGGGGATGACGGAGGGACGGACGGGAGGACGGGAGGACGGGTGCACCGGCGCGGCCCTCCGCGTGCTCCGTGTTGCACAGCCGGGCGGCAACTGCGCTAGCGTTGCGTGGAAGCTGCCGAGCGCTCGCGGCCCAACTTGCCCCCGGACGAGCGCACGCCACCCGCGATGAACGAGACGACTATCTACTGCCCGTTTTGCGGACGGCCGCTCGTCGAGCGGTCGAGCGGCTACTACTGCGACGTCGGTCGGGTGGGTCTCGCGTCCTGGGTGGCCGACGACATTCGGGCGGCCCTGGAGGCCCCGGTCGCTCCGCTCGACGACTCGCGGGCCGCCGCGGCCCGTCCGACGACGTGGTTCTGCCCCCGCTGCGCGGCGCCGCTGGTCGCGAGGGACGACCACTACCTTGGGGCGCGGTGCCCGCGGTGCGGCTTCGAGCTCAGCGGCGCGTCCTACTACCTCCTCACGGAGCACCATACGCACGTGCCAGCCGCGCCGCCGGGGCGTTAGGTCTCCCCGGAATCCGACCGACGGCGCGCGAGGGGAGCGAACGCCGCAAGCCCTAACGCCGGCTCACCCCCCGGACTAGATTCGCGCCATCGCCCCCACCGAGTCTCCGACCATGCCTGCCATTCGCCGCCTGCTCGCGGCCGCGCTCGTCGCGGCACCAATCGCTCACGCGCGGGCCCAGGACGTGCCCGCCCCGCGCTGGACCGCGGCGGTCGACTCGATGATGCGAGCCGAGATGGCGCGCGCGCGCACGCCCGGCGCGCAGCTCGCGGTCGTCGAGAACGGCCGGCTCGTCTACACGAAGGGCTACGGCGTCGCCGACGTCGAGAGTGGGCGGCCCGTCACCGACCGCACGCTCTTCCAGATCGGCTCGATCGCCAAGACGGTGACGGCGGCCCTGATCACGCAGCTCGCGGTGGAAGGGACGCTGGACCTGCAGGCGCCGATCTCGCGCTACGTGCCGGAGCTCGCCGGCCGCCGCGTCGGCGCCGTGACCATGCACCAGCTGCTGACGCACACGGCGGGGTGGGCGAACTTCGCGTCGCCGTTCGGTGCCCACGACGACGCGCGACTGGGCGAGGTGTTCCGCGCCGTCACCGACACGATGATGATGACGGACCCGGGGCGCGTGTACTCGTACTCGAATGCCGGGGTCGCCATGGCGGGCTACGTCGCCGAGCGCGTGGCGCGTCGCCCGTTCGCCGACCTCCGCGACAGCGTCGTGCTGCGCCGACTGGGGATGCCGCGCGCGACGTCCCGCCCGCTGGTCGCGATGACGTACGACTTCTCGCTGGGGCACATGGCGGGGCCGGACGGCGCGGCGGCGGTCGTCCGCCCGACGCCCGACAACGGGGTGGACCGGCCGGCGGGCTTCCTGTACGCGAGCGCCGCCGAGCTCGCGCGACTCGCCGTGGCGCTCATGGACGGCGGGATGCTCGACGGCCAGCGGGTGCTGCCCGCCGAGGCGGTCCGCGCGATGACGACTGGCCACGTCTCCATCCCGGACCGGCAGACGGAGCGCGGCGGCTACGGCATGGACGTGGACGTCGTGGGCGGGCGCCGCGTCTGGATCGCGAACGGCTCGGTGGTCGGGATGTTCGCGAGCATGAGGATGTGGCCAGACCAGAAGCTCGCCGTGCTGGTGTTCGCCAACCGGGCGATGCCCGAGATGCCGCGGCCCGCGGTCGAGCGCGTCGCACAGATCGTCGCCGGCATCGCGCCACCACCACCGCGCCCGACCTACACGGCGGAGCGCGAGCCGACGGCGGCGGAGCGTGCGCAGCTCGCCGGCACGTACGGTGTCGGCCCGAGCACCTTCGAGGTGGCGGAGGCGAACGGCGCGCTCGAGCTGCGGATGGGCCGAACGGGGCTCACGTATCCCGTGCGGCTCACGAGCGCGGGGGACCGCATCGTCATTCCGCGCCCGCGCGCTGGGGATCTGGTGTACCTCATTCTCCGCGACCCGGACGGCCAGGTGCGTTTCCTCTACAGCGGGGGGCGCGCCTTCGCGAAGCGACGCTAGTCCGAACGAGGCTGCAACGTAGCGTCTCGAGACCGGCATGGTGGTATGGTGACGGCGTCACCTCGAATCCGCGGCGCATTGCGCATCGCGGTCGCGGCGGTCGTCGTCGCCATGGTCATCGTGCTGGTCCAGAGTCTCCGGCGCGACGGACCCGCCGCGCTCGCCGCGTGGCGCGCGGCCCACGTGCGCTGGTCGTGGGTCGCGGCCTCAATTGCCTGCGCTCTTGCCGGTCACGGCGCCTTCGTCTTCGGCTGGCGCCGCCTCCTGATGGATGCTGGCGTCCCCGCGCCGCTCTGGCAGCTGCTCCGCATCTTTCTCGTGAGCAACCTCGGCCGCTATCTCCCCGGCGGCAAGGCGTGGCAGATGGCGATCGTCGGCGCGATGGCGGCCGAGCGTCAGCTTCCCGCCGGCATGGTCGCCGCGAGCTCCCTGCTCCAGGGCGTCGTCGGGGTCGTCGTCGGCCTCGTCGTGCTGTTCGTGGCCGGAGGCGCAGCGGTCGGAGTGCGTACGGTCTGGCTGGTACTGCCCATCGCCGCCGTCGCTGGGCTGTTGGCCGGACCGGCCATTCTACGCTCCCTCCCCCGCGTCAATGCGCCGATCGCCCGTCGTGTGCCGGGCATCGCCTCCGTGACCGCGGCGACGATGTGGACGCTGACCTGGACGTCGGCAGCCAGCTGGATCATGTGGGGGATCGCGCTCTGGGCGCTCGCGACCGCGCTGCTGTCCGAAGCGTCCGCGCCGGTGACCGCGTACGTCGCGGCCTGGGCGGGTTCG
>DATFPD010000132.1:0-6542 GCA_035265005.1 Gemmatimonadaceae bacterium | reverse complement strand
GACGCGAGCTGCGCCATACCGACCACCGGCGCATCCACCTCGACCGCGAGGCCCTCGTCACCGCTGCCGTGACCCGCGAGCGCGAGCACGCCCGTCAGCCTGGTCGGGGTCCCGCTGGCGTACGACGAGCGCACGAGCCGGAGCTCCAGCGCGTCGCCGTCCACACGCACCGCGGCCGGTGCGGCGTGGTCGATGACGCCGGCCGAGTCGACGAAGAATCGGATGCGCGCGGCATCGCCGCCCTCGAGCAGGAGGCCCGACCCGTCGGGCGGGCGAACGCGGAGCACGATGGCGCCCGCGTCGACCGCCGAGCGGAACAGCCAGTCGGCACGGCGAACCGGCACGCGCGCGTCCTCGGCCGCGAACGCGCGAGCGGCGGCGGTGTCGGCCTCCGGGGCCGCTCCCACCGGTAGCGTCAGCGCCAGGTCCACCTCGTCGGCGATGCACTCCACCTTGCATACCACCCACGTGACGGTGCCTGCGAGCGTCGCGGTCGACCCGACGCGCGCGGTGCGCGGGACGTGGACGGCACCGAGCAGGTGCACCTCGCGCTCATAGCCGTAGCTGGCGAGCGGTGGTGACACGATCAGCTCCGGCGTCGGCCAGCGGAGCGGGGCCGCCGTGAACCCCTCGGGGAGCCGCCACTCCACAGAGGGTGGGCTCCCCACGTCGCCCGCGTGTCGCCAGTACGCGTGCCACCCAGGCTCCGGGCGGAGCCGGATCGCGACGGTCGCCGTCTCGCCCGGCACGAGCACGCGCGCGGCGCTCCGCAGCTCGACCTCGACGGGCCGGCTGGCGGTCGCGCGCGCGACGGCGCTCGCCCGCTGGGAAACCGGCTGGGCACCCGCCGTTGCTGGTGTCCCACCGACGGCGAGCGCGCCGACGAGCGCGCACAGGCCCGCGACGGTGGCGGCGCCGGGTGGTGCCGGTGGTCGTGCTCTCTGTCTCGATGCGCTCACGGTGGCGGGACTGCGGTTGTGACAGCGAGAGCCGGCAACGTTGCATGCGGGCGGCGGGGACGCGATGACGCGCCCGGCGGGCGGCGCAAATCGGCGACGAGCGGACCCTTCTGGCGACGAGCGGCCTACTTCACCTTCCTCAACTCCCGGTCGACGCCATTGTCCCGCACCGTGAAGCCCGTCACCACGCCGTCCGCGTCCACCCGGAACGTGACGGTCGTGCTCCCCCCGGGACTGCCGAGCGTGTACGTCGTCCCGGACTGAAGCAACAGCTGCTGCCGCGAGCCTCTCGGCGGCGTGACGTACAGGTTCCCGTCCTCGAAGGTGACGATGAACGTGCGACCGACCCCGATCTCGTACGCGCCGACGAACTTCGGTCGCCCCTCTCCCTGCGTGGCGGCGATGGGAAGCTCGATGACCGCCATCGGAGGTATCGGACGCGGCGTTCCGCCGAGCGCGATCAGTCCGACGAAGTCGGCCATCGGCACTTCGATTTTCGGGAGCGCGTTGTACAGCAGCGTGACCGAGAGTGATTCGGCCGGGAACCACGCGTTGTCCGACGAGAATCCCACGTCCTGCCCGTCGTGCCAGATGGCCGGAGAGCCCCACGGCGACGTGCGCGGCACGAGCCCGAACCCGTACTTGCCCGTCGCCGCGCCGCGTGTCGTGGTCATCGCCGCGTACGACGCCGCGGAGAGCACGCGGCCGCCGTGCAGCGCCTGGTTCCATCGGGCGACGTCGCCCGCCGTCGAGCAGATGGCGCCCGAGCCGAGGGCCTGCGACGCGTGCTGCTCGCGGCCTGGGGTGACCTTGCCGTCGCTCGATCGGGTGTACCCGGCCGCCGCGCGCTCCTTCGCCACGCTCTCGCACCAGCCGAGCGACTTGAGGCCGAGCGGTCGCGCGATCTCGTCGCGCAGCACCACGCCGTACGGCTTGCCGTACACCTTCTCGACCAGCACCCCGAGCAGCAGGTACCCGGTGTTGGAGTACGCCCAGACCGTCCCCGGCTTCGACTCGAGCGTGTCCCGGGCCGCCGCCGCAATGAGCGCGTCGCCCGGCACGTTCTCGTCCGGCCGGCTCCGCATCACGTAGCCGCGGGAGAGGCCGGACGTGTGGTTGAGCAGCTGCTCGATGGTGATGGCGTTCCACTCCGGCCGGAGCCCTTTCAAGTAGCGGCCGACGGAATCCGTCAGCGACAGCTTCCCGCGGTCGACGAGCTCGAGCACCAGCGCGGCCGTGAACTGCTTGGCCATCGAGCCGATGTCGTAAGTCGTCGACGGCTCCGCCTTCTGGCCGGTCGTGACGTTCGCGACACCCCACGCGCGCTCGAGGAGCGTTCGCCCGCCGCGTGTGACGGCGATCGACACGCTCGGGAATCCACGCGGGAGGATGTCGGCTTTCACGACGGAATCGATTCGCGCCGCCAGCGCTTCCGCGGTCGGCGGCGTCGTTCCGGCGGGAAGCTGGGCAGCCGCGGCGCGCATCGGGAGCGCGGCGAATGAAGCCATGACGAGTACGCGAGACGTGTTCGACATGACGGCTACTCCACCCGCATCGCCACGGTCGGCTCCACCCGGAGCGCGCGCCGCGTGGGGACGACGCAGGCGAGCAGGCACACCCCCAGCATGAACGCCGCGTAGACCACGAGCAGCGCGACCTGGCCTGGCGAGAGCGCGATCGGCGTGTTCTGGAACTGCGTAGTGCGAGACAAGCCCTGTGCGCCGAGGTAGATGAGGGTGGCACCGGCCGCGATGCCGATGCTGACCTGCGTCAGCGGTCGCCGGAAGATCGCGGTAAGGACGCTGCGCGGGCTCGCGCCGAGCGCGACGCGCACGCCGATCTCGCGCGTGCGTCGGGCGACGATGAACGACAGCACCGCGTAGATGCCGGCGAGCGAGAGCAGTAGCGCCACGGCGGTCAGGACCAGCGTCGCGCGCAGCCACATTCCGAACAGCCACACCAGGTCGTCCGCGACCCGGTCCATGCGCTTGAACTCCGAGAGCCGCAGCGCCGGGTCCAGAGTTGCCGCGATCGCGCGGGCGCGCGGCACGAATGCCACCGGGTCGCCCCGCGTGTGGATCAGCATCTGCGGCTGGAAGCCGCTCCCCGGCGTGGCCGGCAGGTAGAGCCCGAGCCCGCGCTCCGACTCCGCCGCGCCGACCATGCCGAGCTCCTTCACGAGCCCCACGATCTCGTAATACGGAAGCGAATCGACCTGCGGGCCCGCGATCGGCGTCGTGCCGAGGTTGATCCGCAGTCGCTGGCCGATCGGGTCGCGCCCCAGCAGCACCTGGTCCACGAACCCCTGATCCACGATCGCCACTCCCGCTCCGGGGGCGAGATCGGCGGGCTGGAATCCCCGCCCGGCGAGGATCGGCGCCTCGAGCACAGGGAAGTACGACGGATCCACGTACGCGATCTTCGTGGAGCGATATGCCCACTTCCCCGACTGTGCGCTCCCCGCGGCGATGGACGCCGAATCGTCGAGGAAGACGCGGTGGTAGGAGTAGTTGTCGCGCGGCAGCCGGTCCGCGAAGGTGACCCCGACCACCCCCGGCTCGGCCGCGAGGCGCTGCCGCAGCGTCTCGACCAGCATCCCGAGTTGCGCGCGGTGGGCAGCGGCTGCCAGCGAGTCGCCCTCCACGTCCGCTCCGGGCGCCGCCTCCCTGCTGAGCTGCACCGCCAGGTACCGGTCCGCCGCGAATCCGACGTCGTACGTCTGGACCCGACGCACCTCCCGCATCTCCAGCAGGGCGATCGCCGGGAAGGCGACGGTGACCGCGACCTGCGCGACGATCACCGCCGTCCACACGCCGCCGAACCGCAGGCCGCCGCCGCCGGTCGTGCCGGCGCGTAGGCGCGACCCGATGCCGCGGGTGACCTTGAGGCCGGGCACCACGCCGGTGATCGCGGCGGCGAGCAGCGTCAGCGCGCACGCATAGAGCACCGTGGCGGGCGAGAGGCGCGGATCGATCCAGAACGGGACCGCTGCCAGGTTCACCTCCAGGAAGGGCAGCCCAACCTGGCGCAGCGCGACGTGGGCGACCACGAGCCCGACGGCGGCCGCCACCCCGCCGAGCACGAGCGCCTCGGCGAAGAGCTGCACGACGATCCGGCAGCGGCTCGCGCCGAGCGCGCTGCGCACGATGAGCTCGCCCTCCCGCGTCGCCGCGCGCGCGAACAGCAGCAGGGCCACGTTGCCGCAGACGAGCACGAGGAGCATGAGCGCGAAGGCCTGGATCAGCGCGAAGACCCCGAGCGTTTCCGCCATCGACTCCCCGCCCAACATTTGCGCGTACGGCATCACCCGCGGCTGCAGGTGCTTGTGTGTCTCGGGGAGATCCCGCGCCGCACGCTGGCCGAGTACCGTCAGCTCGGCCTGCGCGTCGTCGAGCGTCGCGCCGGGGGCAAGCCGTCCGAAGATGGTGATGGCGGGTCCCTGGCGCGGCGCTTCAGCCTGCCCTGAGCGAAGCGAAGGGTCGAGCACGTCCACGCGCAGCGGCGTCCACGCTTCGTGCGCCATGGGGAACTTGAATCCCTCGGGCATCACGCCCACCACGGTGGCGTAGGCGTCCCCGAACTGCACGCTCTGCCCGACGATCGCGGAGTCGGCCGCGAAGCGCGTCTGCCACAGGTCGTGGCCGAGGACCACCACCGGTGGCGCGCCGGCCTGCTCGTCCGCTGGCACGAGGGGGCGGCCCAGCAGCGGCGGCGTCGCGGCGACGCGGAAGCCCGACGCTGTGATCGCCGCGACCGCCACCGGGCGGGCCTCGCCGTCGCGCCCCTTGAGGTTGCGCGCGACGTCCTGCCACGCCCCGAAGTCGGTCACCGACCGCATCGCCTGGCGCCAGACGACGAAGTCGTGCAGCGCGCGCGGCTCCTTTTCGTTCGCCTGCACGTCCCAGTTCCGCAGGTGCACGATGCGGTCGCCCTCCGGCAGCGGCAGCGTGGGACTGACGAACAGCATCACCATCTCGAAGAGGACGGCGCCGACGCAGATGGCGAACGCCATCGCGAGCCCGCCGACGATCGTCAGCCCCGGATGCTTGACCAGCATCCGGCCGCCGAGCTTGAGGTCGAGCGTCAGCCCGCCGAGCCAGGCGAGGCCGCGCCCGTCGCGCAGCGCCTCCTTGTGCTTCTCCACGCCGCCGAAGGCGACGAGCGCCCGGCGCCGGGCCTCACCGGCGTCGAGGCCCTGCGCGCGCAGGCGCGCCGTCTCCATCTCGATGTGGAACGCCATCTCGTCGTTCATGCGCTCCTCCGCCTCGCGGCGGAAGAGCAGGCGCGCGCGGGCGCGCGCGGCGTGGAACCAGCGCATGCAGCGACTCCGGGGTGCGGGGGGTGGGCGTTTTCTGTCGACGTCTAGAGGAGTACGGCCGGACGCGCGGAAGGATTCAGTGGCCCGCGGCCGGCCCGTCCGTGCGTACGGCGCGCGCGCTCAGGTCGTGCGCAGCACCGCCTCGAGGCCGGCGGCGAAGCGGCGCCAGCTCTCGAGCTCCGCGCCGAGGGCGCGCCGGCCGGCGGCGGTGATCTGGTAGTAGCGCGCGCGGCGGTTGTTGTCCGTCGTGCCCCACTCGCTCGAGATCAGGCCGTCCTTCTCCAGCCGCTGCAGCGCCGGGTAGAGCGAGCCCTGGTTCACCTCGAGCACGCCGTCGGAGATCTGCTGCACGCGCTGGCCGATCCCCCAGCCGTGCATCGGCGCCAGCGAGAGCGTCTTGAGGACCAGCAGGTCGAGCGA
This sequence comes from Gemmatimonadaceae bacterium, assembly GCA_035265005.1. Lineage (GTDB taxonomy): Bacteria > Gemmatimonadota > Gemmatimonadetes > Gemmatimonadales > Gemmatimonadaceae > DATFPD01. The sequence goes on along the minus strand of DATFPD010000132.1, from coordinate 845 downwards.
GCCGCGGAGGGCGTCGGTCTGGAGACGGGGGGCCACGGGCCTGGTGTGCGAGGGGGTTCCTGTCGCTGGCTAGAGAAGATGCGGCGCGCTCCTATAGCTGTCAAGAGGAGAGGGGCGTCCGGCCGCACGCACCTCTCGGGACGCCCGGGTGAGCCGCTACCCCGATCAGGTGGCGCGCACGGGCAGGACCTGGTGCGCGCGCTCATCGAGAGCGCCGGACTCGAGGCAGCGGACGCGCGTCAGGCGTCGGGTGCCCCGGTCCGCGCCGCGAGCCGGCCCCGCGCCCACGCGGCGTGCTCGCGCACGGCCTGTCCCGAGCCTGTCGAGGGAAGCGGCTCCGGGTCTTCGAGCGCATGCGCGAGCACAGGGACAAGAGGAGTTAGCGGCGGGAAGCCCGGTCGCGTCCTGTCTGCCGCCGCAGCAGCAGATGCTCGACGAGTGCCCGCAGCGCCGGCGACGCCTGCCGCCGCTCGGGGTAGTAGAGGAAGCAGCCGGGGAAGGGCGGGCAGTACGCCGCCAGCACACGCACGAGCTCTCCGCGCTCGAGCCACTCGCGTACCATGTCGACGTAGCTGACCGCGAGCCCGACGCCGGCCGCGGCGAGGCGGAGGTTGAAGCCCGTGTCGGAGGACACCACGCGCGAGTCGACGGCGACCGAGAAGTCGCGCCCCTTCTCGGTGAACTCCCACCGGTAGGGCGGGTCGTTGGGCGAGCGGTGCCAGTTGATGCAGCTGTGCGCCGTGAGGTCGCGCGGGTGCTTCGGCGCCGGGTGCCGCGCGAAGTACGACGGCGCGCCCACGATGGCGAGCTCCAGCTCGCCCGACACCGGCACGGCGATCATGTCC
>DATFPD010000131.1:0-4118 GCA_035265005.1 Gemmatimonadaceae bacterium | reverse complement strand
CATCGGCGAGATGGCCGACGACCCGGCGCTCGCGGCGGCGCGCACGCTGCTGCTCGGCTGCGGCTTCCGCGAGGAGGCGCGGGTGCCGGACTACTACCGCGATGGGGTGGCGCTGGTGTTTCTGCGCCGGGAGCTGACGCCGCCCTAGAGCCGTTCTCGAGTCAATCGAGAGCGCAGGACTACGTCCTGAAGAGCAGGACACGGATGAACACGGATAAGTGCACGGATGCATCCGCGCCCCTCTCCGTGTTCATCCGTGTCCTGCTCTTCAGGTCGCCCCCCGTGCCCTCCGTGGTTCAGCTTCTCTGGATGGAGTCGAGAACTGCTCAAGGGCGGGATGTGTGCGCGCCGGCGGCATGGCCACGACGCACTCAGTCGCCGAGCCGAAGCCCCCGGACGATCTTCGCAGTCGTGATGACCTGCCCCACGTGCCGCTGCGTGTGCTCGGCGATGTGGAAGAGCAGACCGTGCACGGTGCTCGGCAGGCTGGCGCGCCCGACGCGCCGTGGCTCGCGCAGGGTGGACGGGTCGGTCTCGCGCAGCACGCGCAGCACGCCCTCGATCGCCGCCGTCGCCGCGCCGACCAGCGTGGCGGCGGAGGCGGGCGGGTCGCCGGGCTCCGGCTCGGCGCGGAGCGCGGCCAGCTGGCGCTCGTCGAGCTGGGCGCCGCGGGCGTAGGTGGCGAGCCGGTCGATGCTGCCGGCGATGTGGCGGAGGTGGAAGCCGACCGACGCGGCGCCGCCGGGGCTGACCCAGAGTTCGGCCGGCGAGAGCGCGGACGCCGCGCGCGGAATGTCCTCGGCGGCCTGCATGAGCGCGTGCGCGGCGGGCGCGAGCATCGGGTCGACGTCCGGGAGCGGACCGCGGAGCCAGGGTTCGGGCTGCGTCGTCATGATGCCTGATGCCTGGAGGGAGTGGACGGCGACGCGCCGGGTGTGGGACGGGGTGGGGAGCGGGAGGCGGGGCGGACGGCGGGCGGGTGCAACGGAATGGTCCGCCGGCGTCGCCCCCGCTGTAAGGGATTAACTCCGTGGCCGACCGGAGTGCAAGCGATCGAGTGCGAGGCGTGGCAAGACGTTGCGAGCCTCCCTCCGGAGCTGGTGGTACCGCCGACGGCGTCGCCGGGGCCTCCGCGTCCGGCGATCCGCGCGCAGTGGTTTGCGCCGAGTGGGGATGGAATGGTGGTGGTTGCGCTCGTCGCGCGGTGAATCCCTTACAGCGGGGGCGACGCCGGCGGACCATTCCGTTGCACCCGCCCCGCCTCGCCCGGCCGCGCCGCCCGGCGCCTAACGTGGCGACTCGGTCGCCCGTGGCGGCGCCGGCCGATGTCGAGATGAGCTGGTAGACGGCACGAAGGGCCGACGGCCCCGGGAAGCCATGTCTCCCGGGGCCGTCGGCCCCTTCATCCCGCCTATCCCGTCCAGCAGCAGCTACGGTCGCGGAGGACGCGTGCCCCCACTGTCCCGGCCGGTGCGGCGGCCGCTGTTGCCGGCCGTGCCCGCATTGCCAGCGCGGCCGGCGTTCCCAGAGCGGCCGCGATTCGCCGCGCCGCCCCGGCGATTGGTCGCCCCACTGTCCGACATCTCCGAGCCGCCGGCGCCGCCGCTCGTATCACGCATCCGGTTTCCTCCGCCGCGCCGCCCGCGCCCGCTCGAACCCATGACGTCCATCCCCATGCTGTCCTGCACCGTCATGTCCAGATTCATCGAGCGGAACAGCTCGTTCATGTTGTTGCCCTGGAGGTTGTTCCGCTGGCGGGCGCAGGCGACCGCCTGTCGCGTCTGCGGGCCCATCATCCCGTCCACGCTCCCCCGGTAACATCCCATGTCGCTCAGCGACTGCTGGAACTGCGTCATCTGGTCGCCGCTCAGCCCCATGTTGCTTCCCTGTCCCCGCCCGCCGCGAGTGACCGAGCCGCCGCGCTCGGTGGTCGTCCGGCGCGACCGCTGTCCAGTGTCCGTCTGCGCCGAGGCCACGCCGGGAAGAATTACCAGCGCCAGTGCCGCCACCATCATTTGATTCCTGTTCATCCGTAGCCTCCTACCGATTTTCGGCCGCTGAAGGGGCGTCGTGGCAGCGCAAGGCGCGCGCCCCCGCTTCGCCAGGAGGCGGATAAACGAATCGCGGGCCGGCCCCGTCCAGGAGCCGGCCCGCGCCGAACCATGGTCGATTGGGAACTGCGGGATCAGCTTCGCGGCAGCCGCTTGGACCGCCTGGAGCTCTCGCGTGGCCGCGGCGGCGCCGGTTGAGAGGGCTCGGCAGGGAGAGCGGCCAGGATCCGGGCGCGCAGCCCTTCGGGCGCGTGCTCCGAGCGGCGACGAGCCGCCTCGGCCTCGACGCGCTTCCAGAGCTCGACCTCGCGCGCCCCGGGTGCAGCCGCCCGGCGGGCCGCCCACTCGGAGCCGTCCCCGTCGAGCCAGGCGTGCAGCGCGTAGGTGCCCCGGCGCACGACCTGATCATCCCGCTCGTCGCGCATCATCCCGCGTATTTCTCCTCGAGCAGCACCTGGAGCGCCTCGCGCGCCCGGTGCACCCGCATCTTGAGCGCGCCCACGGTCGTGCCCAGGAGGTCGGCCATCTCCTCGTACGACCGCCCCTCGACGTGCTTCATAATGAATGCCTCGCGCAGTGAAGCCGGAAGGGTGGCAAGGGCCTTGTCGAGGTCGGTGCGGAGCTCGGAGCGGTCCAGCTCCTCCTCCGGCGTGTTGAACGACGACGCCTGGTCGTCCTCGTCGTAGCTCAGGTGCGTCCGCCGGATGTTCTTCAGCCAGTCCTTGCAGGCGTTGGCGACGATGCGGAAGACCCACGCGTCGAAGCGGCCGCGGACCTCGGAGAGGTGCTGGTAGGCCTTGATGAAGGACATCTGCAGGATGTCCTCGGCCACGTCCGGACTGCCGGTCATCCCCAGGGCGTGCCGGTAGAGCGCGTCGCTGTACCGGTTGATCAGGAGGCCGAAGTCGTTCCGATGCCCGGCGAGGACCCGGTCGATGACGAGGAGGTCGGCTGCGAGCTGGTCGGCCTTCGGATCGACAGGCTCGGCGGGCGCCGTATTCTTCACGGCGCTAGCATAATTGGTTTTCGGGCCGCCCGACAGCCCCGCCACCTGACGGTCATGCTTCGACGCGGGTTGGGCTTCGCTCATCGGCTCATCGATCGGGACGTGTGTGGAGTTCAGCGCAGGGAGGGGGACGGGGGACGGGGGATGCACCCTTCCCCCTCTCCCCTTCCCCTCCCCCTCGCTGCGCTCGGGGTCGGGGTCGGGGTCCGGGTCAGGGCAAGCTGTCAGCGGTAGCAGATCATCCCCCATCCCCCGTCCCCCTTCCCTCACCTGAGTCGTACGCAATACAGCAACTCGCGAACCTCCGTGCCGCGGTACCTGCGCCGGGGGCCGTCGCTGTCGGACCGGTAGCGGGGATAGCGGCGCACGAACTGGCGCACCTTCCCGTCGGCCGACGCGGTCCCGAGCTCCTCGCGGAGCGCCGCCGACGGGAGGAGCCCCTCCGAGTTGTAGCTCACCAGGACGTGCCGCGCCCCGGTGGCCGCGAGCAGCTCCCGCAGCGCGCCCCGGACCCGCCGCGCCGAGCACCAGGCGCTGCGCGGCACCGGCTCGGCGAGGAGCCCGGTCTTGCCGCGCAGCGCCGGCGGGCGCTCGCCGAACCACCCGCGCGCCAGAATCTCCGGGACGTGGTAGTAGCCCGAGTACTGGCGCGCGTTGTACGGCGGGTCCACGTACAGGAGGTCCACCGGCCCGAGGCGGCGGGCGACGTCGGCCGCGTCGCCGCAGTGCGCCACCGAGCCAGCGCCGCGCACCGGGCGCTCGGGGACGGCGGCGAACGTCCGCAGCGCGTTAGGCTGCCAGCGCTTGATGTAGGCGGCGTACACCCCGGCGGTGTTCGCGACCCGGTCGGCGCCCTCGATCACCGACGCCAGCAGCAGGTAGTACGCGTCGTCGCCCAGCAGCCCGGCGCGGTGCCACTCGTGCAGCCGCGCGCGCGCCCCGTCGATCCGCCGCGCGTTCTCCTCGGTGAAGTACATCCGCCCGCCGGCCGGCGAGAAGTTCCCGGTCACGAACCCGCTCGCCTCGCACGTTGCCAGGTACTCGGCCAGGATCCCCATGCG
>DATFPD010000130.1:0-7690 GCA_035265005.1 Gemmatimonadaceae bacterium | reverse complement strand
CAGGTTGCGCACCATCGCGCCGAGGGGCATGTCGGCCAGCAGCGCCGCCCACACCTCGGCGTGCACCAGCAGCTGCGTCGGCACCATCTCGCGCGTCAGCTTGTGCCGCGCGATCGTCGCCGCCGCCTCGGCCGGGCTCTGGTGCGGGAGCGCCTTCATCGCCTCCAGCTGGGCCACGACCTCGTGGTCCCCGATGCCGGCCAGCTCCAGGATCCCCTCCCACCCCTTGGTGGCGTAGCGGAAGAGGAGGTCGTGCCCCACGCTCGGCGCCTTCGGGTGCGCCAGGCGCAGCGCGTCGCGGTGCGACCAGCCGTCGCGGGACGGGTACTTGAGCATCTGGTACGCCAGCGCCGGCGCCGGCTTCGCCGTGTACCAGCGGCCGACCGCGCGCCGAACGCCGCGCCCCCAGCCGCGGAACGCCCGCACGAACTGCATCCAGTGCAGCAGGTGCGTGCCGGTGCGCGCCACCCGCGGCAGCGCCTCGAGCGCCGCGGCGCGCGTGGCGTCCTCGCCGAGCCCCGCGCACATGGCGAGCGCGAACAGCGCCGACTCGTTCTTCGGCGCGCGGCCCGACTCGCTCACCTCCACGACGCGCCGCACGACCCGCAGGCCGTCCTCGGCGATGCAGGCGCGCACGCCCTCGGCGTTCTCGACGGTCAGCTTCCGCTCGCCGATGTAGTAGGTGCCGCCCTCGCTGCCGAGGACGAGGAAGCGGTCGAGCCGCTCCCACGGGCCGACGCGCCACGCGTAGCCCCCGCCCGAGTTCCGCACCTGGTCGGTGCCCGGGATCGGCGCGGCCTGCGGCGTCACGAGACGCGTCAGGCGAGTCGCGAAGTACTTCGTGAAATCCATGGCTCGCCTCCTTGTCGACGAGTGGGTAAATGGGACGCGCGGGCAAGGGTGCCCGCGCGTGATGGTCGCCGCGCCGCTCGCGGATGAGGGGTGCGCTCGGCCCCCCGGGTCGCTTGTCCGGGGTCGTTGGGTGCGATAACCGAAACGCGTCGACCCGCAGTGGCGCGGCGGAGAATTGGCGCGGATGAGTGGCCGAGCTGGGCCGGATTGCTCCGGATCGTTTTGAAGACGGTAACCCAGTTCGTTCGACCCGCGCCGTTAGGTATGAGGGGCCGGACGGCGGATGAGGGGTGCGCTCGAACCGGCCCCTGTGGGCCGGACCGTTTGGGCACGATAATCGAGACGCGTCCACCCGCCGGCCGACGAGATGGGGTGGAGCGGATGAGGAACTGCTGGTTCGATCGAGCCTCCGAAGAGGCGCGCACCGCGCGCTGCCGCCGCGCGGCCGGACGGGCGCCTGCCGTTGCCCGCTGCTCTAACAACTGAGCCATCGATCACCGAACCGCGTCGACCCGCTCCGAAGAGGAGGGGCGACCGGGGGCGGCGGGCGTCTGGCGCCGCGGGACGTCGTCCCGCGCCACCACCCGCGTCTCGGCGCCGTCGGTCCGCACGCTCCGGCCCTCGTCAGGCAATGGGATCGTGCGGCGGCGCCGCGTCCTCTGTTGAACGACACCCCCGGCGGCGCGCGGCAAGAGCCCATACGCGCCGACCCGCCCTGCACAGGTGAGACACCTGTCTATTACGCCGACCTCGCGGGCGCGCCGCGCGTCACCGCGCGGGAGAGGTCGGACGAGAGAATTGGAGCCCGGCGGGAGTCGAACCCGCGACCTTCGGATTATCGATAACCCTCATCTAGCGGCCCGCCGCGCTGCCGCGGCGGACGAGGGATCGGCGAGGGACATTCCCGACGCTCTATCCACTGAGCTACAGGCCCCAGACTTCACGGCGTTGCTTGGTGCTGCGTGTCGTGGCAGGGAGACTGGCAGGAATCGAACCTGCGACCACCCGCTCCAGAAGCGATAACCCTCGACCGTCGGCCCGGTCGCGCGGGCGAAGAGTGGCGAGGATGTCTTTTGGTGCTCTACCACTGAGCTACAGTCTCCACGAATCGATGAATCAGGGGGACGGGTCTCGAACCCGCTCTCAGGGATTCACAGCCCCTGGTGCCGATCCACTTACACTACCCCCTAGCGCCTGACGTCCAGCCGATCGGGATGGCGCGACTCGAACGCGCGACCCCTCGCTCCCGAAGCGAGTGCTCTCCCACCTGAGCTACATCCCGAACAGTCCCCCGCGTCGGGTTCGAACCGACCTCTGTCGCTCAAGAGGCGACTGCATCGCCGGCAATGCTTGCGGGGAGTGAAGAGGTGCGGGTGAGATTCGAACTCACGAATCGCGGCTCTGCAGGCCGCCGCCTTGAGCCACTCGGCCACCGCACCGGGAAGCAATGCCACGGGAAGGATTCGAACCTCCGACGCCCGCGCCTTCAACGCGGCGCTCTACCGCTGAGCTACCGTGGCAGGATGAGGGCGGCCCGCCCATACCGCCGGCACGACTCGAACGTGCGACCTCCTGGTTCGTAGCCAGGCGCTCTGCTCCACTGAGCTACGGCGGCGTTGATCGAACGAGTGGGAGGGGATGGATTCGAACCACCGTGGCCCGCGAGGGCAGCCGGGTTACAGCCGGCCCGTTTCAACCACTCACGCACCCTCCCAGGACTGAACTGCCAGAACCCCTCCGTCGGGACGGGGGTTCCTCCCCTCAGTCGCCGCGCGACCTCGGTCGGAATGACGCACGGCGAGCGCGTCCTTCATCTCGCCGAGCACCGAGTCCCGAGTGCCGAGTCCCGATGCAGAGCGGTCACCCGGAATCGCACCGGGACCTCCACGATGGCGTCGTGGCGTCATGGCTGTTAGACGATGACCGCAGGTGACGGGCATGCTCGCTGGTCCTTTACCCTCGCAGCTTCGCGGCCCTCATAAAGCCGCTCGCACCCCATCGTGGCTCCCGGCGACGTCGACACTCTCCTGTCCGTCCGCCGGGAGCGCGTACACACACACCTCTCGTCAGGCGCCGGCCTCGCGGCGCCGGGACGCCCCGGAAGCGGAGCCGGGTAGCGGTCGGCCGCGCGCGCTCCCGGGGCATACCCACGTTCGACGTTCCGAATAGCGACGGAGAGATTCGAACTCTCACTGACCGGATTCTGAGTCCGGCGCCTCTGCCGGAGTTGGGCTACGTCGCCACGATCACAGATCGACAGCTCGGCGCGACAGGGGCAGAATCGCTCCGCGGCACAGGGAGTCGCGTTCGCCAATGCCCGAGCGCCACGCCCCTGCCGGCCGACTGCGGTGACCGGTGTTGCTGTACTGCTTTCGTACTTTCCCCAGGCCATCACTTGTCAAACAGCGTTCGTGATCGGCCGGCGCGGGCGCGAATGCAAAACGCCCCACCTGCCGGGTCGGCGCAGGTGGGGCGATCGTCTCATCGCTCCTCGGGGTCGGCGGAGCTACACCCTCACGGGGTGCCTCCGGCCGAACCGCCTGCGCCTGATTGTGCCCTGCCATCCTTCGCGTCCGCGCGCCGCGCCGAGACCGGCGTCGCCGGCGTCGCCGGCAGCAGGGAGCTGCCGCTTCGGGTACCGCGCCGCGAGCCGCCAATGGCTCGAAGCGCTTCGGTGGCGAGCGGATGCTCGTTCGTCGTGAGCTCGATCGCGGTAAACGACCAGGGCGACACGCCCTGCGCGTCGCGCCGCAATTCGGAGGGGCGGCAATAGCCGCGGCCCGACTGCGCGCGCACGTCCTCCACCCGCCTCACGACGTGCGTGAGGCGCTCGCCCGGCCGCACCTGCGTGCCGGCCAGTCTCGCTTTGGTTGGGTGGGTAGGGTTCGCTGCCGCCATGATGCTCCCGCATCCTCCGTGTCGAAGGCGCGCCGACTCGCGGCCCGCCGCTGAAGTTGCCGTAAACGCGAAAGTCGCGCCGCCGATGACCCGTCGCCGCTTTCGCGCGAACGGTCCGGCCGAAGATCCCCGCGCATTGCGCGAAGCACGACAGCCGACGAACATCGGGACGCGACTCCCTGAGGGCGAGCAGGATACAGGCGTTCGCGGCCGCTGTCAACCCCCTTTTGTAAAGATTCGCGGGCCGCCCGCGCACCGACTGTCAGTCGACAGGCACGCGCCCCCAGATTGCATGTCACCCGGCATTCTCTTCCGACCACTCACGCCATCGCGCCCCGTCATGCAGCTGCTCGTCGTCCGCCACGCCATCGCCGAGGATCGCGAGGAGTTCGCGCGCGGCGGCCGGGACGACAGCCTGCGCCCGCTCACCCGGGAGGGACGGCGCAAGATGCGCCGCGCCGCGCGCGGGCTGCGCCGCGTGGTGCCGTCGATCGACGTGCTCGCCACGAGCCCCTACGCCCGCGCCGAGCAGACGGCCTGGATCGTCGCCGACGCCTACGGGGGACGCCCCGAGCCGCTGCGCGTGGGCGAGCTGGTGCCTGACGCGAAACCGGCTGCCTTCGTCCGCTGGCTGCGCTCGCTCGGCCCCTCGGTCCGCGCGGGCGACCGCACGGTGGCGGTGGTCGGACACGAGCCGCATCTCGGCGAGCTCGTCACCTGGCTGCTGGCCGCGCGCGGCCCGTCGCTGATCGAGCTCAAGAAAGGCGGGGCCTGCCTCCTGCGGCTGGACGACGCCGCTCCGGGCGCCGGCTCGGCGACGCTGCGCTGGGCCCTCGCCCCGTCGCACCTGCGCCGACTCGGCGCCTAACGAACCGGACGACCGCCCGCCCGCGCACGCCGTGGCCCACTCCTCCGCCGCCGCCCTCCCCGACGACCTGCTGTCGCGCCCCGCCCACGAGGCCGTGCGCCGCGTGGCGCTCGCCCTGCTGGACGACGCCGTCGCGGCGCACGCCCACCTCGCCGCCGGCGACGACCCGGAGGCGCTGCACGACTTCCGGGTCGCGCTGCGCCGGCTCCGCAGCTGCCTCCGCGCCTACGCCGAGGAGTTCGGCGGCGGCGTCTCCAGGCGCCTGCGGCGTCGCCTCGCCCGCCTCGCCGCCGCGACGGGCGACAGCCGCGACGCCGAGGTCCACCTCGCCTGGCTGCGCGACCAGGGGCAGACGCTCACGCCGCGGCAGCGCACGGGACTCCACTGGCTCACCGCCCGGCTGGAGGCGCGGAAGGCGCTCTCGGACGAGGCGCTGCGGGACGAGATCTCGCGAGACTTCCCGCGCATCGAGCGGAAGCTGCGCGGCCGCCTGACGACGTACCGCACGACGGTCCGGCTGGACGGCCCGGTGCGCGCGCCGAGCTTCGCCGCCGTCACCGGCCGCCTGCTGCTCTCCCTCACCGACGAGCTGGCGCGCCACCTGGCGGCGGTCCACTCGGCGGCCGACCAGGACGAGGCGCACGAGGCGCGCATCGCGGGCAAGCGCGTGCGCTACCTGCTGGAGCCGGTCGCCGACGCCGAGGAGGGCGGCCGCGACGCGCTCGCCGCGCTGCGGGAGCTGCAGGAGGTGCTCGGCGACATGCACGACGCGCACGTGTTCGCCGCCGAGATCGTGGCCGCGTCCAGCGACGCGGCGGCCGAGCAGGCGCGGCGGGTCTCGGTGGAGGTGCTGAGCGGCGAGGCCGGGGAGGCCGGCGCGCGTCGAGAGCAGCGCCGCGACCCGCGCGCCGGCCTGCTCGCGCTCGCCCGCCGCCTGCGGGCCCGCGGCGACGCGGCGTTCGCGGCGCTGGAGTCGCGCTGGCTCGCCGGCGCTCACGAGGAGCTCGCCGCACGCCTGCGCGCGGTGGGCCACGCGCTCGTCGGGCGCGCCGCGGCGGACACCGAGACGGAGCGGAAGTATCTGCTCTCCGCCCTCCCGCCCGCCGTGCGCGACGGCGCCGAGCGCGTCGAGGAGATCCACCAGGGCTGGGTTCCCGGCGAGCGGCTGGCCGAGCGCCTGCGCCGCGTCCGCGTCGACGCCGGGGGCGAAGGCGACCGCTACTTCCGCACGGTGAAGGTCGGCGCCGGCCTGACGCGGATCGAGCTGGAGGAGGAGACGACGCAGAAGATCCACGCCGCCATGTGGCCCCTCACCGCGCGGCGCCGCGTCCGCAAGCGCCGCTACCGCGTCGCCGCCGGCCCGGACCCCGCCGCGCTCGTCTGGGAGGTCGACGAGTTCCTCGACCGCGACCTCGTCCTCGCCGAGGTCGAGCTCCCGAGCGAGGACACCCCGGTCCCGATCCCCGACTGGCTCGCCCCCTACGTCGTGCGCGAGGTCACGGGGGAGAAGGAGTACGTGAACATCAATCTGGCGCGATAGTGCGATTCGCGAGTCAGCCCTTTCTTCCGAACAGCCCGCCGAGCATTCCCGGCGCCATGCGGGCCAGGTCGTCCATGATCTGGCCGTCGTTGTTCTTGTCGAGGATTCCGCCGAGGCCGGCGGTGGCGGGGGCGCGGCGCTGCATCTCCTGCTGCTCGCGCTGGAGCATGCCGCCCAGGCCGCCGGCGTCGACGTTCTGCTGCCGCTTCATCCGGCCGAGCGCCGCCATCACGATCGGCGCGAGCATCATGAGCAGCTGCGCCACCTGACCGGGGTTCATTCCCGTCGAGCGGCCGATCCCCTGCTCCACCGCGCCGCGGCGGTTGCCGAGGATGTGGCCGAGAATCTTTCCGCCGATGGCGCCGCCCAGGATGTTGCCGAGCATCCCGCCGCCCCCGCCGCCCCCGCCGCCCCCGCCTCCGCCCAGCATTCCCCCGAGCATGCCACCGAGTCCCCCACCGCCACCACCGGTGCCGCCGGTCGACATCGCGCTCGACGCGCCCCCGCCCGCGGCGCCGCCGCCGAGCATCGAGGAGAGCCCGTCGAGCAGGCTGCCGTCGTGGTCGCGGTCGAGCGCCTGATTCAGGTTCTGCGCGCGCTGCGGATCGTTCGCCTGCTGCGCGAGGCCGCTGACCAGCACCGGCAGCGCCATCGAGATGGCGTGTTGAGTGGCCTGCGGATCGGCCCCGATCTGCTGGCTGATCTGGTTGACCGCGTTCCCATCGAGCTGCTGCGAGACCAGGTCTAGGATCGAGCTCATGGCGTGCCGCCCCCGTCGTGCGTGAGGAGTGTGCCGCCGGCTGCGCCCCGCGCGCGCACCGGGACAGGACTTCGGGGGAAGATTCGCGCCACCCCGCGGCGGGGCTGTCCTTCGCCGGCGACGCCACGCTGTCGTGCGGGTGGACACCGGGCGCGCGACCGGGGCCCGGCCGCCGCCATAAGCCGAGCGTTCGCAACGGCTTCGCCCATCGGCCCCGCCTGGCACCGACGGTGCCTTACGAGGGGTGGACCCGCAGCCCCGCAGTCGATGATCCCATCCCGGTCGAAGCTCGCTCACGCGCTCCCGCTCCTCCTGCCGATCCTGCTCGCCGCGCCCGCGACCGCCCTGCGCGCGCAGGCGGGCTACGCCGTCAGCGGCTTCGGCGCCGTCAACTACTCCACGCAGAGCGACGTCACCCTGATCGGCCTGGGGCTCACGACGTTCGGCGCGCCGTTCGGCGCGCGGCTCAGCGGCGCGATTGGCACGAAGGGTGTCACGACGGCCACCGACGAGTTCGAGGGCGGTGGCGCGCCGGTATCCACGCCGTGGACGCTCGACGCGGACGTCCTGCTCTCGACCACCGCGATCCCGGCGCTGCGCGCGGCGCTGGGCGGGTTCGACGTCGCGGGCTTCGCGGGCGTCGGGGCGCAGGGAGTGCGCGGCGCCGACAGCGGCGGCGCGACGCTCGTCACGAGCTACGGGGGCGCCCTGTCGCGGACGATCGCCGGCGCGCTGAGCGTGGACGCGGAGGCTCGCTACCGCACGCCGGTGA
>DATFPD010000129.1:0-5269 GCA_035265005.1 Gemmatimonadaceae bacterium | reverse complement strand
GTCGCGCGGTCGGGGAGCGGCGCGTCCTCGGCGACGGGCGCGTCCGGCATCTTGCCGGACGGCGCCGACTCGCCGGTGAGCGCCGCCTCGTTCACCCGCAGGCCGCTCGCGCTCAGGAGTCGCGCGTCCGCCGGCACGTGCTGCCCGGCCTCCAGCTCGACGACGTCTCCCGGGACGAGCGCCGCGGCGTCCACGTCCAGCCGCCGGCCCCCGCGCACGACTACGGCCCGCGAGACGTCGAGGCGCAGGAGCGCGTCCATCGCCCGCCGCGCGCGCAGCTCGGTGGCGAAGCCGAGCGCGACATTGATGGCCAGCACCGCGCCGATGGCGGCCGCATCGAGGGCGTCGCCCGAGAGCACGGCGACCGCCGCCGCGGCCAGGAGCAGCAGGACGATGACCCCGCGGAGCTGCGCCCCGAGGATGGCCCAGGCCGACCGTGGCTTCGCGACCCGCAGCACGTTCGGGCCCACCAGCTCCGAGCGTCGCCGCGCCTCGGGGTCGTCGAGGCCGCCGGCCGAGGCGCCGAGATGCTCGAGCACGGCGGCGGCTCGCATCGCGTGCCACGGAGGTGCCGGACGCGAAGGCGCCCAGGCGGCCGGAGGGCGCGCAGCGGGAGAGCAGGGCGCCGGATCGACTGTCGGCGGAGTTCGTTGCATCGGCGCGGGGGCGGGTCGGGGATGCGGTGCGTGGCGCGGTCGCATCGGTACTGCAGGATGCCGCGGGAAGACTCCCCAGGCCGTCGGGCGCCATCCACATCATCGGTCCGGCGACGCCTGACAGGGTTGTTCCTGCGCGGTCGCCGCCCCCGCGCCGGTAGCCGGTTCACGGTATGAGACGTTAGGCGGCGCGGACAGTCGGGCAAGTCACGACTCACCGCGTGGGTCTCCCTGACTGACGGGCCGGAGCCGGGGAGTAACTTTGGGGCTGCGTCCGGCCGCGGTCGACCGCGGCCACGGGTCTGTCGAAGAACGATCCACTCACGCAGGAGGCTGTATGCGCACGCTCAGTCTGGCCGTTGCACTCCTGACGGCCGCATCGGTGGCGACGGCGCAGGACCGGGCCGCCGGCCAGTTCGAGATCCGCCCGTTCGTCGGCACCAACGTGCCCCTGGGCAACCAGCGAGACGTCGTCAAGGACGCCCCGATGTTCGGCGCCCAGTTCGCCTACGAGTACTGGACGAACCTGCACTTCGTCGGCTCGCTCGGCTGGGTGCCGGCGAAGGACCGCTACCAGGTACGCGACAACGGCGTCGACATCTTCCAGTACGACGCGGGCGTCGAGTACGGGCTCGTCAAGCCGCAGAAGGAAGGCTGGGAGCTGAAGCCGTTCCTCGGCGCCGGCCTCGGCGTCCGCACGTTCGCCTTCGCGGACGCCGCGCTGAAGGACCGGAGCTGCGCCGCGGGGTACGGCGCGCTCGGCACCGAGTTCCAGTGGGGTGCGACGGCGCTGCGCCTGGAGGCGCGCGACATGGTGCACTGCTACAGGTCGCCGCTCGCCGGCGTGAAGTCGAAGACCCGCCAGGACCTCGGGCTGTCCCTCGGGGTGGCGTTCCACTTCTGACCGCGAGTGAGCCGCCGCGGAGACGCGGTGCAGGAGGTGCACCATGCTGAACAGTCGAACGCTGTGGCCGGCCATAGGACTGTCGCTCTCGGTCCTCGCGGCCGCCTGCCACGATACTCCATCGGCGCCGCCGACTTCGGCGCCTGGCCCGGCGGTCGCTCGCCAGGCACACGCAGGACCACGGCCCGTCGCCAACCGCCGGAAGTACCGCGACCGCGGGCACAAGCCCGGCGTCGGCCGCTCCGGCTCGGCGACGCTCACCGTGAGCGCCCTGCTCGGGAAGTCGGGCGTCACCAACGTTACCATCACCGCCGGCTCCCTCGGCGGCGCGCCGGCACCGGTCCTCACGAAGGTGCGGCTGGACGGGTACACGCCTGACGACGAGTCGCTGTTCCGGGAGTACTACGCGCCTCCCGCCGGCGCCTCGTCGGCCACGTTCGCCGTCCCCGGCCTGTCGCGCGACGGCATCGTCCGCGTGGACGCGCTGGTCCGGAACGCGGGCGCGCCACCGCGCCGCGTGTACGTGGTGGACGCGGTGGATACGGTGAAGCTGCGGCCGGACCTCGCGGTCGCCGGCGTGCAGGCGCCGTCGGTGGCGTGGGTGCACACGCCGGTGATCGTCACGGCCGCGCTCAGTGAGGTCAACGGCGACGTCGGCGCGCGGGCCACGTGCGTGCTGGACGTGGACGGTACGCCGGTGGACTCGGCGGTGGGCATCTGGGTGGATGCCGGCGGCACGGTTTCGTGCGCCTTCGCCCACACCTTCCAGACGCTCGGCGTCCACGCCCTGGCGGTGCGCGCCGCGTCGGTCGACCCCGCCGACTACGACGACGCCAACAACGTCGCCGCCCGCTCGGTGGAGATCCGGCGCGAGGCCGCGCTGGCGTACTACCAGGCGACGGCCGACGACGACAGCGTCGTCTCGTGGCACACCTTCCGCCGCGACTTCACGACCGGCGGCGGCTACCACGAGCAGGGCTTCGACAGCACGAGCACGGCCAGCCGCCAGCAAAGTGCCTCGTTCGACGGCTACACGCGCGAGATCCTCGCGTTCCCGGAGGAGCCGCTCCGCGACGTCCGCCTGCGGCAGACGACCGGGGGCGCCGTCGTGCACGAGGCGAGCTACGACCTGCTCGCGGCGGACAACGCGTTCGTGAGCCCGGACTCCAGCTCGGGCTGCGTGTCCCGCGCCGACGGGGAGGCCGTCGCCACGTTCACCCTGTGCTCCGCGCGCGCCACGCACGGCGGGGTGACCAGCAGCTACACGTCGGTCAGCTACCGGTGGAACGCCGGCGACGTCACCTACCGGTCGCAGGGGTACTCGTCGCTGTTCTGCCTGCCGTACGTGAGCGGCTGCCAGCCGAGCTCGTACAGCTGGAACACCACGACTCCGTCGGCCGAGGGACGTCGGGCGGCGTTCGGCCCGAGCTTCGCCTTCGACGTGGGCTTCACGAGCGGATTCACGTCGTTCCGCGCCACGCCGAACGTCTCGCTCGCGGCGGCCCACTCGCTCTCCGGCGTGCCGTACTCCTGCTCCACGCGGTGGGACTACTATCCTCCCGCCGGCCGCTACGGCTACATCACCTGGTGCGAGGGCTTCGCGGTCGAGCGGTGGCTGTCGTCGGGACGCACCACGGACGGGGAGTGATGACCGGTCGCGCGGGCGCGCCGCCAGCGTCGGCGGCGCGCCCGCGCAATTCTGGCTGACCGCCTATCGGGCAACCGCGCCAGCTCGTGTGCGGAATCCGCCGACTCGGCCCACCCACCCACCCGACTGACCCGCCGCGCTCGCTGACGCAACTTGTGGGCGACAGAGGTAGTCTACTCCCACGCGATGCTCGGACGACGCCCATGCTCACGCATCCAGGTCGGCGGCCCGTTCGGCGGATCGAGCGGTACGAGCGCGCCCTGCTGATCGCGCTCGGTGCGCCGCTCTGCGCCTGGCTGGCGCGCTGGGCGGCCGAGCAGGTGAGGCACGCTCCGGTCGCCACGATTCTCATCACCCTGGCCGCGGGTGCCGCGCTCCTCGCCTGGCGGGTGTCGGGGCTTCGTTCGCCTCGCACCTGGCGCGTGGGGACGGCGGCCGCCGAGCTGGCCGCGGCCGCTCTGGTCGCCGGATGGGTCGTGGAGCGCCGTGCCACCGGCTGGTTCACGACGGAGGCGCTGTACGAGGCGCTGCTGCCCCTGCTCGTGCTCCACGTCGGCGGGATGTCGTTAGGTGCGTCGGTGGCCAGGCGGCGGTTCGCCGGACCGCCGGCCGACACGGTCCGGGCGGGCGCGGGGGCATCATCCGCTGCTGCCGTGATCCTCACAGCGAGCGGCACCGAGACCGAGGCGGCGGATGGCACCGGCGCCATGCGGTGGCGAAGGCCGCCGGACGCCACCTCTCCGACGAGCACCGCGAACGGGAGCGCGCTCGGCGTGGCCGCTCGCTTCCGCGGGCGCGCTCGATTCCGCTCGGCCGCGGGGCGACGGACAGCGGTGTTCCGCCGAGGGCGGCATCACACCGGCGTCACCGCGACGCGCATGGCGGACGCGCTGGTTCGAGTGGCGCTCGCGCTCACGCTCGCGTTCTGGGCCCTGACCGTGGCGGACCTGCTGTACGCCGCCTCGGTGACGCTCCTGCTTCTCGCCGCGGCACTCACGCTCACGCTACTGGTTCGGATCGTCGACCGGACGCTCGAGCCCGCGTCGTCGGGATCATCTGGCTATTCGCTGGTCTGACCGCTCGCCTGGGAGGACCCATGAGACCCGCTCACTCGCCACAGCCCTGCGCGCCGCCTGCACCGTCAGGGGTGCCTGAGGTTCGCGACCTCGCCGTGGAGGAGTGTCAGGCCCTCCTCTCGCGGAACGCCGTCGCCCGGCTGGCGTACTCGTTCCACGACCGCGTGGATGTCGTGCCGATCCACTACGTGTACGACGGCGGCTGGCTCTACGGTCGCGCCACGCCCGGCCCCAAGATCATCCCGATCCGCCACAACCACTGGGTCGCGGTCGAGGTGGACGAGGTGGAGGGCGACTTCGAGTGGCGCAGCGTCGTCGTGCGCGGCAGCGTCTACTTCCTGGAGGAGGACGGCTCGCCGGCCGAGCGAGAGGCCCAGCGTCGCGCGATCACGCTGCTCCGGCGCATCGTCCCCGAGACTGCGACGCCCGCGGACCCGGTGTCGCAGCGGACGGTCATCTTCCGCGTTCACGCCGACGAGATGACCGGCCGCGCGGCCCGGGGGCGCCAGTGACCTCGCTCGGATCGTTTGTCACGGCAGCGGTAGCGGTCAGTGTGCTGGCCTGCTCCTATCGCCCAACCTACACGCCGGTCCGCGCCGAGCGTGAAGGCGATATCGCCGCGCTCGTTGGCGACTGGGAAGGGGAGTACACCAGCCCCGTCACCGGGAGGAGCGGCGCCATCGTGTTCAAGCTGCGGCCTGGTGACCGCATGGCGGAGGGCTCGGTGACCATGCTCCCGGCCGGCTTCGGTGGGAGCATCACGCAGCCCCACCGTCTGCCGCCGGCCGGCGATCGCGCCGGCAGCTACGGCCGGGAGCTGACCATCGCCTTCTGCCGTGTGCGCGGACGGCAGGTGAGCGGTGAAGGCCTGGCCGGGGAGCGAAGCGGAAAGTGGCGGGTGCATCGCGTGGCGCCCGCCCCCTGAGCGCGAGCCGTGTGAGGGATTCCCCCACGCCGGCTTCGGGAACCCTCTGACTTCGGCGCG
>DATFPD010000128.1:0-18993 GCA_035265005.1 Gemmatimonadaceae bacterium | reverse complement strand
GAGCACCTCAAGCAGTGGTTTACCCCCGCGCCGTGGAAGACCGTGGAGTGCGAGATCGACCTGCGCCCCGGCGGGATCTTCCGCACCGTCATGCAGTCCCCGGAGGGGGAGCGGTACCCGCACGTCGGCTGCTACCTCGAGGTTGTCGAGAATGAGCGGCTCGTCTGGACCGACGCGCTCCTGTCCGGCTACCGGCCGGCGAACCACGCCACCTCGGACCGGCTCGGACTCACCTGCTTCACGGCCGTGATCACGCTCGAGCCCTACGGCACGGGGACGAAGTACACCGCGACCGCCATGCACAAGAACGACGCGGAGCGGAAGCACCACGAAGAGCTGGGCTTCCACCAGGGCTGGGGCACCGCGCTCGACCAACTCGTCGCCCTGGTCAAGGACATGTAGCTGGATCGCGGCCGCGGGCCAGTCTAACGGCCACCCCTTTCAAGGTGCCACTGCAGGAGCAAGGGCTCGTCATTCCCGCGACAGCGGGAATCCAGTGCGGGCCCGGCCCCTGGATTCCCGTGTGCGCGGGAATGACGGCGGAGCGGGAGCGGGAGACTCGCCGTCTCGGGGACGAGACCTTGAAAGGGGTGAGTCTAACGGCAACGGCAACTGCATTTAGACAGGATGCACAGGATGCACAGGATGAGGGCCCCGGATGCGAAGCTTCCCGAGCGGCCGTCATCCTGTGCATCCTGTGCATCCTGTCTAAATGCAGTTGCCGTTGGATCCCTCCACTATCGGGATGCCAGGGCAAGCAGGCGGAGTGCGCATCTTGCACGCAACGTCGCCTCCTCCGTCCAGCCAGCTTCCGTTCATGTCCGAAACCGACACCACCACCGCCCCCGACGAGACCGCCTCGCCCGAGTCGGCCGGCTTCGCCGCCCTCGGCCTCGATCCGGCCATCATCTCCGCGCTCACCGCGCTCGGCTACGAGGAGCCGACCCCGATCCAGCGCGAGGCCATCCCGCCCCTGCTCGCGGGTAAGGACCTGCTCGGCCAGGCCGCGACCGGGACGGGGAAGACCGCCGCGTTCTCGCTCCCGCTGCTCCAGCGCATCGCGACCACCACCGGCGGCGTCCGCGGACTCGTCCTCGTTCCCACGCGCGAGCTCGCCATCCAGGTGGCCGAGGCGATCCACAAGTACGGGAAGGGGTTCGGGACACGGGTGCTCCCCGTCTACGGCGGCCAGGCCATCCAGCAGCAATTGCGTGTGCTCCAGCGCGGCGTGGACGTCGTCGTCGCCACGCCGGGACGCGCGCTCGACCACATCGGGCGCGGGTCGCTCGACCTGACCGGCGTGCGCGTGGTGGTTCTGGACGAGGCCGACGAGATGCTCGACATGGGCTTCGCCGACGACCTGGAGGCCATTCTCGAGGCGCTGCCCGAGGAGCGGCAGACCGCGCTCCTCTCGGCCACCCTCCCGCCGCGCATCTCGGCCATTGCCGAGCGGCACCTCAGGGAGCCGGTGCGCATCCAGATCGAGCGCGAGCGCGCCGCGCCGGGGGAGGTGCCGCGCGTCAGGCAGACCGCGTACGTCGTCCAGCGGCAGTACAAGGCGACCGCGCTGGGGCGCATCCTCGACATGGAGAACCCCACGTCGGCGATCGTCTTCTGCCGCACGCGCACCGAGGTGGACGAGCTCTCCGAGCAGCTCACCGGCCGCGGCTACCGCGCCGAGGCGCTGCACGGCGGGATGTCGCAGGAGCAGCGCGACCGCGTGATGCGCCGCTTCCGCGAGGGCGCCGCCGAGCTGCTCATCGCCACCGACGTCGCCGCCCGCGGGCTCGACATCGAGCACGTCTCGCACGTCATCAACTACGACGTCCCCTCGGACCCGGACGCGTACGTCCATCGCATCGGCCGCACCGGGCGCGCGGGGCGCGAGGGGGTGGCGATCACCTTCGCCGGCCCGCGCGAGCACCGGCTGCTCAAGAACATCGAGCGGATGACGCGGCAGAAGATCCAGATCGAGCCGGTGCCGACCATCGTCGACCTGCGCGCCCGGCGGCTGGAGCTGACCCGGGCCGCGCTGCGCGAGACGCTCGTCGCCGGCGAGCTCGACGGCTTCCGCATCGTGGTCGAGGCGCTGGCCGACGAGTACGACGTCGTCGACATCGCGACCGCGGCCGTGAAGCTGGCGCACGAGATGGGCAGCGGGCGCGGCGACGGCGACGAGCAGGACGAGGAGATCCCTTCGGCCGGGTTCGCCGAGCCGCGCCCCGGGCAGCGCCCGGACCGGCGCGAGGACCGCTTCCGCCGGGCGACGCGCGAGGAGCGCTTCCAGCGCACCCTCGAGAGCGAGATGCCGGCCGGGGACGGGGGGTCGCCGGCGCGCGAGCCGCGCGAGCCGCGCGAAGCCGGCCGGGACCGCCCGCCCCGCCGGGAGCGCGAGCGGCCGGACGGCAACGTCGCGCGGATCTACGTCGGGCTGGGCCGGCAGGCGGGGGTGCGGCCGGCGGACCTCGTGGGGGCGATCGCCAACGAGGCCGGGGTCGAGTCGCGGGCGATCGGCGCGATCGACATTGCCGACCGCTTCTCTCTGGTCGAGGTGCCGGACGAGCTCGCCGACGACATCATCCGGGCGCTGCGCGGGACGACGATCCGCGGGAAGAAGGTCGTGGTCCGGCGCGACCGGGAGGGGCCGATGGCGGAGCGCGGGCGCGGCGGGCCTCGGCGCGGCGAGGGCAGCGGCGGCGGCGAGATTCCGGGCGGACGGCGGGGTCGGCCGAAGCGACGGGACGGGTGGGAGCGCTGACCCGGCGCCCCGGGTCGGCGCCCCAACCCAATGCCCGGGACCGTCTTGCGTGTCGCAGCCGAGTGCGTTAGGTTGCCACGAGCGATGAAAGCGCGTTCGCGCTGCATGTTCCGATGATGAGGGGCCTGCATTCGCGGGTCCCTCTAATTTTTTTCGCCAGCGCGTTGCTGGCGGCCCTTCGTGAGGGCAGAGATCACGAGCGCGTTGTGCCGGTGATACGGTAGCACCGGACTCCGAACACAGCGCACACGACACAGGAGCACGGAGAAATGCGTATGACTGGCACCGTCAAGTGGTTCAACGATGCGAAGGGCTTTGGCTTCATCACGCGCGATGACGGCCAGAAGGACTGCTTCGTCCACCACTCGGCCATCCAGGGGCAGGGCTTCAAGTCGCTCGCCGAGGGCGAGCGGGTCGAGTTCGACGTGGTGCAGGGCCAGAAGGGTCCGGCTGCGGAGAATGTGAAGAAGCTGGCTCGCTGAGCAGACACAGCTAGGGCACGGCGGCCGGTTCGACACCACTCGTCGGGCCGGCCGCTCGTTTCACTTCACTCTTCAGCGCGTGCGTGCGCCAAAGGATGATGCGGAATGGTTGAGCTGCAGCTCGATGAGGCAGACCGCCTCGAGTGGGCCCTCAAGGCCTTCAAGAAGAAGGTGCAGAAGGCGGGGATTCTGAAGGACCTCCGGCGCAAGCGTCACTATGTGAAGCCGAGCGAGGCGCGCCAGCAGAAGGCAGCCCAGGCGCGGCGCCGGAAGGGCGGGAGCGGGCGCCGCCAGACCTAGACCGACGCGACCGCCGCTCGCCGCTCGCCGCTCGAGCGTGACAGGGCCCGGCTACCCTCTGGTGTGGCCGGGCCGTCGCGTTTCCGCATAGCTTTCCTGCACGGGTGTGACTCGCGCGACGCGGCGCGGGACCGTGACGTTCAGGAGTCCCGCACGGCCGAGGGCGGAGGAAGCGCAGCGGTATGTCGTCGCACGATCGGCTCGAGGGGGAGGCGTGGCTCAGGCTCCTCAGCGAGGCCTGCACCGAGGGCGTCCTCGTGCACCAGGAGGGGCGCATCCTCCAGGTGAGCAGCACGCTGGCGCGCATGTTCGGCTACGCGCCCCACGAGATGGTCGGGATGATGGGCGACGCGGTCGTCGTGCCGGACGACCGCGCGCGGCTGATGCGCCACATCGCCGAGCGCAGCGAGCACCTGCTCGAGGGGACGGCGCTGCGGAAGGACGGGTCCACCTTCCCGGCGGACGTCCTGGCGCGCAACGTCGTCGTGGAGGGGCGCCCGGTCCGCGTCGCCGTGGTGCGCGACCTCACGGAGCAGAAGGCGGCCGAGGCGGAGCGGCGGGAGCAGGAGGCGCGCTACCTGCTCCTCGTCAGGCAGCTGCCGGCGATCATGTGGACGACCGACGCCGAGCTGCGCGTGACCGCGATCGAGGGGCTGCTCCCCGGGATCGCCGCCGCGGCCGAGCGGCCGGCGCGCATCGGGCGGCCGCTGACCGACGTGCTGGCCGGCGCCGACGACCCCGAGGCGGTGCTGGCGGCGCACCGGCGCGCGCTGGCCGGCGAGCCCGCCGGCTACCGCTTCAGCACGAACGTCCGCACCTACGAGGCGCAGGTCGAGCCGATGCGCGACGAGCGCGGGCGGGTCACCGGCGTCATCGGCGTGGCGATCGACATCTCCGCCCAGGTGCGCGCCGTCGAGCGGGCGAGCCGGAGCGAGAGCGCCCTGCGCCGGAGCCGGCGCGAGCTGCTCGCGCTCACCGAGAACTCGCCGGACATCTTCACGCGCTACGACCGCGAGCACCGCGTGCGCTTCATGAGCCGGGCGGTCGAGCAGGCCACCGGGATCCCGTACCACTGGTTCCTGGGGCGGTCGATCCGGGAGTTCGGCTTCCCGCCGCCGCTCGCCGAGCAGTGGATGGCGACGAGCGACCGCGTGTTCGCGACCGGCGCGCCGGAGGAGATGGAGTTCGACTTCATCGGCCCCGACGGCGTGCCCCGCACCTACCACACGCGCATCGTCCCCGAGCGCGGCGAGGGGGGCGAGATCGAGACGGTGCTCACGACGACGCGCGACATCACCGCCCGCAAGCGCGCCGAGGCGGCGGCGCGGGCGGCGGACGCGACGCTGCGCGGGCTGGTGGAGCAGTCGCTGACCGGGATCTACGTCATCCAGGGCGGCCGCTTCCGCTACGTGAACCCGCGCTTCGCCGAGATCTTCGGCTACCCGGGCCCGGCGGCGGTGCTCGCGCTGCCCGACGTCGGGCTGCTGGTGGCGCCCGAGGACCGGGCGACGGTGACCGAGAACCTGCGGCGGCGCACCGCGGGGGAGACGCGCGCGATCCACTACTCCTTCCGCGGCGTCCGGCTCGACGGCTCGCCGGTGGTGGTGGAGGTCTACGGCAGCGGCGGCGAGCACGACGGGCTGCCGGCGGTCGTCGGCACGCTGCTCGACATCACCGAGAAGGTGCGGCTGGAGGAGCAGCTCCGGCAGGCGCAGAAGATGGAGGCGGTGGGGCAGCTCGCCGGCGGCGTGGCGCACGACTTCAACAACATCCTGGCGGCGATCACCGGCTACGCGCAGCTCCTGCGCACCTCGCTCCCGGCCGGCGACCAGCGGCGCGAGGACGCCGAGGAGATCATCGCCGCCGCCACGCGCGGCGCCGCGGTGACGAAGCAGCTGCTGGCGTTCAGCCGTCGTCAGGCGATCGAGACCGAGGTGCTGGACCTGGCGGCGGTCGTGCGCGACATGGGGCGGATGCTGCGCACCCTGCTGCCGCCCTCGATCGCGCTCGACCTCCCCGTGCCGGCGGGGGCGCTGGTGCGGGCGTCGCGCTCGCAGCTCGAGCAGATCGTGCTGAACCTGGTGGTGAACGCGCGCGACGCGATGCCGGACGGCGGCACGCTGACCATCGCCGTCTCGGCGCGGCGGGCCGCGCTCGGCGGCGCCTTCGCCGCGGCCGACGACGCGCCGGGCGCCGGCCTCGACCTGCCGCGCGAGGCGGTGCTCGTCGTGCGCGACACGGGCACGGGCATCCCGGAGGCTATCCGCGACCGAATCTTCGACCCGTTCTTCACCACCAAGCCGCCCGGCCGCGGCACCGGGCTCGGGCTGGCCACGGTCTACGGACTCGTCAGGCAGTTCGGCGGGTCGGTAGCGGTGGAGTCGCGCCCGGGGGCCGGCACGGAGTTCACGATCGCGCTGCCGCTGGTCCCGGCCGCGGGGCCCGCGGGGGCGGCGGCGCCCGCGGCCGGCGACGCCGGCGCCGGGGGCGACGCGGCGGGCGGCGGCGGCGCGGCGCCGGGCCCGGCCACGGCCCGCCGGCGCATCCTGGTGGTGGAGGACGAGCTCCAGGTGCGCGCGATCGCCGCCCGCGCCCTCGCCGGGGCGGGGTACGGGGTGGCCGAATCGCCTAACGGCGCGGCGGCGCTGGAGCGGCTGCGGGCCGGCGAGCCGTTCGACCTCGTGCTCACCGACGCGGCGATGCCCGACCTCGGCGGGCGCGAGCTGGCGGCCGCGGTCGCCGATCTGCGCCCCGGACTCCCGGTCGTGCTCATGTCCGGCTACGCCGAGCTCTCGGGCGCCGGCGCGGGCGCCGGGCTGCCGGGGGTGACGGGGTTCATCGAGAAGCCGTTCACGATGCAACACCTGCTGGAGGTGGTGCGCGGGGCGATACATCATCCCGGCGGCGATACCCCGTAGGGGCGACGCACGCGTCGCCCCAACCACGTCCCGCCGGGATGCATTGGCCAGGCGCCCGAACATCGTGGATATTCCATCATCCCCTACCCGGAGCCCCGCATGCCCGCCACCACGCGCGCGCCGCTCGCCCGCGCCGCGCTGCTCGTTCCGCTCCTGATCGCCGCGCCGGCGCCGGCGCAGCAGCAGCCACAGCAGCCGGCGGCGCCGTTCACGCTGGCGCAGGTGAAGAGCTACCCGTTCCCGACCGGGCTCACCGCCGCGCCGACCGGGAGCCGCATCGCCTGGGCGCTCGACGAGCGCGGCGTGCGCAACATCTACGTCGCCGAGGGGCCCGACTTCGCGCCGCGGCAGCTCACCCGCTACACCGCCGACGACGGCCAGGAGCTGAGCAGCGTCTCGCTCTCGCCGGACGGGCAGTATGTCGTCTACGTGCGCGGCGGCGACCACGGCGCGAACTGGGACGACGCGCAGCCGGTGAATCCGGGGGAGAGCACGAGCCCGGTGAAGGTGCAGGTCTGGGCCGTGCAGTTTGCCGGCGGGGAGCCGAAGTCGCTCGGCGAGGGGGACAACCCGGCCATCTCCCCGCGCGGCGGGGTGGTGGCGTTCGAGCGCGAGCGGCAGCTCTGGGTGGCGCCGCTCGACGGCTCGTCGCCAGCGCGCCGCCTCTTTACCGCGCGCGGCGACAACGGCGAGCCGCGCTGGTCGCCCGACGGCTCGCGCCTGGCGTTCGTGTCGAGCCGCGGCGACCACGCGTTCGTCGGCATCTACAGCAGCGACTCGACGCCCATCCGCTGGCTCGCGCCCTCCACCTCACGCGACGGGAGCCCACGCTGGTCGCCCGACGGGACGCGGCTGGCGTTCGTCAGGCGCCCGGGCTCGGGCGGCGCGCCGGACTCGGTGCTCGTCCAGCGCCACCAGCCGTGGAGCGTCTGGGCCGCCGACGCAGCGAGCGGGCAGGGGCGGCAGCTCTACAGGGCGCCCGAGACGCTGCGCGGCTCGGTGCCGTCCACCCACGGCGGCGCCAACCTGCACTGGGCGGCCGGGGACCGGATCGTCTTCCTGTCGTACGCCGACGGCTGGCCGCACCTGTACTCGGTGCCCTCGTCAGGCGGGGAGCCACTCCTGCTCACCCCCGGGCGCTACATGGCCGAGTACGTCACCCTGAGCCCGGACCGCCGCTGGCTGCACTTCGCCGGGAACGCCGGCACCGACGCCGACGACATCGACCGGCGGCACGTGGTGCGGGTGCCGGTGGACCGCGCCGCCCCGGAGGTGCTGACGCCCGGCGCCGGCCTGGAGTGGACGCCGGTGGTCACGGGCGACGGCGCGACGCTCGCCTTCATCGGCGCCACCGCGCAGCGGCCGCCGCTGCCGATGGTGATGCCGGCGTCCGCCCCGTCGTCAGGCGGCCGGGCTGCGGCGCGCGCCCTCGGCGCCGACCGCATCCCGGCCGACTTCCCGGCGGCGCGCCTCGTGACGCCGAAGAAGGTCGTCTTCAGGTCGGCCGATGGTGTGGAGGTGCACGCGCAACTGTTCGACATTGGGGACGGGGGACGGGGGATGGGGGGTGAAGTGCCCCGGGATCCTTCGCTTCGCTCAGGACAGGCTGTCCCGAGCGGCGGTGCATCCCCCGTCCCCCGTCCCCCGTCCCGCGCCGCAAGGCGCCCCGCCATCGTCTACGTCCACGGCGGGCCGCCGCGGCAGATGCTGCTGGGGTGGCACTACTCCGACTACTACGCCAACGCCTACGCGCAGAACCAGTACCTGGCGAGCCGCGGCTACGTGGTGCTGTCGGTCAACTACCGGTTGGGCATCGGCTACGGCTACGAGTTCCACCGCCCGCCCGACGGCGGCGCGCAGGGGGCGGCCGAGTACCGGGACGTGAAGGCCGCCGGCGAGTACCTGCGCACGCTCCCGCAGGTAGACCCCGCCCGCATCGGCATCTGGGGCGGCTCCTACGGCGGGTTCCTCACCGCGATGGCGCTCGCCCGCAACTCCGACCTGTTCGCCGCCGGCGTGGACCTGCACGGCGTGCACGACTGGACGACCGAGCGCGCCCGCGGGCTGATCACCGACGCCTACGAGAAGGCCCCCGACGTCCAGCGCGCCCTCGAGGTGGCGTGGCGGTCGTCGCCGGTCTCGTCGATCTCGTCGTGGAAGTCCCCCGTGCTGCTCATCCACGGCGACGACGACCGCAACGTGCGCTTCAGCCAGACCGTGGACCTCGCCCGCCGACTCGCCAAGGCCGGCGTGCGCTACGAGGAGCTGGTGATCCCCGACGACACGCACCACTGGATGCGGTGGGCGAACTCGCTGACCGTCGCCGAGGCGACGGCCGCGTTCTTCGACCGGACGCTGAAGGGCGGGCCGAGCGGGATGCGGGCGGAGCGGTAGCGGGCGAAATTGGTCGGTAGCGTACCATTGACTCCCAGGGGGCTGCCGACCACCTTCCATTGACGCGGGCAGGCCACCAGCCCCGCGTGCCGCCAACTCCTTTCCGCGCGTGTCTCCCCGCGCGGCCGTGCGGCGGACTCGACAGCTCCCGGCGCTACTGGCGACGCCTTCACTGGAAGGAGTGTCGCGTAGATGTCATCCGGCGAGGAGCTGGGCGCCGAGCGCGGGCCGCCGTTCTCCCTCACCCTCGGCGTCACCGAGGGCGTCGAGCGGGCGCTGGAGGCGGCCGTCCTGCGGCACGACGCGTCGATGCGGGCGCTGCGCGGCGCCATCGAGGCGTGCGTCGTGGAGCTGCACGGCCGCGGCATGCCGCCGGAGGCGGTGCTCGTGACCATGAAGGCGTTCGTCCGCCACACCGCCGTCGCGCACCCGCCCTACGGTCAGTTCCCTTCGTCGTGGGCCGCCGACGTGTTCATGGACGACATCGTCCGCTGGGCCATCCTGGCCTACTACCGCTCCGACGTGCCGCCGGATTCCTCTGGAAGGTACGGCTCGTAGCTTCCTCCGCTCGTCCCCGCCCGGCGCATCTCCTCTGCGGTTTGCTCACCAGCCCGCAGCTCGCGCCTCCGGCGATCCCTCCCCGCATTCCCGGCGCTTCTGGCGACGCCCTCACGGCCGAGGCGTCATCATGATGTCAACCGATCGCAGTCTGCACCGTCCGGGCGGGTCGCCCGCGCCGGACCCGGTGTCCGGGGACGGCATGGCCGTCCTCTCCGCCGGCCTGTCGAGCGCGCTCGTCAGCTCGGCCCGCGAGCACCACTCCGCCGTCGAGTCGCTGCGCGTCGCGGTCTGCAAGTTCGTGCAAGAGCTCCACCGCCAGGAGGTGCCCCTGCCCGAGATGATCCTCGTCATGCGCCGATTCGTCTCGGAGCTGCGCGACACCGGCCGCATCGAGAGCCCCCTCCTGGGCGCCGACGACGGGCTCATGGTACAGCTCGTCGCCTGGTGCGAGGAGTTCGGAGGGTAAAGGCGATTCGCGGTTCGCGATTCGCTCGTCAGTCACCCCACACCGGCTCCACCTCCATCCCCGACTCGCGCTGCTCGCGCGCGATCTCCGCCTCGCGCTCGCGCGAGACGACGCGGCGCTTCACCCAGTTGCCGAAGTCGTCGAAGTAGGTGTAGGCCACCGGGACGACGACCAGCGTCAGCATCGTCGAGGTGATCAGGCCGCCGATCACCGCGCGGGCCATCGGGGCGCGGAAGCCGCCGCCCTCGCCCAGCGCCAGCGCGACCGGGAGCATGCCGAAGATCATCGCCAGCGTCGTCATCATGATCGGGCGCAGACGCACCGCGCCCGCCTGGACCAGCGCCGCGAAGCGCTCGGTGCCCGCCGCGCGCCGCTCGTTGGCGTTGTCCACCAGCAGGATCGCGTTCTTCGTCACGAGCCCCATCAGCATGATCACGCCGATCATCGACATGATGTTGAGCGTCGTCCGCGTGACCAGCAGCGCCAGCAGCACGCCGACCAGCGACAGCGGGAGCGAGAGCATGATCGCCACCGGCTGCGTGAACGACTCGAACTGCGACGCCAGAATCAGGAAGATCAGGATCACCGCCAGGAGCAGCGTCTCGACCACGTAGCCGCCCGTCTCCTCGAGCTGCTCGGTCTGGCCGCCGAGCTGGATGGTGTAGCCCGGCGGCAGGGCGAGCTTCGCCGTGCGCTCGCGGATCGCCGCCGACGCCTCGGAGATCGAGAGCTCGGGGGCGTTGCTGGCGGAGACCGTCACGATCCGCGCGAGGTCCTTGCGGTCGATCTGCGACGGCGCCACGCCCTCGGTGATGCGCGCGACGTCGCGGAGCGGCACCGTCGACACGCCGGTCGCCCCGCGCACCGCCGTCGGCACCGGGATCTGCCCCACGTCCTCCAGCGAGCGCCGGTACTCGGGCGCCACCTGCACCACCACGTCGCGCTCCTCGCCCGTGGGGTCCTCCCACCGC
The DNA here is from genome assembly GCA_035265005.1 of Gemmatimonadaceae bacterium. Lineage (GTDB taxonomy): Bacteria > Gemmatimonadota > Gemmatimonadetes > Gemmatimonadales > Gemmatimonadaceae > DATFPD01. Next base: position 8,143 of record DATFPD010000128.1, on the reverse strand, counting down.
GTCGCCGTCTGGCCGGCCATCAGCGGGCGGATCGTCGCGGCCACCTGCCCGATGTCGAGCCCGACGCGGTTGGCCACGTCGCGGTCCACCTCGATCCGGTACTCCGGGCGCGGCGAGCCGGCCGACGACTTGAGGTCCACGACCCCCGGGATCTCCTTGATCTGCGCCATCACCTGGTCGCCGATCCGCTGGAGCTCGCGCGCGTCCGGCCCGCGGATCTCCACCTGGAGCGGCGCCTGCGCGCCGCCGATCCCGCCCGCCGCCAGCACCGACGTGCGCACGCCGTACACCCGCGCCAGCCGCTCGCGCGCCGCCACCATCACCTGGGCCTGCGAGCGCTTGCGCTCGTGCGACGGGACGAGCCGCACGTACACCTCGCCGCGCGTCACGGTGCCGGTGGCGCCGGAGCCGATCGTCGCGTAGGTGTACGCGACCTCCGGCAGCCCCCGCAGCTCGCCGATCACCTGCTCGGCCTTGCCGCGCGTGTAGGACAGGCTCTGCCCCTCGGGCGTCTCGAACTGCGCCACGAACTCGCTCGCGTCCACGTCCGGGCTGAAGCTGCCGCCGATGAACGGCGTCAGCCCGCAGGCGCCGACCAGGCTCAGCGCCGCGAGGCCGAGCGTCGACTTCCGGTGGCCGAGCGCCCACGTGATGACTCCGCGGTACTTCCCGGCCTGCCGGTCGAACCAGGCGTTGAAGTGCCCGATCCCGCGCGTGATGACGTTCGGGCGATGCCCGCCCTCGGCCTCGGGGTCATGCTTGTGCGGGTCCACGCCCCACCACGCGCTCAGCATCGGCGTGAGGGTGAACGACACGAACAGCGACACCAGCACCGCCCACGCCACGGTGAGCCCGAACTGGTAGAAGAAGCGCCCGATGATCCCCTTCATGAAGGCCACCGGGACGAACACCGCCACGATCGACAGCGTCGTCGCCATCACGGCCAGGATGATCTCCCGCGTCCCGTGGCCGGCGGCCGTGAAGTGGTCCTTCCCCATCTCGCGGTGCCTGACGATGTTCTCGACCACGACGATCGCGTCGTCGATCAGGATGCCGATCGAGAGCGACAGCGCCATCAGCGTCAGCATGTTGAGCGTGAAGCCCAGCACGGCGAGCAGGATGAACGCCGAGATCACCGACACCGGCAGGGCGAGCGAGGTGATGGCCGTCGCCTTCCAGTCGTTCAGGAAGAGCATGACGATGATCACCGTCAGCAGCGCGCCGAGCAGCAGCTCGTGGACGACGTCGTTGACCGAGTTGCGGATGAAGACCGAGTTGTCGCGGATCACCCGCAGCTCGACGCCCTGCGGGAGCGCCCTGTTGATCTTGTCGATCGCCGCGCGGACCTCGTCGGCCACCGCCACCGTGTTGGCGCCGGAGACCTTCACCACGTCGAGCGCGACCGCGCGCCGGCCGTCGACCAGCGCCACCGAGCGCTCGTCGGCGTTCCCCTCCTCGACGCGCGCCACGTCGCGCAGCCGCACCGGCTGGCCGGCGCGCGTGGCGACGATGACGTCGGCGAACTGCCGCGGGTCGGTGACGCGACCGGTCACGCGCACGATCCGCTCGGCCGCGTTCTGCTCCACGCGGCCGGCCGGGACCTCCAGGTTCTGCGACTGGAGCGCCCCCATGACCTCGGGGACGGTGACCCCCAGCGCCTCCATGCGTCCCGGGAGGAGCGAGACGCGCACCTCGCGCTCCAGCCCGCCGGCGAGGCGCACCTCGCCCACGCCCGAGACCGACTCGAGCTGCCGCCCCACCGTCTCGTCGGCGAGCGTCGTCAGGTTCACGATCGGCGTCGTCTCCGACGAGAGCGCGAGCGAGATGATCGGCTGCGCGCCGGGGTCGAGCTTCTGCACCACCGGCGGGTCGATGTCCTCGGGGAGGTCGCGCCGGATGGTCTCGATCTTCGTCCGGATGTCCTGCGACGCGACGTCCACGTTGCGCCCCAGCTCGAACTCGATGATCACCTGCGAGACGCCCTCGAGCGAGATGGACGTGATGCGGTCCACCCCCTCGACGGGGTTGAACGCCTCCTCCATCCGCCGCGACACCTCGCGCTCGATCGTCTCGGCGCTGGCGCCGGGGTAGACCGTCTGCACGGTCACCACCGGGAGGTCCACGTCCGGGAACTGGTCGATCGGGAGGCGCCGGTAGCTGAACAGCCCCAGCACCACGAGCCCGAGCATCACCATCGTGGTGAACACCGGGCGCCGGATCGCGAGCCCGCTCAAGCCCCCGCCGACGGCGGAGCCGTGCCGGCGCGGGTCGCGCGCGGCCTGCTGGGCGTCCGTGCTGTGGTCGTGTGTCGCCATGTCCCTCACTCCTTCTTCGCGGCCGGGGCCGCGGTGACCGCCGCGCCGCTGCGGGCGCTGTCGGCGGTGACGGTGACCTGCGTCCCCTCGGCGATGTCGGCGGTGAGGGCGGCGACCACCTGCTCGCCGGCGCGCACGCCGCTCAGCACCGCCACGATCCCCTCCGACTCGTCGCGCGCACCGAGCGTCACCGCGCGGCGGGCGATGCGGCCGCTCTCGATCACGAACACCGAGCCGCTGGGGGCGCCGGCGCTGTCCCGCCGCACCGCCGTCTCCGGGATCAGCACCGCCGTCGGCGCCGGCCCGGAGCCCGCGGTCGCGATGCGGCCGCGCGCGAACTGCCCGCCGATGATGCGGCCGCCGGGGTTCGGCAGCTCGACGTACACGCCCACCTGGCGGGTGCCCGGGTCGGCGGTGGGGTCGACGCGCGCCACGCGGCCGCGGAACGCCTCGGCCGGGAACGCGTCGATGCTGAACGACACCGCCTGCCCCGCGCGCACCCGCGACGCCTCGGCGACGCCGATCTGTCCGGCCAGCTCGAGGGTGCTCGCGTTCACGACCGTGAGCAGGTCGTCGCCGACGCGAATCGGCTCGCCGCCCTCGACGCGGCGGTCGCTCACCACGCCGTCGATCGGCGAGACGATGCTCGTGTAGCCGGCGGTCTCGCCGGCGCTCGCGGCCTGCGCGCGCGCCGCGGCGAGCTGCGCCTCGGCGGCCGCGTGCTGCGAGACCGCCGTCTGGTAGTCGATCTGCGACATCGCGCCGGCCTCGCGGAGCGTGCGCGCGGCGTCGAGCCGCTGGGCGGCGAGCGCCAGCGCCGCCTCGGCCCCGGCCACGCCCGCGCGCGCGCCCGCCGCCTGGCTCTGCACGCCGGCGGCCTGGATGCTCACCAGGAGCTGCCCGCGCCGCACCGGCGAGCCGCGGTCCACCCGCACGTCGCGGATGGTGCCCGCCACCTGCGCCCGGAGCGTCACGGTCTCCCTGGGGTCGAGCGGGCCGCTGACGGTGACCGTCGCCCCGGCCGCGCCCAGGCGCGCCGTCGCCACGTCCTGCGGCCCGAGGACGAGCGCCGGCCGCGCGGCGACGTCGCCGCCCTTGGTCTCGGTCTTGGCGTCGCCGTCGCGCCCGCAGGCGGCGAGGGCGAGCAGGAGGGCGAGCGCGGCCCCCGCCGCCGGAACGGTCGACGGCCTGACGTGGCGGGCCGCGCTCGCGTTATGCATGCTGACTATGCTGGTCATTGAAGTGGTCTCGGACGACGGGGCGGTCATCGCGTCGCCCCCGTGCTGGCGCCGGTGGAGCTGGTGCCCAGGGCGCGCGTGACGCCGGCGTCGGCGATGTAGAAGTCGGCCACGGCGTGGGCCAGGTTGGTGCGCGCCTGGAGGAGCTGCAGGCGGGCGTCGGTGACCTCGAGCTGCGTCGCGAGCCCGCGCTCGTAGCGCAGGACGGTGAGGTCGTAGACCCGCTGCGCCTGGTCCACCGTGCGCTGGCGCGCCGCGATGTCGGCGGCCGCGCGCGCCTTCTCGCCGCGCGCCTGCTCGTACTGGAGCTGCACGCTCTCGCGCAGCTGCGCCAGGCGGAGCCGCTCCTGCTCCAGCTCCACCTTCGACTCCTGGAGCTCCGCCTGGAGGCGGAAGCCGGAGAAGAGCGGGACGCGCAGGCTGATCCCGGCGGTGAAGTCCGGGCGCCAGTCGGCGCTGTTGAAGCCGAACACCGACGTCGGGAAGAGCGTGCGGCCGTAGTTGACGTTCAGGTTCACCGAGGGGAAGAACGCGCCGCGCGCGATGCGCACCTGCTGCCCGCGGATCGCCACCAGCCGCTCCTGGGACCGCACGGCGGCGCGCTGGGCGAGCAGGAGCTGCGCGTCCGGCTCCGGCGCGGCGAGCGACTCGGCCGGCGGCGCCTCGAGCGGCGTCGTCAGGCGCACGGGGAGCGCGAGCGGCAGGTCCACCAGCCGCTTGAGGTCGAGCGTGGCGAGCGACGAGCTGTTCCGCGCCTGCACGAGCTGCGGGCGCAGGTTCTCCAGCGCCACCTCGGCGCGCAGCACGTCCAGCTCGGACGCGGTGCCGGCGCGCAGGCGCGTGCGCTCCTGAGTCAGGAACGCCTCGGCCTGCGTCACGGCGGCGGCGGCGATGCGCTCGAGCTCCTGCGCCAGCAGCGCGTTGAAGTACGCGCTCCGGATCCGGAGCTCGATGTCGGCCTCCTGCTCCCGCAGCCCCAGGCGCGCCGACTCGCGGTACTCGCCGGCGATGCGCAGCGCCGCGCCCACGCGCCCGCCGGCGTAGAGCGGCTGCGAGCCGCTGAGCGTAGCGGTGTACTGGTTCAGACGACCGAACGGCAGGTTGCTGAAGAGCGAGCCGAGGACGTTGTAGGCGGTCGGGTACGCGGCCTTGCCGGCGTTCTTCTCGAGGTAGCCGATCCGCTCCTCGAGCGGGGCGTCCGCGTTCGGCTCGAACTTGAGCGAGTCGGGGATGGTGAAGCCGCCGCCGCCGCCGCTGGTGAACTGCGACTGGATGGTGCGCGTGTAGCCGAGCTGGGCGTCGAGCTGCGGGAGCGCGGCGGCGCGGGCGGCGCGGACCTGCGCGTCGGCCAGCTCCACCTGCGAGCGCGCGAGGCGCACCTCCTGGCTCTGCGTGGTCGCGCGCGCGATCGCGTCGCCGAGGGTGAGGCCGACCGTGTCGGCGGTGTCGGCGGCGGCGGGCGCGGTGCGCGACGGCACCTCCTGCGCGGGGGCCGCGGCCGGGGTGGCGGCGAGGGCGCCGGCGATGCAGGCGGCCGCGCCCAGGGCGAGGGCGGCCGCCGTGGAGCGTGTGATCACGATTCGCTGCCTGCTACGCCCGAAGGGCGGGAGGTGAGCCCCGAGCGCCCGACTTGCTCGAGTCGCTCGATCAGCCCGGTGGTGGACTGCACGATGATCTCGTGCACCCTGTCGAACTTCTCGAGGCGCTCCCGCACCGCAGGGTCGGTGCCGGGGAGCGAGAGCGCGCCGTGTACCAGCCGCCGAAAGCGCTCCATGCTGCGGAGCTTGAGCCGCATCGCGGTGACCGGCGTGTCGGGGGAGATGGCGTAATAGTCCCGCCGGTCGCCCGGCCGGCTCGCGCGCTCGAGGAGCCCGAGCTGCGTCAGCCGCCGCGCGTCGGTGCTGACGCTGGCCTTGCTGACGCCGAGCCCGTCGGCCATCTCGTCGAGCGAGCACGGCTCCGCCTGCAGAAAGAGGAACCCGAAGATCCGCCCGGCGATGCGGGGCAGCCCCTCGTTCTCCCAGTGCATGCCGACCCGATCCACGAACTGCTGATAGCTGGCATCCATGGGGCGAATTATAAACGTTCAGTACGTTAAGTCAATACTGAATGTTATGATTTCTTGCGCCCCTTCCACCTGTCCAGCATGTCCGTGAACGACGCCAGGATGTGCTCGTGCACCTCCTCCCACTCGGCCAGGCGCTCGCGGACCACCGGGCTGGCGTTCGGCATCGCGCGGGCCTCCTCGAGAATCTCGTGGAAGCGGCGCAGCGCCTCGATGCGCTTCTCCAGCGAGCGGCGGAAGCTTTCGGGGGCGATCGAGTAGTAGTCGCGCCGGTCGCCGGGGCGGCCGCGCCGCTCCAGCAGCCCCATCTCCTCCAGGCGGCGCGCCTCGGTGCTCACGCTCGCCTTGCTCACCCCCAGCACCTCCGCCAGCTCGTCGAGCGACGACTCCCCGGGGGAGAGCATGAGGTAGCCGAAGATCCGCCCCGCCGTACGCGGCAGGCCGTCGACCTCCGTCAGCAGTCCCATGCGCTCGACGAATCGCTGCGCTCTGGCGTCCAATCCGCGGCTCCGGTGTTGTGAGGGGTCGGGAGATATAGCCGCGGCGGTCGGGGGAGGGAACCGGGGCGCCGCCCCCCGGGGTATCGTTAGGCCGGGCACCGCACCGCACCGCACTGCACCGCACCGCACCGGGCCCGGGGCCGGCCGCTGGACCGTGACGTGCAGGCCCACTAGACTGTCGCGGCAACGTAGGGCGTTCCCTGACGCGGACGGGACACCGGCTCGTCCGCTGCCATCCATTCGTGCGCCTGCCACCAGCGATGTCCTTCGACCCCGACTCGCAGCCGCCGCGACGAGAGAGGGACGGGCTCCCCTCGCCGCACGGCGCCATGGGGCTGGGCCCGGACCTCTTTCGGCTGCTCGTCGAGAGCGTTCGGGACTACGCCATCTTCGCCCTCGACCCCACCGGCCGGGTCCTCACCTGGAACGCCGGCGCCCAGCGCTTCAAGGGCTACCGGGCCAACGAGATCATCGGCCAGCACTTCTCGGTCTTCTACGGCGCCGAGGAGCGGGCGGCGGGGAAGCCCGAGCGCGAGCTGCGGGTGGCGGCGGCGGAGGGGCGCGTTGAGGACGAGGGGTGGCGCATCCGGAAGGACGGCACCCGCTTCTGGGCGAACGTCATCATCACCGCGCTCCGGGACACCGACGGGACGCTGCTCGGCTTCGCCAAGGTCACGCGCGACCTCACCGAGCGGCAGGCGCTCCAGGCGCGGGCGATCGAGGACGCGCGGCGGCTGGCCGCCGAGGAGACGGCGCGCGAGGCGGCGGAGCGGCGGACCGAGGACCTGCGGCAGGTCCTCGAGCGCATGCAGGCGCAGGCCGCCGAGCTGCGGCAGCGCCGGCAGGAGGCGGAGGCGGCGAGCCGCGCCAAGTCGGAGTTCCTCGCCGTGATGAGCCACGAGCTGCGCACCCCGCTCAACGCCATCGGCGGCTACGTCGACCTCATCCTGATGGGACTCCGCGGACCGGTCAGCGGCGAGCAGGAGCAGGACCTCCAGCGCGTGCGCCGGAGCCAGCAGAACCTGCTGTCGCTGATCAACGACGTGCTGAACTTCGCGCGCCTCGAGGCCGGCGGGGTCAGCTACGAGATCGCCCCGGTCGTGCTGCGCGAGGTGGTGGAGTCGGTGCTCGCGGGCGTCGAGCCGCAGGCGGCGGCGAAGGGGCTGACGCTCGAGCGGCCGGCGTGTCCGGAGGACGTCGTGGCCCTGGCCGACCGCGACAAGCTGGGGCAGATCGTCGTCAACCTCCTGTCGAACGCGACCAAGTTCACCGGGTCCGGCGGCCGCATCACGGTCACGTGCGAGCGCGAGGCGGAGCGCGCGCTCCTGCGCGTGGCGGACACGGGGCGCGGCGTCCCCGCCGACCAGCTCGAGCGGATCTTCGAGCCCTTCGTGCAGCTCGACGCGTCGCTCACCCGCACGGCCGGCGGCACCGGACTCGGCCTCGCCATCGCCCGCGACCTGGCCCGCGCGATGGGCGGCGACCTGACGGTCGAGAGCCAGCTCGGCGTGGGGAGCACGTTCACGCTGCGGCTGCCGAAGGGCTGATTCGCGATTCGCGAATCGCCGTGTACGCCTTGACTATCGAGGCGTCCCGTCGTATCCTGCCCCGCATACCTCGATTATCAAGGCACACGGCGCATGGCTGATCCGACCGAGCTGCTGCACGGGACGCTCGACACGCTCGTGCTCAAGACCCTCTCGTGGGGGCCGCGGCACGGGTACGCCATCGCGCGGTGGCTCCAGGACGCCACCGAGGACGCGCTCCAGATCGGCGAGGGCTCGCTCTACCCCGCGCTCTACCGGATGGAGCGCAAAGGGTGGATCGAGGCCGAGTGGGGCAAGTCGGAGACGGGGCGGGAGGTGAAGTTCTACCGCCTAACGAGCACGGGACGCGCCCGGCTCAAGCTGGAGCTCGCGCAGTGGACGCACTTCACCACCGCCGTCTCCAAGGTCCTGTACGAGAAACGCTGACGTGCCGAGCCTGGGACGATTCAGACGCGAGCTCCGGTGGCGTTTCTGGAGC
>DATFPD010000127.1:0-3859 GCA_035265005.1 Gemmatimonadaceae bacterium | reverse complement strand
CCCGGCGCGTAGACCGAGTCGCGCGTCTGCTCGCCGCCGCTCTCCACGGTGTAGTAGAAGCCGTGGAGATGCATCGGGTGGTGCATCTCCGTGACGTTCACCCACCGCCAGCGCAGCGTGTCGCCCACCGTCGGCTCGAAGCGCTCCGTCTTCGGCCACGGACGGCCGTTGATGACCATCGTGTGCCGCGTCGGCGCGCCGGCGGAGGCCCCCGCGGCCCGCGACTCGTTCCACCAGGAGATTAGAAAGGCCCGGTCGCGCGGCGGCCCCTCCACGTTAGGTGGGTCCACGAGCAGGAGGCCGTTCAGCTGGCTGTCGTGCCCGCTGCGGAAGGTCAATGCCCGCGCGCCGGTGGTCTGCGCGGCGTAGAAGTAGGTCCCCGCGGCGCCGGCCGTGAAGCGGACGGCGTGTACGCCGCCGGGCGCCACCCGAAAGACCTCGGCCCCGTCGCCCCCCCGCCCCGGCCGGTCGCCGAGGCCGGACACGGTGATCGTGTCGCCCACCAGGGCATTCCGAATGGTGGCCGCGATCACCGTCCCCTGCGGCACCCGGATGAGGGGGCCCGGGTTGAGCAGCGCCCCGCCCTCCTCGGCGAACGCGTACACGCCTACCCCCGGACCCTCGTCGTCCTCCGGGAACCAGGTCCCGGCGCGCACCTCGAGCCGGAGTGTCAACACGCCGTTCTCCAGCCGGCCCGCCGCGATGCGGTTGTCGTTCACATGGATCGGCGGGAACGTCGCGCCGGCCGGCGGCGTCAGGCCGAGGTGCTCGCGCGCCTGCGCCGGCGCGATCCCCGGGTAAGCGCTCGCCCAGGCGAAGAGCACGGCGAGGCGCGCATGGCGGATGCGCGAGGGAAAGAACGCACCGGACCGCGGCGTGCGCGTCATGGCGCCTCTCGGGGAGGGACGGCGGGACGGTCGGGACTCGGCGAGCGCCGCCGCCCACTACTTCCGTACTAGCGCGCGTCCGACCGGAATGCGGACGAGAACTGTTGGCTCGGGGCCGGGCGGGGACAACGATAGGCCATTCCTCCGCCCGCGTCCATGACGAATCCGCCGAGCGACGGCGCGCGCCGCGCCGCGCCGCACTCAGCGCAGGTACCGCGCGACCGCCATCCCCGCGGCGCCGAGCACGAGCAGCGCCACCACCACATTGCTCCCGACCTCGTTGCGCCGCCGCAGCCTCGCGATCTCGCTCGCGATCGACGCGCGCTGCTCCTCCGGCGCGCCGGCGAGCGAGGCGGCGAGCCGCGCCGAGCGCATGCCCGCGGGGCGGCTCACGAAGAGCCCGACGAAGAACGCCCCGACCGCGGCCACCCCCGCGCCGGCGAGCGTGCGCCCGGTCGCGCTGGCGAAGTAGGCCGACGACAGCCCCGCCGAGGTGATCCACATCAGACGCATGCCGGAGGCGATGGTCAGCACCGCGACGAGTGGGAGCAGCTTCATCAGCCCACGGCGCTGCAGCGTTCCGACGATCTGTCCCGCGCTCGGGCCTGACGCCGCGAGCGCGGGGGCGAGGAAGAGCGACATGAAGAGCGCGGTGCCGACCCAGAAGATGCCTCCCAGCACGTGGACCAGCCGCAGCACGAAGATCTCGATCGTCATTGCAGTGTGTGGAGAATGAAGGTCGCGGCGCGGGCGACGTGAAATGCAGCGCGCGGGAGGGATGCTAATCCTTCAACCGCACTTGAAGTCAAGGGCGGGCGCTCCTACCTTGCGCGGCCATGCAGACGCCCGGAGCACCCGAGGAGTGGAGAGCGTTCGCGAGGCCGCTGACCGTCGGCGAGCTGGCGGCGCGCACCGGCGTCGCAACCTCCGCGCTGCGCTTCTACGAGGACCGCGGGCTGATCCGCTCCGAGCGCACCGGGGCGGGCCACCGGCGCTACCCGCGCGCCACCACGCGCCGCGTCGCGTTCATCGTCTTCGCCCAGCGCGTGGGGCTCACCCTGGACGAGATCCGCGGCGAGCTGGCGAAGCTGCCGTCCGACCGCGCGCCGAGCGGCGCCGAGTGGGCGCGGCTGTCGGCGACGTGGAGCGAGCGGATCGCCGAGCGGATCGCCGAGCTGGAGCGGCTGCGCCGCGGGCTCACCGACTGCATCGGATGCGGCTGCCTGTCGCTGAAGCGCTGCCACATCCTGAACCCCGCCGACCGGGCGGCCGCCGCCGGCCCGGGGCCGCGGTTCTGGCTGGGCGACCCGCCGCCGGAGGCGGACGACGACGACGCCTGACCCCCCGGCAACGTATCTCACGTTCTGAGTGTCTCACAACGTGAGGTATCCCTTCGCGAGGTGGTGATGGCGGAACAGTCGCTCGGATTGCTGCGGGGAACGGTGGACGTGCTCCTCCTCCGGACGCTCGCCTGGTCGTCCATGCACGGCTACGACATCTCGCGCTGGATCAACGAGCGCAGCGACGGCGCGCTCGCCGTCGAGGACGCGGCGCTCTACCAGGCGCTCCACCGGCTCGAGCGGAAGGGGCTGGTGGAGGCGCAGTGGGCGATCTCCGAGAAGAACCACCGCGCCAAGTATTACAGCCTCACCTCGGCCGGCCGGCGGCAGCTGCGGACCGAAGTCGCCGAGCTGCGCCAGTACATGGCGGTGCTGTTCAAGGTCCTGGACCTGGCCTGAGCGCGCCGTGGCCCGCATTCCCCGCGCGCGGCTCGTGTTCCGCCTCCCCTGGCGCACCGCGCGCCAGGTCGCCGAGGACGTGGACGACGAGCTGGCCTTCCACCTCGCGCGCAAGGCGGAAGCGCTGATGGCGGCGGGCCTGTCCGCCGACGAGGCGCGCCGCGTGGCCGCCCAGCGCTTCGGGGACATCGAGTTCACCCGACACTACTGCCGCGACCAGGACGTGCGTCGCGAACGGGAATCACGACACATGACGATGATGCTCGAGCTGAAGCAGGACCTCGTCTACGCACTGCGCTCCCTGCGCTCGGCGCCCGGCTTCGCGCTCGTGGCGCTGCTCACGCTGGCGCTCGGCATCGGCGCCAACACGGCGATCTTCAGCGTCGTGCGCGGCGTGCTGCTCCGCCCCCTCCCCTTCCCCGCCGCCGAGCAGGTCGTGCGGGTGTGGCACGCGAACCCGGCGGAGAACGAGCCCAGGTCCTCGGTCTCCGAGCCCGACTTCCTGGAGTGGGAGTCGGCGACCCGCCAGTTCGCGTCGCTCGCGGGATACTGGTACCAGCCGGGCGGCAGCGGCGCGGACCTCACCGGCGTCGGCACCCCCGAGCGCCTGGAGGGCGCGTTCTTCACGCCCCGCTTCTTCGAGACGCTGCGCACGCCGGCGGCGCTGGGGCGCACGATTCGCCCCGAGGAGGCGGTAGCCGGCAACGACCGCTACATGGTGCTGAGCCACGGCCTCTGGCAGCGTCGCTTCGGCGGCGACCCCGCGATCGTCGGCCGCGCGTTGATCCTCGACGGAAACCCGCACACCGTCCTAGGCGTGATGGCGCCGGATTTCACCTTCCCCGCCGAGCGGATCGACTTCTGGATTCCTCTCTCGACGATCCCGGCGAACGCCGTCGGCCGGCAGCGCGCCAGCCGCTTCCTGGACGTCGTGGGCCGGCTGGCGCCGGGGGCGACCCTGGCCCAGGCGCACGACGAGCTGGCGGCGGTCTCACGCCGGATCGCGGAGCGGGAGCCGGACGCGAAGGGGTGGACGGACGTGACGGTGCTCCCGGTGCGGGACGCGCTGCTGGGCGAGGTCCGGCGCCCGCTGCTCGTCCTCCTGGGCGCGGTGGCGTTCGTCCTCCTCATCACCTGCGTCAACATCGCCTCCCTGCTGCTCGCCCGCGCCACGGCGCGGCAGCGCGAGCTGGCCGTCCGCTCGGCGCTCGGCGCCGGCCGCGGGCGCATCCT
>DATFPD010000126.1:0-8301 GCA_035265005.1 Gemmatimonadaceae bacterium | reverse complement strand
TGCGGCATCGTACCGGTGCCCTTGCGGGTTGTTGATCGGATAGTCGCCCGGGACGGGATGCCATTGCGCACGCGGCAGGAAGAACGGAGCGGCTAGAATGACGCACCCGATGGTCGAGTCGGCCGCCCTCTCCGGGTGCTCGCCGAGCTCCTTGTAGCTCGCGATGAGACGCAGGAAGCTCTCGTAGTCCGGCGTGCCATTTTTCACGCCGAATGCTTCCCACGCTTTGATGAGCGGCGCAAAAGAGAAGTGGACGAAGAACCCGCCGCCTGCAATCGCGCTGGCAGGCGAACGCAATCGGAAGAGCAACAGGTCGCCGGCGGTGAGGCGGGTGAATGCTTGCTTGCCTCCGGGCCGCCAGAAATTGACCTCATCCAGCTGAGGCTGCGTGCTCAGGAATCCGTACCAACTCCAGTCGGTCGGATACACGTAGACGTTCACGGTCGGCCCTCCGCCAAGTACTCCGAGCGCCCAGTCGGGGAGCGTCGCCGGAACACGATAGCCCATCCGCCTTGTCGTCGCTAGGCACCAGGCGCCTGACGAGGGTGTGGAGCGGTCTGCGCGCTGGTCAGCCCCGCGTCCAGTCCTCGACCGCCAGGCCCGGCACGCGCCCGAACTCCCGCGCGTTTCCGGTGACGATCGCGCACCGGTTGGCCATCGCGATGCTGGCAATCACGAGGTCCCGCTCGCCGATCGGCTGCGCCCGCAGCGCGTGGCGGAGCTGCGCGTGCCAGACCGCCGCGTCGCGGTCGAACGGCAGACACGCAACCGGATCGGAGAGCAGCGCCTCGACGCGCGCGAGATCGCCTGCCGGGTTGCTGCTGTTCAGCGCGCCGTAGCGGAGCTCCGCCTCCGTCATTGCAGTCACGGCGACGTCGCCCGCTGCCTGCGCGCGAACGCGCGACACGACCGGCGCCCGGCCCCGCAGCACCCAGATGCAGGCGTCGGTGTCCAGGACATACCTCACGCCTCGTCGAAGCCGCCGAGCAGAGCATCACGATGCGTGGACGGCGGCAGCGGATCGGGCGCCGCGAAGTCTTCGGACAGCGGCGGCAAGCTGGCGAGCCGATCCCAGTACTCGGCAGGCCACGGGCGCGGGCCCAGCGGCTCGAGGATCACCGCGTCACCCTCCCTTCTGATGCGCACCGCGTCTCCGTCAAACCGGAACTCCTTCGGGAGCCGAACCGCCTGGCTGCCGCCGTTCGTGAAGAGCGCGGCGACCCGCTCCTGTTTCCGCTTCACGTGATCCTCCACTCGTGGGAACCGGCGAACACCGTATATACAGTCTATACGACTTCGCGATGTATCGCCAAGTCGTGCTCGAGCTGTGGTGTTGTTCGGGCCGCGGCAGTCAGCTACCTGCGCCGCGTGCTCTCCAGCCGGAAGACGACATTCCCCAAGTACCCCTCGTCATCATCCACCCACTCCAGCGCCCCCTCCGCCACCGCCCCCGCCTCCGCGCCGGCGCGAATCCGGTCGAGCGCGCCACGGTAGGCATTCACCACCGCATCCGCACCCGACGTCCGCGAGCGCGCCAGGCTCAGGTAGAGCCGCTCGCGCAGCCGCACGTCGCCAGCGGCGAGCCCGGTGAGGAGCCCGTCCGCCCACGCCGGTCAGGAGCAGTACGCCAGCACACGGTCTCCGCGCGCCTGGATTCGCACCTGGTAGTCGTGGGTCCCCCGCACCACCGCCAGCACTTCGCCGCGGGACTGCGTAAGAGTCACGACGCGCCTGGCCGGCCCCCGGCGTCGACACGCTTTCGTGAGCCTCGTCCAGTCATGGCAACGACTTTGACAGGATGAACTACGACAGGATGGACAGGATGGTGAACTGGGTGGACGGCCCCGGGAAGCTAGCGCGTCCCGAGCGGCGTCCATCCGCTGTGATCCTGTGCATCCTGTCAATCCTGTCAAAGCCGTTGCCGTTGCTGGCGCCGTGAGCTCGAGCCGATCCACTTCCCCACCCCCACCCCCACCGCAGTCCGGAGACGCTGCATGCCCCCCTGTCTGCCACCGCCGCGCGCCGCCCGCGGGCTCCTGCCCGTCGCGCTCGGCGCGTTTCTGCTCGCTCCATCGGAGACCGCCCGCGCCCAGAACGACACGTGGGCGCTCACCAACGCCCGGATCGAGACCGTCACCAAGGGCACCATCGCGAAAGGCACGATCGTCATCCGCAACGGGATGATCGAGGCGGTCGGCGCCAACGTCGCGCCGCCGCCGGACGCGCGCGTGGTGGACCTGGCCGGGCGCACGGTCTACCCCGGGATCATCGACCTCACCAGCTCGCTCGGGCTGCCGCAGCCGCAGGGCGGGCCGGGGGGCGGCGGGGGTAGCGGCGGATTCGCCGCGGCGCTGCTGGCGCAGGCGGGCAGCGGACGGGGCGAGCAGCAGGGCGCCCCGCAGCCGGTGGGGCTCGAGCCCGGCCGCATGGTGGCGAACGAGATCCGGCCGCAGGCGAGCGACGTGCGCGCGCTGCGCGACGCCGGGATCACGGCCGTGCTCGTGGCGCCGACGCGCGGCGCGTTCCGCGGGCAGTCGGCGCTCGTGCCGACGCGCGAGGACTCGCTCACCAGCTGGGTGGTGAAGTCCCCGGTGGCGCTGCACATGGGCTTCCAGGGCGTGGCCGGCCGCTACCCCGGGACGCTGCTCGGCGTGATCGCGTACGAGCGGCAGGCGTTCTACGACGCGCAGCGGCACGCGCAGCTCATGGACCGCTACCAGGCGAGCGGCGGGCGCGGGACCACGCGGCCGTCGTACGACCCCGACCTCGACGCGCTGGTGCCGGCGGTGAAGGGGCAGATGCCGGTGTTCTTCGCGGCGAGCAACGAGAACGAGATCCGGCGCGCCGAGAAGATCGCGCGGGAGTTCAACCTCAAGCTCTCCGTCGTCGGCGCCACGGAGGGCTTCCGCGCGGTCGACGCGCTCAAGCGCGCGGGCGGGCCGGCGGTGGTGTCGGTGGACTTCCCGCGGCCGTCGCAGGCGGTGGGATGGTCCTACCGCGGCACGGTGCGCCACGACCCTAACGACAGCGCCTCGGCCGACAGCGCGGGGCGGCGGCTGGTGGAGGGGAACGCGGCGGCGCTGCACCAGGCGGGCGTCCGCTTCGCCCTCGCCTCGGGCGGGCTGCGTCCGGCGGACTTTCTGTCGAACGTGCGCAAGGCGGTCGCCGCGGGGCTCCCGCGCGAGGTCGCGCTCGAGGCGCTGACCGTGCGGGCCGCCGAGGCGGCGGGCGTCGGCGCGCAGCTCGGCAGCATCGAGGCCGGCAAGGCCGCCGACCTGGTGGTGGTCGAGGGCGACACGCACCTCCTGGACGAGCGCGCGAAGATCCGCACGGTGTTCGTGGACGGCATCCGCTACGAGGTGGTGGAGGCGCCGCCGCAGCAGCAGGGCGACGGGCGCGGCGGTCGCGCCGGCGGCGGGCGCGGGCGCCCGGGCGGCGGCGGCAATCAAGCCGCCGCGCCGAGCGAGCCGCGTCCGCGGCCGGCGAACGCCGGCCCGCTCACCGGCACCTGGGACATCTCCATGGAGACGGCGCGCGGCGCCATCCGCCAGACGCTCGAGCTGACGCAGACCGGCGCGACGCTCGACGGGACGCTGGCGGCGCAGACCGGCACGGTGTCGATCACCGACGGCCGCGCGGGCGCGGACGGCACGGTGGCGTGGAGCGTCACGCTCCCCATGCGCGGCCAGACGACGACGATCACGTTCGCCGGCAAGGTGGACGGCGACCGCATCACCGGCACCGCCACCTTCGGCGAGGGCGGCGCGGCGAGGAACTTCACGGCGGAGAGGAAGCCATGAGAACGGCAGGGATGCGGGATGCGGGATGGGGGACGCGGGCCTCCCGGCTCGGCACCGGACTCCTCTCGCTAGGCATGCTGGTCACGGGCTCGCTGCGGGCGGCGGCGCAGGGGGCGGAAGCATCTCGTCCCCCTTCCCCCGTCACCTTCCCCGTGCCCCCCGCGGCCACACTCGTCGCCATCACCAACGCGACGATCATGACGGCGAGCCACGGGACGATCCAGCGCGGGACGATCGTCATCCGGAACGGCAAGATCGCGGCGGTGGGGCCGGACGTGGCGGTGCCGGCGGGGGCGCGGGTGATCGACGGGACGGGGAAGTACGTGACCCCCGGGATCATCGACGCGCACTCGCACAGCTCGGGCGAGGCGATCAACGAGGGCACGAACTCGATCACCGCCGAGGTGCGGATGAGCGACGTGCTGCGCCAGGACGCGATCGGGCTCTACCGCGAGCTGGCGGGCGGGACGACGACGCTCAACATCCTCCACGGCTCGGCGAACACGATCGGCGGGCAGAACGCGGTGGTGAAGATCCGCTGGGGGCTGCCGGCCGACAGCCTCATGTTCCAGGGCGCGCCGCCGGGGATCAAGTTCGCGTTAGGTGAGAACGTGCGGCAGACCAACCGGCCGCAGGTCCCCGGGCTCAACGTCCGCCAGCGCTACCCGCGCACGCGGATGGGCGTCGAGGAGCTGCTGCGGGACGCCTTCACCCGCGCCCAGGAGTACCGCGCCGAGTGGCAGGCGTACGACCGCGCGGTGAAGGGGCTCAGGAAGGGGCAGGCCGCCCCCGTCCCGCCGCGCAAGGACCTCCAGCTCGACGCGCTGGTGGAGGTGCTGGAGGGGAAGCGGCTGGTGCACTGCCACTCCTACCGCGCCGACGAGATCCTGATGATGCTCGGCGTGGCGAAGGACTTCGGCTTCCGCGTGGCGAGCTTCCAGCACGTGCTGGAGGGCTACAAGGTGGCCGACGAGCTGGCGGCGGCGGGGAGCGGCGCGTCGACCTTCGCCGACGAGTGGGCGTACAAGCTGGAGGCGTGGGACGCGATCCCGCACAACGCGGCGCTGATGGCCGAGCGCGGGGTGGTGGTCTCGATCAACTCCGACTCCGACGAGCGGGCGCGGCGGCTCTACCAGGAGGCGGCGAAGGCGATGCACTACGGCGGCGCGTCCGAGGAGCAGGCGCTGCGCATGATCACGCTCAACCCGGCGCTGCAGCTCGGCGTCGACAAGCTCACCGGCTCGATCGACGTCGGTAAGGACGCCGACCTGGCGATCTTCAACGGCCACCCCTTCGCCCCGGCCTCGCGCGTCGACATGACGCTGATCGACGGGCGCGTGTTCTTCGACCGCGCCACGGCCCCGACGCTGGAGTGGCTGATGGAGCAGCTCAAGAAGCAGCAGCCGGTGAAGACGCCGGTCAGCGCGATGGAGGAGGAGTGATGCGAAACGAGAAGAAGGGATGGGGGATGAGGGAAGGGGGATGGGGGATTTCCGGTCGAGCCCTGCGCGCCGTCGTCTGCTTCGTGGCGATGCCGGCAGCGGCGGCGACGGCGCAACCAGGACAGGGGACCGTACGTCCCCCATCCCCGGTCCCCCTTCCCGGCGGCGCAGCCGCCGCCTACGCCATCCGCAACGCGACCGTCGTCCCGATCGCCGGGGCGCCGATACCTAACGGGACGGTGGTGATCCGCGACGGGCGGATCGAGGCGGTGGGGGCTGGCAGCTCCGTCCAGGTGCCCGCCGACGCGACGGTGATCGACGCCAGCGGGATGTACGTGTACCCGGGGCTGATCGACTCGGGGACGCAGCTCGGGCTGACCGAGATCTCGTCGGTGCCGGGGGGCGTGGACACCGAGGAGGTGGGCGACTTCAACCCGCACAACGTGGCGCTCACCGCCGTCAACGCGCACTCGGAGCTGATCCCGGTGACGCGGGTGAACGGCGTCACTACCGCGCTCACCGCGGCGCGGGGCGGGATCGTGAGTGGGCAGGCGTCGCTGGTGGACCTGAGCGGCTGGACGCCGGGCGAGATGGCGGTGAAGCGTCAGGCGGCGATGGTCATGACCTACCCGACGGTCTCCGCCGGCCGGCGCGGCGGCGGGGGCTTCGGCGGCTTCGGCCAGCAGCGCTCGGACGCCGAGCGGCGCGAGGAGTACAACCGGCAGGTGCGGCTCCTCAAGAGCTACCTGGCGGACGCGCGCGCCTACGCCGACGTCCGCGGCCGGACCGGGAGCGCCGCGGCCGGCGCGCCGCGGACGAACCTGGCGATGGAGGCGATGATCCCGGTGCTCCGCGGGCAGCTCCCGGTGGTGTTCGACGTCAACTCGGCCGAGCAGATCCGCGGCGTGCTCGCGCTGGCGGACAGCTTCGGGCTCAAGGTGGTCCTGCGCGGCGCGAACGAGGCCTGGCGGCTCGCCGACACGCTGGCCGCCCGGCGGATCCCGGTGATCGTCGGCCCGACGTCGGAGTCGCCTGACGACGCCGAGGAGCCGTACGACGAGATCTACGCGAACCCGGGGGTGCTGGCGCGCGCCGGGGTGAAGATCGCCTTCCAGACCGAGGAGGCGTCGAACGTGCGCAACCTGCCGTACCAGGCGGCGCTCGCCACGGCGTACGGCCTCGACACGCTGGAGGCGCTCCGCGCCCTCACCATCAACCCGGCCGAGATCTGGGGCGTCGCCGACCGGCTCGGCACCATCGAGCGCGGCAAGGTGGCGAACCTCTTCGTCACCACCGGCAACCCGCTCGACGTGCGCAGCGTCCCCAAGTACCTCTTCATCCGCGGCCAGATGGTCCCGCTGACCGACCGCCACACGCGGCTGTACGAGCAGTTCCGGGCACGGCCGAAGCCGTCACGGTAGAGGGAAGGGGGATGGGGGACGGGGGATGAACCCTTCCCCGTCCCCCATCCCCCATCCCTCTTCATTCCAGCCCGATCACTCCCTCCACCACCAGCACCTCCCCGATCCCGTCGATCTCGAGCCGCGCGCGGACGCTGAGCGGCTCGTCGCCCTTGAGCAGCCCGGTCTCCATCGCGTCGCGCACCTCCAGCTCGATCTCGTGCTGCGCGGCGACGCCGAACTTCTTGAGGAACTTGCGGAGGTCGAGGTTGAAGGTCTCTTCATTCATCGTCGCTCCAGGGTGAGAGGGGATGGGGGACGGGGGATGGGGGATGAAGTGCTACCGCTGACAGCCTGCCCTGACCCTGAGCGCAGCGAAGGGGAAGGGTTCACCCCCGACCCCCTTCCCTCACCGTCGTCTCGCCGACCTGCGAACGTCGGCGCCTGCGTCGTGTGCGTGAAGCGCACCGTGTCCTGCGCGGCGGCCGGCGTTGCCGCGGCGAGCAGTATCAGCAGAGTTCTCGTCGCTCTCATTTGCCTCCTCGAGACAGACAGTGCGTATGGATTGAACCACAGAGGACACAGAGGGCACCGAGGGAGCGCATCCAGACCGGTAGGGCTCCTCCCGGCAGAGCGGCGCTCCCTCGGTGCCCTCCGTGTCCTCTGTGGTTCAATTACGAAGTCATGGGATGAGCAGAAGCTTCCCCGTCGTCTCGCGCGACTCCAGCCGCCGGTGCGCCTCGACCGCTTCGGCGAGCGGAAGCTCGGCGTCGATGCGGAGCGAGAGCTCGCCGCGGGCGATCCACGCCAGCAGCTCGCCGGCCCGCTCGCGCAGCTCGGCGGGGGGCACGGCGTAGTGGGCGAGGTTGGGCCTCGTCAGGTAGAGTGACCCCTTCTGATTGAGCAGCTGCGGGTCGAGCGGCGGGACGGGGCCGCTCGACTGGCCGAACAGCGCGAGCAGCCCGCGCCGCGCCAGGCAGTCGAGGCTCTTGTCGAAGGTCGTGCGGCCCACCGAGTCGTAGACCACCTGCACGCCCGCGCCGCCGGTGAGGCGCTTCACCTCGGCGACGAAGTCCTGTCTCGTGTACAGTATGACGTCCGAGGCACCGGCCTCGCGCGCGAGCGCCGCCTTCTCCTCGGTGGACACGGTGCCGATCACGCGAGCGCCGCGCTGCCGCGACGCGATCTGGCAGAGCAGGAGGCCGACGCCGCCGGCCGCGGCGTGCAGCAGGACCGTGTCACCGGCGTTCAGGTCGGCGATGCGACGGAGCAGGTAGGAGGTGGTGAGCCCGCGCATCGTCATCGCTGCGGCGGTCTCGAACGGGATCGTGTCGGGCAGCTTGATCAGCGGGCCGACGTCCATGACGCGCTCGGTGCTGTAGGCGCCCAGCGGGCTGCCGGTGTAGGTGACCCGGTCGCCCTCGGCGAAGTCGGTGACGCCGGGGCCGACGGCCTCGATGACGCCGGCCGCCTCGACGCCCATGCCCGCGGGGAGGGGGGCGGGGTACAGCCCGGTGCGGAAGTAGGTGTCGGCGAAGTTCAGGCCGACGGCGACGTGGCGGACCCGCACCTCACCGGTACCCGGATCACCGACCGGGAGCGACTCCCAGCGGAGCACCTCCGGGGCGCCGGTCTCGTAGAAGCGGATGCCTTTCGCCA
>DATFPD010000125.1:0-2681 GCA_035265005.1 Gemmatimonadaceae bacterium | reverse complement strand
GTCGTCGCGGCGGACCGCGGGGCGCTGCCGGCGTGGGTGCGCCGGCTCTACGACTGGCCCGCCGGCGACAAAGTGGGGCACGTCCTCCTGCTCGGCGCGCTCTCGCTCGTGCTGAACCTCGCGCTGCGCGGCCGGCGCTGGCGTCCGGGCGGCGTCGCCCTGGTGCGACTCGGCAGCCTGCTGCTCGCCGTCGCGATCACGGCCGAGGAGCTGTCGCAGGCGCGCTTCCCCACGCGCACGCTCTCGGCGGGCGACCTCGCCTGCTCGTACCTCGGCATATGGGCCGGGGGACTCGCTGCTACGTGGGTCATTCTTCGGCGTCGTGGCATCGGGGCCGGGACGCGCTGAAAAAGGGTCCACCACAGAGGCGCCGAGGCGCCGAGGACGGGCACACCGGTCCGGGCCCCCTGCCGGTCGGCTTTGCCGAAGAGCGAATCGACCACAGAGGCACAGAGAACACAGAGGGACTGCACACGGGAGCGGGGTCCCCCTGCCGGGACGAGATGTGTAGAGCCTTGAAAGGGGCCGCGGCCTCGGGGTCCTCCCCCGGCAGTTCAGCATCTCCTCCCGGCAGAGGGACGATCTCCTTGGTGCTCTTCCTCTGTGTTCTCTGTGCCTCTGTGGTCGATTCGCTCTTCGGCAAAGCCGACCGGCAGGGGGGCGCGGTGTGACGCGCGTCGCACATCGCCGGCACGGTTCGTGGGAGATGCGGCGCGGGCGTGACGCGGAGGCCGGGTGGGTCGTTGTCCATGGACCGGCGCGGAAGCCACCCCGCGCCGGGAGTCCGTACGTCACCCGCTGGCGGAGGATCTGTGCGAAGAAATGCGACGACCCTCACGTACCTGACGCTGGCGCTCGCCGGCAGCGGCTGCGCCTCCGGCGGCCCGGCCCGCTCCTCGATGCCCATGGCCGCGGCCACCCTCGCGCCGTCCGTCTCGGCGACCGCGCAGCCGGCGAGCGGCGGGTCGCTGGCCGTCGGCACGTTCGTGCGCGGCCGGGAGCCGCAGCTCCAGTTCTGCTACGCCGAGACGCGCGCCGCGAGCCCCACGCTCGCCGGCTCGGCGACCGTGGCGGTGACCCTCGCCGCCGACGGCCGCGTCCTCAAGGCCGACATCGTCCGCCGCTCCTGGTCGGGCGGCGACAGCGGCCACGTCGTCGAGCAGTGCATGCTGTCGCGCGTGCGCGCGTGGAAGTTCCCGGCCGGCGACCCGGAAGACGGCGACCTCCAGCGGGCGCACTCGTTCGCGGTGATCTTCACGCGATAGGGCGCTGTGAGGTGCGAGGTGCGAGAGAAGGGCCCCGGGACGCTCCTGCCTCCCGGGGCCCTTCTCTCGCACCTCGCACCTCGCACCGCCGCTATTCCTCCCGCAGCGGCACCATCGGGTCCAGCCGCGCGGCGCGCCAGGCGGGGACGGCGGCGGCGGCGGCGGCCGCGGCGGCGAGGGTGAGGGCGGAGAGGGCGAGCGTCGTCGGGTCCTTCGGCGTCACGCCGAAGAGGAACGAGGCGAGCAGGCGGGACGCGGCCAGGGCGCCTAACGCGCCGAGGGCGACCCCCGACGCCACCAGCACCCCCGCCTCGCCCAGCACCATGCGCAGCACCCGCGCCGGCGCGGCGCCGAGGGCGAGGCGGATGCCGATCTCGGTGCGGCGGCGGGCGACGCCGTAGGCCATCGTGCCGTAGAGCCCGACCACCGCCAGCAGGAGCGCGAGGGCGCCGAAGAAGCCGGAGAGCGTCGCCAGCAGCCGCTCCCGCGTGAGCGACGCGGCCAGCTGGCCGGCGAGCGTCGTGAACTCCAGCGAGATCCGCGGGTCGGCCTGGGCGACGACCGCCTTGACCGCCGGCACCAGCGCCGCCGCCGGCGTGCCCTCGGCCGAGCGCAGCTCGAAGTCGAGCGAGAAGCCGAACAGCTCGGCCTGGGCAAGCGGCACGTACGCCGTGGGGCGCGGCCCCTCGCGCAGCGACGAGTACTTGGCGTCGCGCACCACGCCGACGACCTGCAGCGGCGGCTGCGGCTTGTCGCCGTGCGGCCGCTGGCCGATCTGCCGCCCGACCGGGCTCGCGGCGCCGAAGAACTTGCGCGCCAGCGTCTCGTTGACGACCACCGCTCGCGGCGCGCCGGCGCGGTCGCGGTCGTCGAACTCGCGGCCGGCGACGAGCGCGGTGCCCATCGTCTCGAAGAAGCGGTCGGTCACCGCGTTGAAGAAGACCAGGTCGTCCCCGCGCGACGCGGGCGTGAAGCCGTCCACCTCGACCCCCTCGGCCCACCCCCGCCCGCTGAGCGGCGTGAGGAGCGACGCACTCGCCGAGCGAACGCCCGGGATCTCGCGCAGCCGGCGGAGCAGCTCGCGCTGGGCGGCCCGCCGCGCCTCGTCAGGCGCGCCCGTGTCGCGGGCCTGGGCCGAGACCAGCAGCACGCCGTCGCGCGAGAAGCCCGGGTCGAGCCTCGTCAGCGTCCGCATCGTCCCCAGCAGCAGCCCGGCGCCCACCACCAGGACCATCGACAGCGCCACCTGCCCGACGACCAGCGCCTTGCCGGCGGCGAAGCGCGAGTGGCCTTCCACCACACCGCGGCCCGCCGCGCGCATCGCCCCCTGGGGGCTCGTCCGCGCGGCGCGCCACGCCGGGGCGAGGCCGAACAGGACGCCGGTCAGCGTCGCGACCGCGATCGTGAAGCCGAGGA
>DATFPD010000124.1:0-5184 GCA_035265005.1 Gemmatimonadaceae bacterium | reverse complement strand
CTGCAAGTAGGACTAGAGCCAATCGAGCGCGATTGAATCCCTGAAGAGCAGGACAGGGATGAACACGGATAGGGGCACGCCCCTCTCCGTGTTCATCCGTGTCCTGCCCTTGCCGTACCCGTCTGTATCCGCGGCCCCCTGATTCGATCGCGCTCGATTGACTCGAGAAGGGCTCTGGTCCTACCGGCACGGCCGTTGCCCTTACTAGCTCCGCGGGGGGTCGGGGCGCGCGGGTGTCGCTTCGGCGTGCGCCCGCAGTGAGGTACTCATGAAGGAAGCACCGAAGTCCGCCGCCCTCCGGCCGATCCTCCACGACCTCGAAGAGAAGATCGACGAGAAGATCGCCGAGGCGTGTCGCGTGTCTCCCGCCCACGAGGAGACGACGGCCGAGCTGGAGAAGCTGGGGGACACCCTGAGCTTCGCCGCGCAGGCCGCCAAGACGGCCGCGCAGCTCCGCCGTCGGATCCGCGAGATCACGATCCTGGAGCACCTCCAGCGGCGCTACGGGCGCGGCCGGGCGGACGGCGGGACGCCCGACGAGGTGCGCTTTTAACGGCGGGGAAGGGGGACGGGGGATGGGGGATGAACTGCAGAAGCATCTCGCAGTCCATCCCCCATCCCCCATCCCTCGTCTTTACAGCGCCTTCCTGACCGCCGCTTCCAGGTCCTGGTCGCCTCCCAGGCCGGTATAGACCACCTTGCCCGTGCGGTCGAGCACGACGATGTAGGACGTGGCGGGGACGTCGTAGGCTTCGGCGGCGGCGCCGGTGCGGTCGTAGAAGACCTCGACCGGGAGGGCGTGCTTCTCGGCGTAGAGCTTCACCCGCTGCGGCGACTGCTGCACCGCGACCGCGACGCCGACCAGCTTGATGCGCGAGCCGTACTTCGCGCGGATCGCCTGGAGCTTGGGCTCCAGCTCCTTGCAGTTCGGGCACCAGGTCGCCCAGAACTCGATCAGCACCGGCCCCTGGCCGATGTAGCGGTCGAGGCTCACGGGCTTGCCGTCCACGCCGTCCACCGTCACCACCGGCGCCGCCGAGCCGACCGGGATGCCGGACTCCTGAGCGCGGAGCGACGGCCCCGTGGCGAGCACCAGCAGCGCGGCCGCGCCGGCGAGGAGTCGTGTCGAGAGACGCTTCATGATTCCATCGAGTAAGGGCCCACCAGACGCGGCGTGCGCCGGCCCCTGAACATACCCCGAGCGCCGCGGCGGTTCCAACAGCCAGGGGGCCGCGGACACACACGGGTACGGCAAGAGCAGGACACGGATGAACACGGATAGGAGCACGCCCCTATCCGTGTTCATCCGTGGTAAGCTGTTGTCGTATCCGCGACCCCCGCTCTTGACAGCGTCGGCCCGACTGCGGACGATTGCGCCCGCCCGCTGGACCCTCCGCCCTCACCGAGAGCCCCGTGTCCCGACTCACGCTCCTCGACTGGCTCGTCGTCGCCGGGTACTTCGCGCTCACCTTCGGCGTCGCCATCTGGGCTACGCGGAAGGAGCGGACGCGCGAGACCTCGGCCGACTACTTCCTGGCCGGCCGCAACGTGGGGTGGTTCATCGTCGGGTCGTCGCTGTTCGCCTCGAACATCGGCTCGGAGCACCTGGTGGGGCTGGCGGGGACGGGCGCGGCGAGCGGGGTGGCGGTGGGGCAGTTCGAGGTGCTGGCGTCGCTCGTCCTGCTGCTCCTCGGCTGGCTGTTCGTGCCGTTCTACCTGCGGAGCGGCGTGTACACGATGCCGGAGTTCCTGGAGCGCCGGTACTCGTCAGGCGCGCGCTGGTACCTGGCGGCGGTGTCGATCGTCGCCTACGTACTGACGAAGATCTCGGTCACGATCGCGGCCGGGGGGATCGTGTTCGAGGCGCTGATGGGGATCGACTTCTGGACCGGGGCGCTGGTGGTGGTCGTGGCGACGGGGGTCTACACGATCTTCGGCGGGCTGCGCGCGGTGCTCTACACGGACATGATCCAGATGTTCGTGCTGATCGGTGGCTCGCTCGTCGTCACGTTCACGGGGCTGCGGGCGATCGGCGGGTGGGGGGAGATGACGCGGCAGCTCGGCCCCGGCTTCCTGGACATGTGGCGGCCGGCCTCCGACCCCGACTTCCCGTGGACCGGGATCCTGTTCGGCGCGCCCATTCTCGGCGTCTGGTACTGGTGCACCGACCAGTTCATCGTGCAGCGCGTGCTGTCGGCGCCTAACCAGACCGAGGCGCGGCGCGGGGCGATCTTCGCCGGGTACCTGAAGCTGCTGCCGCTGTTCCTCTTCGTCGTCCCGGGGCTGGTGGCCTACGCGCTGGCGCGGCAGGGGCGGATCACCCTCGCGCGCGCGGACCAGGCGCTGCCGACGCTCGTCTCGGCGCTGCTCCCGGCGGGGCTCCGCGGGATCGTCGTCGCCGGCCTGCTGGCGGCGCTCATGAGCTCCCTGTCGTCGGTGTTCAACTCCTGCTCCACGCTCATCACCTGGGACGTGTACAAGAAGCTGCGGCCGGCGGCGTCGGAGCGGAACCTGGTGCTCGTCGGCCAGGCGTCGACGGCGGTGCTGGTGGTGCTCGGGCTGCTCTGGATCCCGCTGATGCGGCTCATCTCGGGGCAGATCTACCAGTACCTCCAGAGCGTGCAGGCGTACATCTCCCCGCCCATCGCCGCGGTCTTCCTCGCCGGCATCCTCTGGCGCCGGGTGAACGCGCGCGGGGCGATGGCGGCGCTCCTCTCCGGCTTCGTGCTCGGCACGGCGCGACTGGTGGCGGAGCTGAACAAAGGCGCGCTGGAGCCCGGCGGATGGCTCCGCGCCTACGCCGACATCAACTTCCTCCACTTCGCCGTGCTGCTGTTCGCCGTCTGCACGGTGGTGCTGGTGCTGGCCAGCCTCACCGCCCCGCCCCCGCCCGCCGAGCAGCTCGCCGGCCTCACCTTCGCCACCGCGCCGCCCGCGGGGACGGAGGACCGCGGGTCGCGCGGGACCGACGCGCTGGTGAGCCTGGGAGTGGTGGCGGGCGTGGCGGCGATCTGGTGGTACTTCTCGTGAGGCTCGGCGTGAGGCGGGCGGGGCAGGGCAGTGGACGCCTCTCGAACTCGGTAGTGACGTCCGAGCACGTCCGCCCGCCGCGGTCCGACGAACCGAATCAGATGATGAGCTGCCCCATCTTCACCAGGTAGTACTCGGCCACGCCGAGCATGACGAGGGCGAAGATCTTCTTCACCCAGACCATCCAGACGCCGGCGCGCGGGAGGCGGGCGGCGGCGCCGGCGAAGACGCCCACGCCGATCAGCAGCGTGCACATGCCGAGGGAGAAGGCGAAGAGGTAGAGGAAGCCGAGCCCGGCGCTGTGGGTGGTGGTGACCCACGTCAGCACGGCGGCCATCACCGGCGCCGAGCAGGGCGCGGCGACGAGCCCGGACATCGCCCCCATCACCAGCGCCCCCGAGAAGCGCCCCGCCGTCCCCGCCGCGGCGGCCCGCTGGAGCAGCCCCGAGGGGAGCCGCACCGGCAGCACGTCGAGCATGGCGAGCGCGCTGAACACGAGCAGGTTCGCCATCGCGAAGTAGAGCCACGGGTTCGTGCTCACCTCGCCGAACATCGTCCCCGTCATGCCGGCGAACAGTCCCAGCGCCGAGTAGACGACGGCGAGCCCCACCGCGTAGGTCAGCGAGAGGAGCACCGGGCGCCAGCGCGGCCCCGAGCGCCGCACGATGCCGGTCGGCGTGACGTCGTCCACGCTCTGTCCCCCAACGATCGCCGCGGTGATCGGGATCATCGGGTAGATGCAGGGCGTGAGGCTCGTCAGCACGCCGGCCAGGAAGAGCACCGGGAGCGCGGCGAGCGGACTCGCCGAGAGCTGGCGGGTGATGTCGGAGAAATCCAATGGCGAATGAGAATTACGAAATACAGAGCCCGGTTACGCTGGAAGCTACTCTGTGGCCGGAGACTTGGGGATGAAGGGCTGGTAACGGCGACGTTGCTGTCGTCGTCGCTTCGAGCTGAGCCACTGCCAGGGCGAAGGGGTGGCTTCCGGGCGTCGGCGGCGCGGCGATTGCTCGGATGCGATTTGCTCCGCTACGGTCCGGAATGCCGATGCGACGTGCCGTGCTCGTCCTGCTCTCCGCCCTGGTTGCGGCCCCGCTGGCCGCCCAGCAGCCGCCGCGCGTGTCGTCGTCAGGCGGCGGTGCGGGGGGCGACGCGATGCCGCCGCGCCCCAGGCTCGACTCGGCGGCGGCGGACTCGAACGAGGCGCGCAGCTACGTCGTCGAGGGGCGGAGGCTGATGAGGCGCGACCCCGCGGCCGCGGCGCGCGCCTTCCACTGGGCGTCCCGGCTCGACCCCACGCTCGCCGCGCCGTACGCGCTGCGGTGGGAGGCGCTCTGGCGGTCGAACCGCCGGCTGATGGAGAAGTACGAGCGCGGGGACAGGAAGGTGGTGGAGACGGGGGAGGGGCAGCGCATCGACTCGCTGTACCTGCGCGCGCTGCAGCGCGACCCGTGCAGCCCGCTCGACGCCGAGGTCCGCGGCGCGGGCACGCCGCCCCTCGCGTTCATCCGGCTCGTGGTGGCGCGCCGGCCCGGCAGCGTCGAGCTGCGCGTCATCCTCGCCTGCAGCCTCTACCTGAACGGGCAGAACGACAGCGCGCTCTCGCAGATCGACCAGGCCCGCGCGCTGCTGGAGCGGCGGGAGGCGGAGTCCCAACGCCCGGTGTACCAGTCGAAGGCGATGTTCCACTACTTCGCCGGGAAGGTGCTGGCCACGTCGGGCGACATGAACGCGGCCCGCGAGGCGTTCGGCCGCGCGCTGGCCGAGGACCTGGCGTTCCACCCGGCGCACGCCGCGATCGCGGCGATCGCGTGGACGAACTGGTCGGACACGGCGGCCGCGGTCCAGGAGTACGAGCTGGCGCTCCAGCTCGACCCGGCCGACGGCGTCCTGCACTACAACTACGGCACGGTGCTGCTCCAGGCGGGGCGCGCCGCCGAGGCGGTCGAGCAGCTCGAGCGCGCCGTCGCCCTGGAGCCGTACTTCGCGAACGCGCACTTCAACCTCGCCCTGGCCCTCGAGCGCACCGGCCGCCCCGCCGACGCGCGCGTGCACTACAAGATCTTCGTCGAGCGCGCGCCCCAGTCGATGCGGGAGCAGATCGAGACGGCGAAGAGCAAGGACTGATCCTGCTGCGTGCTGCGTGCTGCGTGC
>DATFPD010000123.1:0-16002 GCA_035265005.1 Gemmatimonadaceae bacterium | reverse complement strand
CCGGCGCCGACGTAATCCAGCTCGAGCGCCGCGGCGGCCGGTACGTCATGTCGGTCGCGCGCTTCGGCGACACGCTCGCCGCGTCCGAGGTCGAGAACCCGGCGCTCGGCGACGAGGTGTACGTCGGGCTGTTCGTCTGCGCGCATAACGACACGGTGGTCGAGCGGGCCCTCTTCCGCGACGTGCGGATCACCGTGCCCGCGAAGCCCGACTTCGTCCCGTACCGGGACTACATCGGCGGGAACCTGGAGACGATGGACGTCTCGACCGGAGAGCGGACGCTCCTGCTCACCTCCCCGGACGCCATCCAGGCCCCGAACTGGACGCACGACGGGAAGGCGCTGATCTACAACGCGAACGGGCGCCTCTACCGCTTCGACCTCGCCAAGGGCACGCCGGCCGAGATCAACACCGGCTTCGCGACCAGCAACAACAACGACCACGTACTCTCGTTCGACGGGCGCACGCTCGGCATCAGCCACCACAGTCGGGACGACGGCAACCAGTCGATCGTCTACACGCTCCCGGTCGCCGGCGGGACGCCGACCCGCGTCACCCCGCTGGGGCCGTCGTACCTGCACGGCTGGTCGCCCGACGGGAAGTTCCTGGTCTACACCGGCGGGCGGAACGACGAGTACGACGTCTACCGCATCGGCGTCGGCGGGGGCGAGGAGACGCGCCTGACGAGCACGCCCGGGCTCGACGACGGGCCGGAGTACTCGCCCGACGGGCGTTACATCTACTTCAACTCGTCGCGCACCGGCCGGATGCAGCTCTGGCGGATGCGGCCCGACGGGTCGGCGCAGGAGCAGGTGACCAACGACGGCTTCAACAACTGGTTCCCGCACCTCTCGCCCGACGGCCGCTGGATCGTCTTCCTGTCGTACCTCCCGGACGTCGCGGCCAGCGACCATCCGTGGTACAAGCACGTCTACATCCGCCTGATGCCGGCCGACCGCAGCGCGCCCCCGCGCGTCCTCGCCTACGTGTACGGCGGCCAGGGCACGATCAACGTCCCCTCGTGGTCCCCGGACGGAAAGCGGGTGGCGTTCGTGAGCAATACCGGGAGGCCGTGAGGCGGCGCAGGCAGCAGTGGCCGCCGTTCCGAGTGCGGCGGAGACGCCGCGCCTCACCCTTCTTCCACCATCCGCCTCAGCATCGGCAGCGCCTCGCGCGGGTCGCCCGACGGCACGAGTCGCCAGCCGCCGCGCGCGGCGAGGGCGCGCACCACCGTGCCGTGCCGCTCCGGGAATCGGTCGAAGCCCGGCGCCACGTCCCGCGAGAGCGAGTCCACGATCTCGTCAGGCGACGCCCGCTCCAGCACCGGCCGCGCGGCGCGCTGGGGCGACAGCAGGCACACCACCGCGCGATCGGCGGCGTGCGGGTGCGGGGCCGCGCCGCCCGCGGGACGAAGGTCGACCGCGAGCTTCCGCTTGCCGTCGGCCTCGACGAGCGTGCCGTCGCGCGCCGCGTCCGGGAAGCGGTCCGGGGCGTCGGGCAGCAGGCGCACGCGCCCCGGCCACCCCCAGACGCGGAGCGCCGGCGCGAGCTGCACCCACACCCGGTCGTCGCTCAGCACGCCCAGCCCGGCCTCGTGCGCGGCGTAGGCCAGCGAGCTCTTCCCCGCCCCGCTCGGCCCCGCCAGCAGCACCGCCCGCTCGCCGCTCCCGACCGCCGCCGCGTGCAGGGGGTGTCGGTCGAAGTGCGCGAGCAGCGAGAGAGTGATCGCTTCGAGCATCGCGCCGCGGAAGTGCGCGCGGTCGGCGGCCAGTGCCGTGCTCACGTACGCTACCGCCTCGCCCCGCGCGGGGTCGCTCACGGCGAAGCTCCCCGGGGAGTGGGCGATGACCCGCGTGGCGTCCGGGCAGAGGTGGCGCACGGGGGCGTGCCCGCCGCCGGGGTGCTCCGCCCCCTCGTGCACCACCACGCGCACCAGCAGGCTGCCTGACGAGTCGCCGCCGGCGGCGGCCGCCGCGCGCCGCCAGCCGCCGAACGCCTCCTCCACCACGCCGGCCACGTAGCGGCTGTTGGTCTCGAAGCGCGTCGCGATGCCGAGCACGGGCAGCTCCACGGACGCCACCATCGTCGGGTGCCGGAGCAGCACGTCCGCCGTCGGGACGAAGTCCACCTCCGCCGCCGCGATGGGCCGCGTCACGGGAGCGACACCGCCGGCGCTCGCCGGGACGTGGACGACCGCCTGACGAGCATCTCCTCGTAGATCTGCTCGAAGCGGGCGGCGGTGTGGTCGGCGTCGTCCGCCACCGCCAGACGCTGCGCCGCGCGCGCGACGGCGAGCCGTCGCGGCTCGTCGGCCAGCAGCGCCGCCGTCTCGCGGGCCAGCGCGGCCGCATCGCCCACGGGCACCGCGACCGCGGCTTCCGGCGCCCACTCGGCGACGTGCCCCACCGCGGTTCCCACCGTGGGCACGCCGGCCACCGCGGCCTCGAGCACCGCCAGCGGCCCGGCCTCGTGCCGCGAGGTCATGAGCAGCACGTCCGCGCGGTCCACCAGCGCGCGCAGCGCGTCGCGGCGCAGGACGCCGTGCCAGCGCGTCACCGCCGAGAGCCGCCGCGCGTCGGCCGAGCGCTGGAGGGCGCCGTTCATCGTGTCGAGGCCCGCCAGGTCGAGCTCGAAGCGCACCCCCGCGTGGAGCAGCCGCGCAGCCGCCGAGAGCAGCGTCGCCTGGTCCTTGACCGGGCGCACGTCGCCGACGTGCAGCAGCCGCGCGGGGCGCGCCGGGTCGCGCGGGCGAGGCGCGGCCGCGGGCCAGTGGTCGAGCGCCACGCCGATCGCCACACGCTCGGCGTCGACGCCGTGCCCCGCCGCCAGCTCGCGCATGAACGCGCTCGCTACCGTCACACGCCGCGCGCCGGCGAACGCCACGCGCAGCGCCAGCCGGCCGCGCGCCGAGCGCCGCATGCCGTAGCCGATGTCGTCGAGCGCCACCATCTCGCCGCCCGAGGGGTGATAGAGCACCGGCACGCGGTGCCGCCAGCCGAGCAGCGCCGCGTAGGTGCCCAGCCCGCCGAAGAAGGCGTGGATCACGTCGAACGGCGCGGCGCGGTGCTCGGCCGCGAACCGGGCGAAGAGCCGCAGCCGCCGCGCGCCGCGCTCGCCGACGTTGTGCACCCGCGCGCCGACCAGCTCCCAGTCGCCGGGCTCCGGCTCCTGGCGCATGGCGTACACGTGCACCTGGTGCCGCCTCGCCAGCCGCTCGAGGAGCCAGAGGCGCGAGTGGATCACGCGGTCCACGCCGCCGCGGTCCACGCCGCCGGGGAGCAGGATCGCCAGCTTCATCGGGCGGCCAGCGCCTCGTACGCCGCGCGCAGCTCGCGGCCGATGGCGTCGAAGGTGAGCGCGCGCTCGAACCAGGCGCGCGCCGCCGCGCGCGTGCACGCGCGCTCGCGCCCCGCCCACTCCACCATGGCTTCGGCGAGCGCGCGCGCGTCGCCCACCGGCGTGCGCGACCCGGCGTCGCCCACCACGCGCCGCGCCGCGGGAACGTCGGTCACGAGGGGCGGCGTGCCGCACGCCAGCGCCTCGACGATCGAGTAGCCGCTCCCCTCGCGGTGGCTCGTCTGCACGAAGAAGTCGGCGGCGCGGAAGAGCGACTCCATCTCCCCGTGCGGCCGCCGCCCGAGCAGCGTCACGCGGTCGCGCAGCACCGGCGACGAAGCGATGCGCGCGCGCACCGCGTCCAGCAGCGGCGCCCTGGCGAAGCAGCACCAGAGTCGCGCGTCGCGCAGGCGCGGCGCGGCCAGCTCGAACGCGTCGAGCGTGGCCAGCGGGTCCTTGTTCGCGTCCAGCTGTCCGGTCCAGAGAAGGCACGGGTCGCCGAACAGCCCCGTCTCGCGCCGCGCCGCGTCCTGGTCGCCGGGGGTGAACGCGGTCGACCCTTCGATCACCTCGAACACCGGGAGCCCCGCCGGTATGGCGCGCGCCTCGAAGAAGGGCGCGGCCTGCTCCCGCGCGGTGAACGCGACGCCGGCGATGGGCGCGTGCCCCCATCGCCAGGCCACGCGCCGCCACCCCGCGGGCGCCCGCGACGCGTGGTCCTGCACCAGCAGCGGCACGCCCGGGAGCGCGCGCGCGAGCTGGCGGGCGGCCAGTGGGTAGTGAAGCCCCTGCACGTGCACGACGTCCGGCGCCAGCGATGCCACGCGCTCGAGCAGCCGCGCCGGGCGCCGCGGGAGCCGCACGCCGCCCGGCAGCCGGAGCGGCCGCGCGCGCGCGTCGTCCACGAAGTGGTAGACCACGCCGTCGCGCTCCAGCGTCTGGCGGCGCGCCGCGGCCTGCACTACCGTTACCTCCACGCCGGCCCGCGCCGCGCCCGCGGCCACGCCGGGGAGCGTCGGCCAGGCGCCGAGCAGCGCCTCGGCGTCGCGACCCTGGGGGTCGACGTGGAAGCCCACCTGCACGACGCGCAGCGCCCGCGGTGCGCGCGCGCCCACTCCGCCGTCGCCGCTCACCGCCCCCGCCTCCCGTGGCCGTACCACACGCCCCCGCCGCCGACCTGCCTGACGAGAGCCCGCCGCCGGACGGCGTGCTGGAGGCCCGCGCGCGCGCCTGGCACCTGAGCGGCGACCCGACCACGATCTGGCCCGGCCTCGACCCGCGCGACCTTCAGCCGGCCGCGGACGCGATGGGCGCGGCCGCGGCGCGCATCCTCGACGGCGGCGCGGCCACGCTCGGCGCGGCCGACGGGCGCGACGCGTACGCGATCGGGATCGCCGCGCTGGTCTCCGGGATGGGGCCCTTGCTCGGCCACTGGCTGGAGCGCGGCCGGCTGGACGCGAGCGAGGCTGCGGCGCGGCTGCTCGCCGCGCACCTGGCGCACGGGCGCCGCCGCGCCGAGCGGATCGCGCGCGGCACGCTCCCGGCGGTCGAGCGCCTCGCCGCGGTGGGCGTCGCGCCGACCGTGATCAAGGGCTTCCACACCTCGCACGACTACTTCCCCGAGCCCGGCGCCCGCCCGCTGGCCGACGTCGACCTGCTGGTGGCGCCTGACGAGATCTCGCGCGCCGAGGGCGCGCTGCGCGACGCCGGCTTCTCCGGCAGCGACTTCGTCGAGTCGCCGTACAAGCGCGACTTCTACCCGGCGGACGACGACGCCCGGATCTGGTCGTTCGAGCTGCGCCACGCGCGGGACCGCTGGAAGGTCGAGCTGCACGGCGGGGTCCACTTCGGCGAGCTGACGCGCTACGGCGTGCGGCTCGACGCGCCGGCGTCCGCGCTGCGTCCGTGGGACGCCCTCGGCGTGCCGCTCCGCGTGCCGGCGCAGCCGCTGCTCGCCGCCATCCTGTCCGTGCACGTCGCCGGCGAGCTGTACGTCATGCGGCTGCTGCGCCTGGTCGAGCTGACGCTCGTCGTGCGCCGGGACCGTGAGCGCGGTCTGCTGGACTGGGACGCGCTCGAGGAGCTGCTCCGCCGCTCCGGCGCCACGCGCTTCGCCCTCCCCGCCTTCGCGCTGGCCGAGCGGCTGGCGCCGGGGACGGTCGACGCGGGCTTCCTGGCGCGGGTGCGCGCGGCATCGCCCCGCCGCACGCGCGTCGTCACCGACCGCTTCTCCCCCACGGCGCCGCTCATCCAGGGGCACGTCTCGCTCGCCGAGCGACTGATGCTGGCGCAGGGCCCGATGCAGACCGTGATGCGGCTGGCGCAGCTGGCCGTGCCGCACGCCGGCGAGCGCAGCTGGTCCGGGCTGGTGCGCACCTATCACCGCGGCATCCTCAGGCTGCTCACCGGCCGCGTTTCCTGGCGCGGTGAACGCACCGCGCCGCCGCCGCCGCCGGAGCGCGTCTCGGGCGACTGACCCAGTACCCAGCGCGCGCCGCCCTCGGCGGCGACCAGGCGCCCCCGCGGCCAGAGCGGGCCGAGCGCGCCGCTCGCCAGCTCCGGCTCCGCGACCCGCGGCACGCCCGCGGCCACCACCAGCGCCACGTCCGCCACCGTGGCCTCCAGCAGCGGGCGCCGCAGCACCAGGAGGTCCGCCGCCGCGCCCTCGTCGAGCGACGGCGGCCCGAGCCCCAGCCGCCGCGCCGCCGTCTCCCCGACCGCACTCGTCAGGCGCTCGTCCGAGAGCAGGCCGAGGGAGCGCGCGAGGCGCAGCTCGTCGAGCAGCGACCCGTCCGCGGTGAGCAGCGAGTCGCTCCCCAGCAGCACGTCGGCGCCGGGGGCCAGCAGCGCGGCGGGCGCCGTGCGGCCGAAGAGGAACAGGTTGGAGCTCGGGCACCAGACGACGGCCGCGCCGGCGTCGCGCATCAGCCGCACGCCGTCCGCGTCCGCACCCACCGCGTGCACCGCCAGCAGGTCGCGCGTCACCAGCCCGCGGCGCGCCAGCTCGCGCACCTCGGCGGCGCTCGCGCCGTCCACGCCCTCCGCCAGGTGCACGGCGAAGGGCCCCTCGCCGGAGCCGGCCGCGCCCAGCTCCGGCTCGAAGCCGAGCGAGTGCGCGCAGCGCACCCGCGCCACGCGGAGCGGGAAGTCGCCGGCGTCGAACTCCGGCTCCCACCGGTCGTGGTGCACGACCGTGGTGACGCCCGAGAGGAGGTTCTTCCACGCGCCGCGCAGCAGCGCCTCGCGGCGCGGGAGCGCGCGGCCGCGGGCGATCGGCTCGGCGTCGCGCGCGTGGATGTCGCGACCCCAGTCGTAGGCGTTCTCGTAAGGCGGGCGGCCGAGCCGGCCGTAGTGGTTCCGGTGCAGGTGGTCGTGGGCGTTGACGAGCCCGGGGCGAAGCTCGCCGTCCGGCACGCGCACCACGGCGTCGAATCGCCCCACCGGCGGCACGATGACGCCGCCCTCCACCCCCGCGGCGGCGTTGGCCGCCTCGACGAGCAGCCGGAGCAGCCTCACGGCCGCCGCCGGAACGCCAGCGCGAGGACGATCGGGAGCCCGCGCTGCGCCTCGTACGCCTCCAGCTTGCCGGCGCGCTCGTAGAAGCCGCGCACCTCGGGCCCCACCGCGCCATCGAGCCGCGCCGCCTGCTCCAGCCCGGCGGCGCGTGCCGCTCGCTCGTGCTCGTCAGGCGCGTACGCCTGACTCGCGATCTCGTGCAGCGCCCCCGCCGAGTCGCGGAAGGTGCGGCGGTGCCCCGCCGCCACCGCGTCCGGGTGGAACTCGGTCACCAGGACCGTGCCGCCAACGCGGCAGACGCGCGCGAGCTCGGCGTAGGCGCGCTCCAGCTCCGCGACGTAGCCGACCACGAGCCGACACCACACCACGTCGAACGCGCCCGTGGCGACCGGGAGGGCGCGCACGTCCGCGGCCGCCAGCAGCGAGGGCACTCCGCCCGCGCGCGCGAGCATCTCGGGCACGAGATCCAGCCCCACCGCGAACGCCGCGCCCGCATCGCCCAGCCGCCTTCCTGTGCCGCAGCCCACGTCCAGCAGCCGCTGGCCGGCGGGCGGGGGCGCGAGCGCCGCCACCAGCCGATCCTCCAGAAAGGTGACGGCCGTGTCGGCGGGGTAGCTGGGGGCCCAGAGGCGGTACGCGTCCCGGGCCGGGAGGGCGATCACGTCGCCGCGGCCGTGGCGGGCGCCGGGGCAGCCGCCGCGGCCGAGGGCGGGCGGAGGTGGCCGTACGCCTGAAGGTCCGGGAGCGCGCGCCTCGCCAGGCGGCGCACCGTGCGCAGCGTCCGCGGGTCGGCGAAGTCGCCGCGCTCCCAGCGGCTGCGGGCGAGCATCTGCCCGAGCAGCTTTCCCCAGCCGCGCGTGCGGTAGTCGTGGACCGACGGGAAGCGGCTCTCCAGCACCAGCCGGAAGTCCTCGACGCGCGCCTTGAGCCGCCGGTCGAGCCACGGCACCTGCGGGTCCTCGTGCGTCATCCACCCCACCCACTCCGGCTCCGTCCACTCTTCCAGCGTCGGCGGCGTGCCCGCGAGCGCGTCCACGTCGCCGTAGGTGCCGCGGCGCTGCGGGGTCGGCGTGTAGTAGTAGCTGATGAGCTCCATCGCCGGGTTCACCGCCTTGAGGCGCCTGACGAACGCGAGGGTGTTGTCGATCTCGCGCTCCGGCTCGTGCGGGTCGCCGAGCACGAACGAGAACTCCGGGATGATCCCGTGCCGGCGGGTCCGCTCGGCGACCTCGAGGATCTGCGCCGTCGTCGTCCCCTTGTTCATCTTCTGCAGCACCTCGTCCGAGCCGGACTCGGCGCCGCAGAAGACCATCGTCAGGCCGGCGCGCTTGAGCAGCCGCCACGTGTCCTCCGAGTAGCGGGTGAGCGCGTCCACCCGCGCCTCGCACCACCAGCGCAGCCCCAGCGGCTCGATCCGCTCCGCCAGCTCGCGCGCGTGCTCCTCGCCGACCAGAAAGTTGTTGTCGTAGAAGTGCACGGAGTCCATGCCGTGCTCGCGGGCGAGGAAGCGCAGGTGCTCGGCCGTGCGCGCCGGCGACTCCTGCCGCTCCTTGCGACCGTACACCGAGATGACGCCGCAGAACTTGCAGCCGTACGGGCAGCCGATGGACGCCTGGTAGACCCCGGAGCGGCGCCCGAGGAACGTCGGGTGCAGGTACTCCGCGATCGGGATCTTGTGGTAGGGCGGCGGCGGCAGCTCGTCGGGCCCCTTCCACCGCCGCTCCGGCCCGATCCAGTGCTCGCCGTTAGGCTCGCGGAACGCCAGCCCGGCGACGGTCCTGGGGTCGCGCGCGCCGTCCATCACCTCCAGCAGCTCGGCGAAGGTCTCCTCCCCCTGGCTGCGCACGGCCCAGTCCACGTACGGCGCGTTGAGCACCGGCGCGGGGTAGAGGCTGGGGAAGTTCCCGCCCCAGACGATCGGGACCCGCGGGTGGCGCGCCTTGAGCGCGCGCGCGAGCGGCACCGCGCTCACGAGCTGCGGCCCGGGCATGACGCTGAACGCCACCGCGCGCACCGGGTCGGGCCCGCCCCGCCGCGCGTCGATCCGCGCCGAGAGCTCGGCCAGCACGTCGACGTCGGGGCGGTTGCCGTCGACGATCTCCCAGTCCACACCGTCGGGCAGCGCCGCGCCGACCGCCATCACCGACAGCGGGAACCGCCGGTTCTTGGGCCGCGTGGCGCGGGGATTCACGAAGAGAATCATCAGACAGATGCAAGAGACAGGTTGGAGGGGGGAGGCACGCCTCGCCCCACTAGTTGCGCACGTTGGTCGGGTGTTCGTCCGCCCCGACCCACAGGTCGAAGCGCGACGGCGGGCGGCGGCGGCGGAGCCAGGCGACGAGCGGACGCGCCTCGTACCAGAGCGGGTAGCGCACGCGGTGCCGGCGCCAGACGAGACCGATCTCCGCCGATGCGTGCTCGAGCCGCTCGCGCGTCAGGTACTCCACGAACGGGAGCGCCATCAGTGCGTCGGCGCGGTCGCCGAAGCGCGCCGCGGCGTCGCGCCGCTTCTCGGCCACCATCGCCGCGCCCGCGGCGTCGCGCGCGTAGAACGGCGAGTCGAGCACCACGAGGCGGCCGCCGGCGCGCAGCACCCGGCGCGCCTCCCACAGCACCGCCGTCAGGTCGACCGCGTAGTGCAGCGCGGCGTTGAAGACGACGACGTCGAAGCTCCCGTCCGCGACCGGCAGCGCGTCGAACGACGCCGCCACGCGCGTCATCCGCCCCACCCCTCGGCCGCCCTCGCCGCCGCGCGCCGCGTCCAGGGCGCGGACGTACGCGGCGGCCGCGCCAAGTCCGTCCACCTCGTCGTCGCGGAAGTCCACCGCCATCGCGTGGGCCCCTGCGAGCGCCGCACGGTAGCTCAGCCACCCGTTCCCCGCCCCGACGTCCAGCAGCCGCAGCGGCCGCGCTCGGGCGTCGCGCGCCGCCGGCACGAGCACGAGACGCACGAACGCGTCGAAGCTCCGCGCGCGCACCGCCCACTGCCGCGCCAGCGGGCCGGCGGCCAGGTACGGCAGCGCGAGCAGCTCGGCGCCGGTGTGGGCGCGCCCCTCCGCCGCGCGGTGGGCGCCGTACTCGGCCCGGAAGCGCGCCAGCGCCGACGTCGCGCCGGCGTCGGCGCTCACGTCAGGCCTCCGCGCCACGTCGTGCGCTCGAAGTGGTACAGCACGTGGTCGCCGAGCAGCGCCAGCGGGCGGGACGCCGCGCGGTCGAGCGCCTCCAGGGCGCCGAGCAGCCGCGGGTGGCCGGAGATCCAGGGCTCGGCCGCGCTGGGCGGCACGAACACGCCGATCCCGCGCCGCTGCACCGGGCGGAACCACGGCACGAACGCCGCCGAGACGTCGCGCGGGCGGTGGTAGCGCACGCTGAACTCGCGCCCGCCCAGCCGCGCCGGGACGTCCCCACGGGCCAGCCGGCGGAACGCGGCGCGCGCGTCGCGGCGGGCGAGCTGCACCGCCACCTCCCCCGGCGGCAGGGCGCCGAAGAGCACCAGCGCCACCTGCGCCCGCGGGCGGAGCAGCCGCGCCAGCCCGCGCGCCACCGGCGTCAGGTCGGCGACGCAGTTGAGCGCCGCGAAGTTGGAGAACGCGCCGTCGAACGGCGGCTCGCCGCTCGCGTCGCGCTCCCACGCCAGCCACTCCAGATGCTCGGCCGGCACCACGCGCGGCCGCGGCTGCCCGCCGAGCTTCGCGGCCGCCACGCGCACCATCGCCGGCGACGCGTCGGTGAGCAGCACCTCGCGGCCGTGGTCGGCGAGCCAGCGCGCGTCCTCGCCGGTCCCGCCGCCCACTTCGAGCACGCGGCTGCCGGCCGGGAACGCGCGCAGCAGCACCGCCCGCACCGCGCGGCGCTGCGCCGCCACGCTCCGCCACTCCCCGAAGCGGCGGTCGAAGGACTCCGCCACGGCGTCGAACGCCCGGGCGGCCGTCGAAAGCGACTCGGTCTCCACGGTCAGGCGCTCGCGGCCGCCATCGGCTCGGCGCTCCGATACGCCCACTCGTCGCGCTCGAGCGCCGACCAGGCGCGCTGGTCGGCGACGCCGGTGCGCACCTCGTCGTGCAGCAGGTCGCGCAGCAGCCGGTAGAAGGTGGCGCCGTAGGTGCCGTGGAAGAGCATCGCCAGGTCGTCGGTGTGCTCCCAGTTCCGCCGCTCGCCGAGCTGCTCCCGCACCGCGCTGTAGAACTTGGTCCCGGGCAGCGGGTAGGCCACCGACACGCCGATGTCGTCCGGGCGCTCGTCGCGCACCAGGTCGCGCGTGCGCAGCACGTCCTCCCACGACTCCGTGGGGTAGCCGAGCTGGAGGAACCAGCAGGCGCGGACACCCGCCGCCTTGAGCGCGCGCGTCGCCGAGCGCACCTGCTCCACCGTGGTGCCCTTGTCCATCGCGTCCAG
The DNA here is from genome assembly GCA_035265005.1 of Gemmatimonadaceae bacterium. Classification (GTDB taxonomy): domain Bacteria; phylum Gemmatimonadota; class Gemmatimonadetes; order Gemmatimonadales; family Gemmatimonadaceae; genus DATFPD01. The sequence goes on along the minus strand of DATFPD010000123.1, from coordinate 4,755 downwards.
GATCTTCTGCGACCCCGACTCCACGCCGAGCCACACCTCCTCGGCGCCGGCGTCGGCCAGTGCGGCCACGGCGTCCGGGCGCATGAGGTCCACGCGCGACTGGATCATGAACGGCGTGCGCGCACCCAGACGCGCGACGTGCGTCGCGAACTCGCGGATCCACTGCGGCGTCAGTCCGAAGATGTCGTCCGCGAACCAGATGTGGTCCGGCGCCACCTCGTCCTTCAGCCGGCGCATCTCCTCGGCGACACGCGACGGCGAGCGCTGCGTGTAGCGGCGGCCGAAGACGGGCTTCGCGCACCAGTTGCAGCCGAAGGGACAGCCGCGCGACGTGACCATGCTCCACGAGAAGCGGCCGTGCGCCGCCGTCCAGGCGCGCCGGTACGCCGCGACGTCCACCAGGTCCCAGGCGGGCAGCGGGAGCGCGTCCAGCTCGCGCAGCCCCGGCCGCGCGGCCGTGTACGCCACGCCGCCGCGACCGTCGGGCAGGGCGAGTCCAGGGATCTCGGCGAGCGTCGCGTCCGGGTCGGCACGCCAGGCGTCGGCCAGCGCGAGCACGGCCATCTCCGCCTCGCCGAGCGCGACGGCGTTTGCGCCCGCGGCGAGGTAGATCTCCGGACGGTCGGACGCGTCCGAGCCGTTGACGACGACGCGGCATCCCCGCGCGCGAGCCGCCGCGATCATCTCGATCGCGGACGCGCGCACGCGCGTGGTGCACATCTTCGTCAGGTAGTTGAAGTTGTCCTGGAGGATGCCGACGACGGACGGGCGCGTCCTGCGCAGCGCCTCACCGAAGTCGCCGGTGCCGTCCGCGAGCGTGGCGTCGAAGAGCGCCACCTGGTGCCCGTGCTCCCGCAGCAGCGCCGCGGTGAGCAGCGTTGCCAGGGGCGCGTACGGCTTCATCCGAATGAGCTGCTTGGGATCCTCGCGCAGGAAGTACGAATGACCGAGCAGGAGCATGCAGTCCCTCGAGCGGCGGGGACGGCTCGAGCGGCGCACAGGGTCGTGCGAGGGGGGGAACGAGGCGACGGCCCGCCAACGGCCGTCGCCCCTCGGGGTACGTCAATGCTGCACGCCGGTACGGGCTGGCGCAAGCGGGACTTCGCGCCCCGCGCCTGAGGACACCGCGCCCCGCACGCACGCCCTACCGTCGCTCCGTGCCGCTCCGGCTCTGCCGCCCCCGCAGCTCCGCCACCAGCTTCTGCACCCGCGGGTCGTGCCAGACCGACGGGATCCCGGTCGAATCGAGCAGCGCGACCGCGCCGTCGTCCCGGTCGCGCACCGAACGCTCCAGCATCGCGATCGCGCGCTCGCGGTCGCCCAGCGTCGCGTAGATGTTGGCGGCGTTGTACTGGGACATGCCGGCGGCGAGCGCGGTGTCGAGCAGCGCGCGCGCCTCGGCGCCGCGCTTCAGCCGCGCCAGGACGTACGCCTGCTGCCCCATGGTGTTCACGTCGTCAGGCACCTTCCGCCGCGCCTGGACGATGTAGCCGAGCGCCTCCTCGAGCTTGCCCTGGTGCGCCAGCTCGACGGCCAGGCCGCCCAGCAGGATCGGGTGCCCGGGGTCGAGCGTGAGCGCCTTCCGCCACGCCGACTCGGCCTGCGCGAAGCGGTTCACCTCCCCGTACAGCCCCGCCAGGTCGGCGTAGACCGCGGGCGACGCGGGGTCGAGCTCCACCGCCCGCCGCGCCGACGCGAGCGCCTCCTCCGAACGGCCCATCCGCGCCAGCAGCACCGCGCGCCGCCCGTACGGCCGCGCGTCGCTCGGCGCCACCGCGATCGCGCGCGCGAAGTGGGCGAGCGCGGCCGGATAGTCGCGGTCCACCCGCTCGGCGATCCGGCCGAGCACCATGTAGCCGTCCGCCAGCGACGAGTCGAGCGCCAGCGCGCGGCCGGCGAGCGCGCGCGCCTCCGCGTAGCCGCTGTCCGGGTCGATCTGGCGGAAGTTCGCCTGCCAGTGCCGGATCGTCGCCAGCCCCGCGTGGCCCGGGCCGTACTCCGGGTCGCGGCGGATGGCGTCCTGGAAGTGCGCGGCGGCGGCGAGGTACGCCTCGCGGCTGTTCCGCCGGAACGCCTGCCATCCCTTCATCACGGAGACGTGCGCCTCCGGGTCGCGCGGCTCGCGGCGCTCGGCCATCGACGCGACCGCGCCGGACGCGAGCCGCGGCCGCAGCGTCCGCACGATCGCGCGCCCGATGCTGTCCTGCACCGCGATCAGGTCCTCGGCGACGCGGTCGAACGAGCCGCTCCAGAGGTGGTAGCCGGTGCTCGCGTCGATGAGCTGGGCCGTGATCCGCACGCGGGCGCCCGACTGCCGCACACTCCCCTCGAGCACGTGTCGCACACGCAGCGCCCGGCCGATCGAGTCGACCGGCACGTTGCGCCCCTTGAAGCTGAACGCCGACGTGCGCGCCGCCACCTGGAGGCCGGGGACCTGCGCCAGGAGGTTGAGTAGCTCCTCGGTCATCCCGTCGGAGAGGTACTCGTTCGCGGGCTCGCCGCTCATGTTCACGAACGGCAGCACGGCGATCGACGGCGCGGGCACCGCCCCCGCGTCGCCCGCCGAGCGGCCGCGGAGCCCGAACCAGCCGCCGACGGCGAGCACGGCGAGGAGGACGGTAGCCGCGAGCAGCGGCACGCCTCGCCGACGTGCATCGGGGCTCGGCGCTCGGCCATCGGCACTCGGCACTGCCTCGGGAGGCGTGATGCGACCCGAGGCAGTGCCGAGTCCCGATGGCCGAGCGCCGAGCCCCGATGTGCGGGTCCGCAGCCGCTCCGCGAGCTGCGTCGTCTCGGCCGAGGGGGCCATGCCGTAGTCCTGCTCCAGACGGCGCGCGAAGTCGTCGTGGGCGGCGAGGGCGCCCGCGGTGTCGCCGGCGCGGTCGAGGAGGAGCAGCAGGCGGCGGTGGGCGGCCTCATCGCCCGGCTCCAGGGCGACGGCGCGGCGGGCCCACTGCACGGCGGCGGCGAGGTCGCCGGACGCGTCGGCGGCGTCGGCCAGGCGCCAGGCGGCGCTCATGGCATCGCGGCGGCGGCGGGCGCGCTCGTCCTCCAGCCATCGCTCGGCTTCGGGCGCGTCTTGGACGAACACCCCGGGGAGGAAGTCGCCGCGGTAGAGCGACAGGGCGTCCTCCCAGCAGCCGCCCTCGATGGCGTCGTCGAAGTCGGCGGCGTCGCACCGGAGCTGCGCCCAGTCCACCCCCACCTGCTCGCCCCGACCCGGGAGCACGCTCTCCCCCAGCGCGCGGCGAAGCTGATGCAGCGCCTGCCGGAGGGAGTTGCGGGCGCGCTCGCCGTCGGCCTCGGGCCAGAAGAGCGCGAGCAGCGTGTCGCGACTGTGGAAGCCGCGGGGCCGCGCCGAGGTCAGGTAGGCGAGCAGGGCGAGGCGCTTCGGCTGGGCGAGCACGGTGGAGAGCGAGAGCTCTCCCCTTCTCAGATCCACCGCGCCGAGCGTGTGAAAAGCGATCATTCGCGAGATCCGGCCGAATTCCGACGCGTTAACTGGCCAGATAACGCTCGATAGAACAGCGGTTTAACGGGAGCGGCCCATTTTCCTCCGCGTCGGCAGGGCGAAGCGCACCGTGCGCCGCCGCCGCCGCTTCTGGACTTCATATACGCGGAGAGCTCACATGTCCTTCAACGAACGGATCATCAGTCTCGCGCGGTCGAGCCGCAAGGCGGTTCGCACCGCCGGCCGCGGGATCTCATATACAGTCGCGTTCGCGCTGTTCCTCGTCCTCGCGGCCTGCGACGGGCGCAACGGCGGCCCGACCGAACCGGCCAGGACGCCGGTGGCCTCGGTCGAGCTTCGTCCGGGCTACAGTCTCATGGATGTCGGTCGCACGGTCCAGCTGTCGGCGAAGCTCGCGTCGGCCGCGGGGGACGAGCTGACCGGACGCGAGATCCACTGGACGAGCGATGACAGCAACGTAGCAGCGGTGAGCCAGACGGGCGTCGTCACGGCGCGCGCCGCTGGTGCGACGGCGATCCGCGCCACGAGCGAGGGGAAGAGCGGCGTGGTGGCGATCACGGTTCGCGCGGCCCAGCTTCCGGCGCCGGTGCCCGTCCTCGGGTCGGTAGCGCCGAACAGCGCGCTGGCGGGCTCGGGAGATCTCGTGGTCACGGTCACGGGCGAAGGATTCACGCCGGCCTCGCTCGCCCGCTGGAACGGCGCCGACCGGGCGACCGAGGTCGCGAGCGAGACCGAGCTGCGCGTGACGCTGACCGCGGGCGACCTGGCGCAGCCGGGACACGGGACGATCACCGTGTTCACCCCGGCGCCCGGCGGCGGGACGTCGGCCGGCGGGCACTTCACCATTCGCTTCGTCGGGAACCCGACGCCGGTGATCGAGTCGCTGTCGCCGCACCAGATCACCGCCGGGTGGGGCGGCCCCTTCACCATGGTCGTGACCGGCCGCGGCTTCACCGTGTACTCGAACGTGCTCTGGAACGGACAGGCGCGGCAGACGTTCCGGATCAGCGCGACCGAGCTCCGCACGACAGTGTACCCGTCCGAAGTCGCGACGCCGGCGCAGATCGCGATCGCCGTCGAGAACCCGGCCGACGAGACGCTCACGTCGGAGGCGGTGACGTTCGCGGTGAATGCGGTGCCGGTGGCGCAGGTGGACGTGCTGAACAGGTTCGGCGGCTTCTGGGGGTGGGTGGGGACGCCGCTGCCGCTCCAGGCGGTGCCGCGCGACGCCACGGGGCGCGAGCTCACGGGCCGCACGGTGACGTGGGCGAGCGAGAGGCCGG
>DATFPD010000122.1:0-3188 GCA_035265005.1 Gemmatimonadaceae bacterium | reverse complement strand
GGAGGCGTGGCTTCCCGAAGTCCTCATCCTGTTCACCATCCCGTGCATCCTGTCGCCGTTCATCCTGTCGACGCCGCTGCCGTCGCCATAAGAAAGCGCTAACCGAGCGGCGCGGTTCGTGCGAATCTTACCCTTCCCGCCAGAGATCGACAGCCAGCCCGCAATCGAAGTACAGAGGTCGCGAATGAGTCAGCCCGACGTCGTCCCCGAGCCGATCTCATCCCCCGCCCCCGAGCTGGACATCTACGACCTCCGCGTCTCGCGCCTCCGGGCGATGCGCGGGCCGAACCCGTGGCGGCTGGCGCCGGTCGTCGCCTGCGAGGTGCTGGTCACCGGCACGCTGGCGCGGATCACGCCGGCCGGCGTGCCCGGGTTCGCCGACCGGATGCGCGCGGCGATCGCCGAGGTCGCGGCGCACCCCGACTCGTGCGCCGGCTCCCGCGACCACGACTTCATCGGGCGGCTGCACGACGGCGCGGAGCCCCGGCTCTCGTGGGCCGAGGTGCTCCAGCAGGTCGCGCTGGAGCTCCAGTGCGTGGCCGGGACGCCGGTCTCCTTCGGCCGCGTCGCCGAGCCTGACGAGACGGGGGCGTGGACGCTGGCCGTCGAGTACGTCGAGGAGGAGGTGGGGCTGGAGAGCGTGCGGCAGGCGCTGGCGCTGGTGCGCGACTGCATCACCGACGACCGGCTCCCGGACGCGCCGGGCGTGGTGACCGAGATGCGGCGCACCTACGAGCGCTCGGCGCCGGGGCCGACGATGCAGGTGCTGATCGACGCCGCCCGCCGCCGCGGGATCCCGGTGCGCCCCGTGCCTGACGACTACATCGTGCAGATCGGGCTCGGGCGCGGGATGCGCCGGCTCGACGCGACGATGACCGACTTCACCAGCGTCATCGCCACCGACATCACCTCGGACAAGGACCGCACCAAGCGCTTCCTGGAGCGGGTGGGGCTCCCGGTGCCGCGCGGCTCGGTGGCGCGGACGGCGGAGGAGGCGCTGGAGATCGCCGAGGAGATCGGCTTCCCGCGGCTCCCGGTGCTGCTCAAGCCGCTCGACGCCAACAACGGGCGCGGGATCTCGGCGGCCATCACCACCGAGGAGCAGCTCCGCACGGCGTGGGAGCGCGCGGTCGCCGAGCACCCGAAGGTCGTCGTCGAGCGCTACGTGACCGGGCACGACCACCGGGTGGTGGTCGTCGCCGGCAAGGTGGTGGCGGTGGCCGAGCGCGTGCCGGCGCACGTGGTGGGGGACGGGCGGCGCACCGTGCGCGAGCTGATCGTGGAGACGAACCGCGACCCGCGGCGCGGGAAGGGGCCGCAGCACCCGCTCGCCCCGCTCCCGGCGGACGAGCTGACGCGGGAGTTCCTGGCCCGCGGCGGGCGCACGCTCGACAGCGTGCCTGACGAGGGGGAGGCGGTCTACCTGCGCAGCACCGCCAACATCTCGACCGGCGGCACGCCGATCGACCGCACCGACGAGATGCACCCCGACAACGTGACGGCCTGCGAGATGGCGGCGCACGCGGTCGGGCTCGACGTCGCGGGGCTCGACGTGCTGACGCCCGACATCGGGGTGCCGTTCAAGGAGAACGGCGCGGTGATCATCGAGGTCAACGCGTCGCCGGGGATCCGCATGCACACGCACCCGGTGGAGGGGAAGGCGCGGGACGTCCCGGGGGCGATCCTCGACATGCTCTACCCGCCCGGGACGCCGACGACGATCCCGCTGATCGCCGTCACCGGCACCAACGGCAAGACGACGACGACGCGGCTCATCGCGCACCTGTTCGGCGCCACCGGCAAGGTGACGGGCTACACGACGACCGACGGCGTGTACCTGCGCAACCGGCTGGTGATGGAGGGGGACATGACCGGCCCCTTCGCCGCCAACATCATCCTCTCGAACCCCACCGTCGAGGTGGCGGTGCTGGAGACGGCGCGGGGCGGGATCCTGCGCGCCGGACTCGGCTTCGACGAGTGCGACGTGGGCGTGGTGCTGAACGTGACGCCGGACCACCTGGGGCTGCGCGGGATCAACACGGTCGAGCAGCTGGCCGAGGTGAAGGCGCTGATCCCGGCGGTGGTGAAGCCCGGCGGGTTCGCGGTGCTCAACGCCGACGACCCGCTGGTCTACGCGATGCGCGAGCGCACGCGCGGGAGCGTGGCGCTCTTCTCGGCGCGCGGCGAGGGGGACAACCCGGCGGTGGCGGAGCACCTGGCGGCGGGGGGCGTCGCGGCGCTGGTGCAGGGGGACATGTTCGTCGTCAGGCGCGGCAAGCTGTGCATCCCGGTGGCGAAGGTGGCGGACGTGCCGCTGACCATGGGCGGCGCGGCGCGCTTCCAGTTCGAGAACATCCTGGGGGCCACCGCGGCGGCGTTCGTGCAGGGGATGCCGTACGAGGAGATCCGCGCCGGGCTGCTGTCGTTCGTGCCGTCGGCGTCGGTGATGCCGGGGCGGATGAACCTCCTGCGGGTGGGGCGCGGCCGCGTGATCGTGGACTACGCGCACAACCCGGCGGCGGTGGCGGGGCTGGTGGACTTCGTGATGCGCCTCGACGCCGGCCGCCGCGTCGCGGCGATCACCGCCCCCGGCGACCGCCGCGACGAGGACCTGCGCGCGGTGGGGCGCGCCTTCGCCGGCTTCGACCACGTGATCCTCAAGGAGGCCGCGATGTACCGCCGCGGCCGCCGCGAGGGGGAGATCGCCGAGCGGATCGCCGAGGGGCTGGCCGAGGGCGGCATGTCCCCGCTCCGCGCGACGACGATCTACGACGAGCGCCGCGCGGTCGAGCGGGCGGTGGACGCGATGGGGGAGAACGGGATCGCGGTCATCCTCGCGGACGACTTCAACTCGGTCCTGGAGCAGCTGCGGCCGCTGGTGGCCGGCGTCTGACAGCTCCTGCCTACTCCGACCCCTCGGTATGCGCCCGCTTCGGCAGCTCCGCCGCCACCTGCGCGTAATTCAGGAGCGCGACGAGCACGACGCCGCCGATGGTGTTCCCGATCAGCACCGGGAGGAGGAAGTTCGAGAGCATGTCGCCCCAGGCGGCGGTGCCGGCGAAGGAGCGGTAGAAGGCTTCGACCGCGCCGACGATCGAGTGGCGGAAGGCGAAGGCGGCGATCGGGGCGGTCGAGAGCCAGATGATGACGATCTGCGGGAGGCGCTGGGCAGTGCTCGCCAGGAGCCA
>DATFPD010000121.1:0-26809 GCA_035265005.1 Gemmatimonadaceae bacterium | reverse complement strand
CCGCGCGAGAACGTCCGCGGCCGCCCGATGTTCGTGTACTACTCGTACGACACCGAGGCGGGGCTCGACTACTTCCGCGCGATCACCGACATCCGCTGGGGGCGGATCGGGCACTGGATCAGGTAGGGACTCGGCGCTCGGCACTTGGCACTCGGCGGGGCGGGAATTTCTCCCGCCCCTGTTCGTTTCTGCGTCGGCGGTGCACTCTACCCGCCATGACTCGTCGCACTCGGCTGCTCGCCCTCGCAGTCTCGCTCATGCTCTCGAGCGCGGCGGGCTCAGCGCAGCAATCGGCTTCGCGGGCGCTGCGCGACAGTGCGCGGGCGCGCCTCGCGCGGCTCGACGGCACGGCGACGCTGCCGGGGCTCGATAGCGCGGTGGAGGTGCGGCGCGACCGGTGGGGCGTGCCGCACATCTACGCGCGCACGCAGCGCGACCTGTTCATGGCGCAGGGGTACGTGGCCGCGCAGGACCGGCTGTGGCAGATGGAGATGTGGCGCCGCACCGGCGAGGGGCGGCTCGCCGAGGCGCTGGGGCCGGCGTTCGTCGAGCGCGACCGCATCGCGCGGCTGCTCCGCTACCGGGGCGACGTGCGTGGCGAGTGGGCGAGCTACGCCCCTGACGCGCGCGCGATCGTCCACGCGTTCGTGGACGGGGTGAACGCCTACATCGCGCAGGTGCGCGACCGCCCGCCGATCGAGTTCGACCTGCTGGGGATCCGGCCGGAGCCGTGGGGCTACGAGGTGCCGCTCCAGCGCATGGGCGCGCTGGCGATGACCGGCAACGCCACCTCGGAGCTCGACCACGCGCGCCTCGTCGCCGCCGTGGGCGCCGAGCGCGCCGCCGCGCTCTGGCCGCCCGACCCGACGCGCCCCCTCGACCCCGCCCCCGGCCTCGACCTGGGCGCGATCGACTTCGCTGCGCTCGCCGCGCTGCGCGCGACGTTCGGCGGCGTCGGCTACCCACGCGTGGAGGGGTCGAACAACTGGGTGGTGAGCGGCGCCCGAACGGCGTCCGGCAAGCCGCTCCTCGCCAACGACCCACACCGCACCATCGCCCTGCCGTCGCTGCGCTACCTGACGCATCTGGTGGGGCCGGGCTGGAACGTGATTGGCGCCGGCGAGCCGGGGGTCCCCGGCGTGGCCGCGGGGCATAACGAGCGCGTCGCGTTCGGCTTCACCATCGTGGGGATGGACCAGCAGGACCTGTACGTGGAGCGGGTGGGTGCGTGTCGCGCGGGTGGGGCCTTGGTTAACCAAGGCCCCACCCGCTGCTCGCTGTACAGGGGAGCCTGGACGCCGCTCCAGACCCTCCTCGACACCATCCCCGTGAAAGGCGGGCCGCCGCGCGTCGTCAGGCTGGAGTTCACCCGCCACGGCCCGATCGTCGGCGAAGACTCGGCGCGCGGGATGGCCTACGCGCTCCGCTTCGTGGGGAGCGAGCCGGGGACGGCGGGCTACCTGGCCCAGCTCTCGTTAGGGCGGGCGCGCGACTGGGCGAGCTTCCGCGAGGCGGCGCGGCGGTGGAAGCTGCCGACCGAGAACCTGGTCTACGCCGACGTGGACGGGAACATCGGCTGGGTGGCGGCGGGGCTGATGCCGCTCCGGAGCTGGAGCGGGATGCTCCCGGTGCCGGGGTGGGAGGGGAAGTACGAGTGGCGGGGCTTCCTCCCCTTCGACTCCCTGCCGAGCACGTACAACCCGCCCGGCGGCGCGATCGTCACGGCGAACAACAACATCCTGCCGCCCGGCTACCGCCACGCGCTCAGCTACGAGTGGGCGCCGCCCTTCCGCCACGACCGCGTCCGGCAGCTCCTCGACTCGGGGTCCAAGTACACCGTCGCCGACTTCGAGCGGTTCCAGCACGACGAGTACTCGGTCGCGGCGTCGAAGCTGGTGCCGCTGGTGGACGGCGTGACAGGGTTACAATGGGCGCGGGGTTGGGACTTCGTGATGTCGCGCCATCTCCAGGCGCCCCTGTATTACGAGCTGTGGCTGCAGCAGCTGGGGCGCCGGGTGTTCGAGCCGGCCGCCGGAGCGGGATGGTCGACGATGCGCAACCATTGGCAGGCGGACGATCTCATTCGCGTCGTGACCACTCCCGAGACGACGTTTTTCGGCCCGAACCCGATCGCGGGGCGGGACTCGGCGCTCCGGCTCGCGTACCAGGATGCCTTACGCGAGGTGCGCCGGCAGATGGCTGCGGTGCACGAACGAACTGATTCGGCGCGCGTCTCCGCGGTCGATGCAGATCGGGAAACAACGTGGGGCGACGTTCACCGCGCGCCGTTCCGCCACCCGCTCGCCGCGGCGTTCGACCTGCCGAGCGTGCCACGCGGCGGCGACGGCAACACCGTCAACGCCACCGGCGGTGCCAACTTCCTTCAGACCGCCGGCGCCTCGTTCCGCGAGGTGATCGACCTGGCCGACTGGGACAACTCGACGGCGACGAGCACGCCCGGCCAGTCGGGGCAGCCGGGGAGCCTGCACTACGGCGACCTGCTGGCGCTCTGGGCGAGCGGGCGCTACTTCCCGCTCGCCTACTCGCGCGCGCGCGTGGAGCGGGAGACGGCGCACGTGTTGACGCTGGTGCCGAGGTGAGCGCGCCCGAGGACTCGTTCCGCACCCACCGCCGCATCGGCGTCTCGCGCGCCGAGCCGCCGTCCGGGCTGACGCCGCGCGGCCCGCCCGGGGCGCCGCCGCCTGACGAGAAACCGCCGGCCGCGCCGGCGCGCCCCCGCGGGTTCGTGCGCGGGATCACCCTCCTCGGCACGGTGGCGTTCGTCGTCGGCAACATGGTGGGGACCTCGGCCTACACGCTCCCCGCCTCGCTCGCCGAGGCCGTCGGGCCGCTCGGCGTCGTGGCGTGGGGGCTCACCGCCGCCGGCTACCTCTTCGTCGCCCTCGTCTACGCGAGCCTCGGCGGCCGCTACCCGCGCACCGGCGGGCCGTACGTGTTCGCGCGCGAGGCGTTCGGCGACTTCGGCGGATTCCAGGTCGTGTGGTCGTACTGGCTCAGTGCGGTGATCGGGAACGCGGCCATCCTCACCGGCGTCATGGCGTACGTCGTCGGCTTCTCCCGGGCGCTCTCGTCGAGCGTCGTGGCCCAGTTCGCGGTCGCGCAGGCGGTGCTGTGGGGGCTGTGCGCGGTCAACGTGCGCGGCGTACGCGCCAGCTCGCGGCTCCAGATCGTCGCCGTGTGTCTGAACATCATCCCGCTGCTGCTGCTCGCGGTCGCGGCGCTGTTCGCGTTCGACGCGTCCAACCTCCGGCCGTTCGCGCCGCACGGCTGGGGCTCGCTCGCCTCCGGGGCGGCGCTGGTGGTGTGGGCGTACTCCGGCGTCGAGTCGGCGACGGTCCCGGCCGAGGAGGTGCGGGCGCCCGAGCGCACGATCCGTCTCGGCACGATGCTCGGCTACGCACTCGGCACGCTGGTCTTCCTGGCCTCCGCGCTGGCGGTGGCCGGCGCGCTGCCGAACGCCGCCGTGGCGTCGAGCGCGCGGCCGATCGCGATGGTCGCCGAGCGCACGGTGGGCCCGTGGGCGGGGACGGTGATCGGGCTGTCGGCGATCGTCGCCGGGCTCGGCACGCTCAACGGCTGGGTCCTGATGGCGGGCCGCATCCCCGTCAGCGCTTCCGCCGACGGCCTGTTCTTCAAGGGGCTGGCGCGGCTGCATCCGCGCTACGGCACGCCGCACGTCAGCCTGGTGGTGAGCACGGCGATCAACAGCACGATGCTGCTCCTCTACTTCAACCGCTCGCTGCTCGCCGCGTTCAATTTCCTCGTCCTGATCGCGGTGCTCACGACGCTGTTCCCGCACCTCTATACCTGCGCCGCCGAGCTGATGCTGGCCCGTCGCGAGCCGCACCGGTACTCCGAGGCCGAGCGCCGGCGCGCGCACGTGGTGGCGCCGGTCGCGTTCGCGTTCGTGCTCTACACGGTCTACGGCGTCGGCGCCGAGGTCGTACTGTGGGGGGTCCTGGCGATACTGGCGGGAATGCCGCTGTACGTGTGGCTCCGGACCAGATGAAGAGCTGCGACCTGCGATCCTGAGCGAAGTGAAGGATCGCAGGCCGCAGCTCTTCATGGAGTCCTGCTCGGCAGCCGCACCTCCTCCCACCGCTCCGTGCCGGTGGCGGCGCCGAAGATGCCGCCGACGATCGCGCCGAGGGCGGTGCCGCCGAGGCCGTAGCGGACGGCGTGGTCGCAGCGGCTGCCCTCGCTGCACCCCCGGTCGCGTACGGCGCCCTCCGACTCGGCGGAGCGCGAGGCGCCGTACGCGACGCCCGCCACGGCGCCGCCGAGCAGTCCCCAGCGCAGCCAGCGCGCGACGTTGTCGGCGCGGTCGCGGCGGCTGACCTGGAGGCGCAGCACCGAGGCGAGCGGCACCGCGACCGGCGCCGCGTGTCCGTCGAGCGTGACGAGCATGGTGTCGGCGCCGAGCGAGTAGATGGTGCCGACCGCGCCCTGCAGCGGCGGCTGCCCCGACCACAGGCGCGCGCGGACGCCGCTGAGGGATTGGGCGCCGGCGGGCGCGGCGGCGGACGACGAGAGCGCGAGCAGGGCGGCGAGCACCCACCGCGCGCGACGGAGAAAGGGTAGCGAGAGCATCGGAGGGTCCTCGGGGAAGAAGCCGCCGCACACCGCGCACGAAGCGGGCCCAGGAGCCGCGTCTCCCTCCCGACCGCCGTCCGGCGGCGAGTACATTGTCCGGTCCACCACTCACCCCAGTCGAATGCGCAGACAGCGCCTGGCCCTGACGTTCCCGCTCGCGCTCGCCATCGCACTCGCCGTCGCGATCGGGGCCGCGTGCACGGCGCGCCGGCCCGCGCCGGCGGTCGAGTTTCTGACGCCCTACGGCGCCCCGACGCGGCCGTTCTCGCCGGCGGTACGGGTCGGCGGCCTGCTCTTCCTCTCCGGGCAGATCGGCACCGACGCGTCGGCCGGCGGCACGCTCGTGCCCGGCGGGATCGGGCCGGAGACGCGCCGCACGCTCGAGAACATCCGCGACGTCCTCCAGCGCACCGGCTCGTCGATGGACCGCGTCGTGAAGTGCACGGTGATGCTCGCCGACATGCGCGAGTGGGACGCGATGAACGTCGTCTACGCCGAGTTCTTCCCGGCGCACAAGCCGGCGCGCAGCGCGCTCGGCGCCTCCGGGCTCGCGCTCGGGGCCCGCGTCGAGATCGAGTGCATCGCGGCGGTGGGCTGACGCGCGGTTCGCGTCGCGCGGTTCGCGACGCGCGGGATGCGCGGCACTCGCGATCGTGCTCGCCGCCTGCGGCGGGGCCGGCGAGCGGACGCCGTCGGGTGAATCGGCTGATTGGTGAGGCCACCCGGATGAATCGTCCGGATCAGTCGTCAGGCCGCTGACTCGATCGGGTCGGCCGAGCGCCGCGTCGCATCTCGGGTGGATTTTTTTTCCGACCCTGGTCGTACCGCATCTGCAGACTGTGGCGTTGACTCCACAGTCAGGCCAGCAGCGTAACGGTACGGGTTGCGGAGGTGATAGGCTGTAGATATGGTTGGCCCGTTGGCGTTCCCCAATGAGCGGTACCGTACGAGCGCGGCGGGAGTGTTCGCTCCCCGGTCGTTCCTCCGCATTCCAGTCACTCCCGCGTAGTCGCGTAGCACCAGCTCTCGAGTAGTTCCCTCCGTACCTCGCGAGCAACCTCTCTGTCGTTGGCCACCGCCCTCGTTCGTGCGGTGGTCCGGGGTCGTGTTTTGCCAGAACGTACCCCCCCTGTCGCACGCAGTCGTCGGAGATGTAGAAATGCAGGCAGTTCACCTGCCACGGCTGGTCGCGCACCGGCGCGCCATCATCGTCGCAGTACACGTCGCCCTGATCCCGGCGGCGTTCCTGGGAGCATTCTGCCTTCGGTTCGACGTCCCGGTGCCGGCCGAGTACATGGCGCGCTTCTGGGCGGCACTCCCGTACCTGCTGGGGCTGCGCCTGCTCGTCTTCGAGCGGTTCGGGTTGTACCGGGGGTACTGGCGCCACGTCGGCGTGCGCGACCTCGTCGACCTCGTGTGGGCGGTCACCCTGAGCTCGGTCGCCCTGGTCGCGGTCCTCTTCATCACTGGCGGCGCGAGAGGCTTTCCGCGCTCGGTGCTGATGCTCGACTGGCTCCTCGTCATCTTCCTGAGCGGCGGCGTCAGGTTCGCCGCGCGGTGCATGCGCGAGGGCCCGAGCCTCATCCACCCGGAGCAGGGCCAGCGGGTGCTCGTCATCGGCGCCGGGGAAGCGGCGGAGCGGTTCCTTCGCCAGGCGCTGCGCGGCGGGGACGGGCGGATGTACATCGTCGGCCTGGTCGACGACGACCCGGCGACGCTCGGCAGGTCGCTGCACGGCGTCGAGGTCCTCGGCTCGACGAATGACCTGCGGTGGCTGGTGCTGCGGCATCGCATCGAGCGGCTGGTGATCGCGATCCCGTCGGCGACCGGCGAGCAGGTGCGCCTGATCGTGGAGCGGTGCCGCGAGACGGAGGTCGACTTCAAGATCCTGCCGTCGCTGCGCGAGCTGCTGGAGGGGCGTGCGCAGATCGGGCAGCTCCGCGACGTCCAGATCGAGGACCTGCTGGGGCGCGAGCCGGTGCAGCTCGAGATGGAGGACGTCGTGCGGGACATCGCCGGCAAGGTCGTCCTGATCACGGGGGCCGCCGGCTCGATCGGCCTGGAGCTGGCGCGGCAGGTCGCGCGGCTCGGCCCCGCGCGGATCGTGCTGCTCGAGCGGGCGGAGAGTCCGCTCTACTTCGCGCACCTCGAGCTGCAGAAGGTGAGCGCGCCGACCGAGGTGTACCCCGCGATGGCGGACATCACCAGCGTGGAGCGGCTGGAGGAGGTGTTCGCGAAGCACCGGCCGGACTGCGTGTTCCACGCGGCCGCCTACAAGCACGTGCCGATGCTGGAGGCGCACGTCTTCGAGGCGGTGTGGAACAACGTCATCGGTACGCTGCTCGTCGCCTCGTGCGCGGCCCAGCACGGGGTCGGCAAGTTCGTCCTCATCTCCACCGACAAGGCGGTCAACCCGACGAGCATCCTCGGGGCCACCAAGCGCATCGCCGAGCGCATCGTGCTGGAGCTGCCCTCGCTGCGCGCGGCGTCGACCGACTTCCGCGCCGTGCGCTTCGGCAACGTGCTCGGCTCCGACGGCAGCGTGATCCCGCTGTTCCGGCGCCAGATCGCCGCGGGCGGCCCGCTCACGGTGACCCACCGCGAGGTCCGGCGCTACTTCATGACGATCCCCGAGGCGGTGCAGCTCGTGCTCGAGGCGGCCGCGATCCCCGAGGCGGCCGGCCGGATCTCGATGCTCGAGATGGGCCGCTCGGTGCGGATCATCGACCTCGCCGAGCAGCTGATCCGCCTCAGTGGCCTGACGCCGTACCAGGACATCGACATCGTCTTCACGGGGCTGCGGCCGGGCGAGAAGCTGGACGAGGAGCTGGTGGCGTCCGCGGAGGCGACGGTGCCCACGTCGCTGGAGAAGGTCCGCGTGATCGAGCGGGACGCGACGGACGGCACGGACATCGAGCAGGGGCTGGGGATGATCTCGCGGGCGCTGTCGTCAGGCAGCCGGGACGAGCTCGTCCGCGTGCTCCAGACGCTCGTGCCCGAGTACAAGCCCTGGGGGCGGCAGCAGCCGCTCGATCGGCCCGTCGATCGGGTGCCCGCGCAGTGGGGGAACGGCGCTGCCGCTGGCGGCGGCGGCGGCGACGCGCCGGGCGAGACGCCCACCATCCAGGTGCCGGCGAATGCCGAGCTGCCCGGATCGGCGGCGGCGTTCCGGCGGGTCTGGGACACGCGCAGTGCTTGAGCCGATGACCTGGCGGCGCGACGAGGCGATGCCGACCGCGGCGCCGCCCTCGGCGCCGCCCGCGGCGCGCCGGCGCTTCGTGCGCTTCAGCGAGATGGCCCCCGAGTGGGTGAATCGCGAGATGCACCTCCACACCTCGTACACCGACGGTCGCCCGACGGTGGCGGAGGTGGTGCGCCGGGCGGAGGAGCTCGGCCTCGAGGAGATTGCGTTCACGGAGCACGTGCGACGCGACAGCGAGTGGTTCCACGGCTTCGCCGACGAGGTGCGGCGGGCGGCCGCGGCGGCGGGCGGTGCACTCCGCGTGCTCGTCGGCGCGGAGGTCCGCATCACCGACTTCGACGGCTCGCTGGACATCACCCCGGAGCTCCGGCGGGAGTGCGACGTGCTGCTGGCGAGCGTGCACCGCTTCCCGGGCCCCGGCGGCGCGCCGCTCGACTTCGCGCGCGTGCCGCGTGAGGAGTTCGCCGCGATCGAATACCGGACGGCGCTCGGACTCGTCAGGCGCGGCGGGGCGGACGTGCTCGCCCACCCCGGCGGGATGTCGCAGCGCCACCTCGGCGGCTTCCCCGACGAGGCGTACCTGTCGCTCATGGAGGAGTCGGTGCAGACCCGCGTGGCGATCGAGATCAGCAGCTCGTACCTGCGGGACGTTCCCGCGTTCCTGGGGCTGCTCGGGCGGGTGGACCCGCTGGTGTCGGTGGGCTCGGACGCGCATGGGCTCGAGGAGCTCGGGCGCTGCCGCGACGTGCTGCGGGGGTGCCTATGACCGGCGGCATGACGACGGTCTTCGTCACCGGGGCCGGCGCGCTCTGCGGCCAGGGCGCCCTCCGCGCGCTGCGGATGTCGGGCTACCCCGCGCGCGTCGTGACCGGGGACCCCGACCCGCGGGCCGCCGGCCACTGGCTGGGGGACTGCGCCTACACCATCCCGATGGCGACCGACCCCTCGTACCTGCCGCGGCTGGAGGAGGTCATCGTCCGCGAGGGGGTGTCGATCCTGCTCGTCGGGACGGACGTGGAGCTGGCCGTCCTCAGCCGGGCGCGGCCGCGGCTGGAAGCGCAGTACGGCGTGCGCGTCGCCGTCTCCTCGCCCGAGGTGATCGACATCGCCGACGACAAGTGGCTGACGGCCCAGTTCCTCGCCGAGTCGGGGTTCCCGTCGCCGATGTCCGCGCTGGCCGCGGACCGCGAGGCGGTCGGGCGGCTGGTTGCGGCGGCCGGGTTCCCGCTGTTCGCCAAGCCGCGGCGCGGGGCGCGCTCGGTGGGCGCGGCGGTCGTGCCTGACGAGACGGCCCTCCGCGCGCTGCTCGAGCGCCCGGGGGACATGCTCGTCCAGGAGCTGCTGCCGGCGCACCCGGGGGAGTACACGGCGGGGTGCATCATCATCGGGGGGCGGTGCACGGCGACGGTCGCCCTGCGGCGCGACCTGCGCGACGGCAACACGTACCGCGCCTACTCGGAAGGTCCGACGGGGTTCGAGGACACGATCACCCGGATCGCCACGGCGCTCGGCGCGCGCGGGGCGGACGGGCCGTGCAACTTCCAGTTCCGCGTGAAGGACGGCCGCCCGGTCGTCTTCGAGATCAACGCGCGCTTCAGCGGCACCACGCCGATCCGGGCGATCTTCGGCTTCAACGGGGTGGAGGCGGTCGTCGCCTACCTCGCCGAGGGGCGCCTGGTCCCGCCGCCGCAGATCCGCCGGGGCGTCGTGCTGCGCGTGTGGTCGGACGTGCTGGTCGAGGCCGACCAGCTCGACGCGCTGACGACCGCGGGGCGCCTCCCGCAGCCCGCGTGCGAGCAGGTGCCGTTCGCTCCCCCCCTGTCGGAGGTCGGCTGATGTCGAAGCACGCGCTCGTCACCGGCGGCGCCGGGTTCATCGGAAGTCACGTCGTCGACCGCCTGCTCGAGGAGGGGTGGGCGGTGACCACGCTGGACAGCTTCGACGACTTCTACGACCCGGCCGCCAAGCGGCGCAACGTCGCCGCGCATCGGGACTACGCCCGCTACACCCTGGTCGAGGCCGACCTCCGCGACGCCGACGCGCTCGCCGAGCGGCTCACGGGCGAGTACGACGCCGTCGTGCACCTCGCGGCGCGGGCCGGGGTCCGGCCGTCGATCGAGCGGCCGCTGCTCTACCAGGAGGTGAACGTGCGCGGCACGCACAACCTCCTCGAGCTGTGCCGGCACCGGGGGGTGCGGCAGTTCGTCTTCGCCTCGTCGAGCAGCGTCTACGGGGTCAACCCGGACGTGCCGTGGCGCGAGGACAGCGCGACGCTGATGCCGATCAGCCCGTACGCGAGCACCAAGGTCAGCGGCGAGCTGCTGGGGCACGTGTACAGCCACCTCTTCGGCATTCGCTTCGTCGCCCTGCGCTTCTTCACCGTGTACGGCCCGCGCCAGCGACCGGACCTGGCGATCCACAAGTTCGCGCGGCTCATGATGCGCGGCGAGCCGATCCCCTTCTACGGCGACGGCGGCGCGCGGCGCGACTACACCTACGTCGCCGACACCGTCTCCGGGATCCTCGCCGCGCTGCGCTACGACGCGTTGCCGTACGAGATCATCAACCTCGGGAACGACAACGCGATCAGCCTGCTGGAGCTGGTGCGGGCGCTCGAGGACGTGCTCGGCGTGCGCGCGCAGCTCCAGCGGCTGCCCGACCAGCCCGGCGACGTGCCGCAGACCTGGGCCAGCGTCGAGAAGGCCCGCCGGCTGCTCGGCTACGCGCCGGCCACGAAGCTGCGCGACGGGCTGCACGCCTTCGCGTCGTGGCTCGACCTGACCGCGCGCCTCGGCGCCGGCGCCGCCCCCGTGGGCGACATCGCGGCGCTCGCCCGGCCGCGCACGGAGGTCACGTCGTGAGCCGCCCGACCGCCGCCGCCGCTCCTCTCCCCTGTCCCGCATTGATGCAATGAGGCTCTACGTGCCGTACCTGCTGCACATGCTGCACCTGTTGCGCCCGCGCGAGCGGACTGCATCTCCCATCGTCCGGCCGCCGCTCCGCGCCATTCTTCTTGGGGCCGCGTGCGCCGTCGGCGCGGCGGCCGCGCCGGCGCTGGGGCAGGGCCCCCGCGAGGTGGCGGCCCGGGCGGGCGCCGCGACCGGGCCGCTCTCCGTGCTGGACCCGGCCGCGCTGGTGCTCGCGCCGGGCGACGCCGTGCGCATCACCGTCTGGCGCAAGCCGGAGCTGAGCGGGGAGTTCGTGGTGGCGACGGACGGGTCGCTGACCCATCCGCTCTACCGCGTGGTGCGGGTAGGCGGCGTGCCGCTGACGACGGCCGAGGAACGCGTGCGGGTGTTCCTCGAACAGCTCGAGGTGAACCCGCAGTTCGTCGTGGAGCCGCTCCTCCGAGTCGCCGTCGGCGGCGAGGTGATGCGGCCGAACCTGTACACGCTGCGCCCGGAGACGACGATCGCGATGGCGGTCGCGATGGCGGGCGGCAACACGGAGCGCGGGCGGCGCGACCGGGTGCGCCTGCTGCGCGGCCACGAGGAGATCATCCTCGACCTCACGCGCCCCGAGGTGGGGGCGGCGCAGATGCCGATCCGATCCGGCGACCAGATCCTGGTGGACCGGCGGCACGCCGTCTTCCGGGAGTACGTGGCCCCCGCCATCACCGTGGCGGGTGCGACCGCCGCCATTCTCAATGCCATCTTTCGCTACCGCGACCGGTAACCGGCGATGCCTGACCTGCCTCACAACGGCCTGACGCGCCGGCCCCATCCCTCGTCCCCCGTCGCCCTCTCGCCTAACGTCCCGGGCCCGTACGGGCCCGCGGCGCTGGCCCCCAGGCCGCCCGAGCCGCCGGCGGCGGCCGGGGCGCAGGCGTCCGACGGGCTGTCGTTCCGCCAGATCCTGGCGACGCTCCGCCGGCAGTGGCCGCTCCTCCTCGGGGCGGCCGCGCTGACCACGGCGCTGGCCGCGGTCGTCCTGTTCCGCCAGCAGCCCAAGTACCGGGCCGCCGGGCTGCTGCGCGTCACCGACGTGCGCCGCGCCGTGACCAGCGGGATCGAGAACGCGGGGGAGGTGGAGGAGAGCCGGCAGATCAACGCGGTGCTCTCGCGCACCCAGCTCCTGCGCAGCCGCGGGCTGCTCGGGGAGGTGGTGGACTCGACGGGGCTGCGGCTGCGGCCGGACTACCAGGGGTTCGCGCCGGGGCTCCTGGCCGACGTCCGCGTGGACCCCGACGTGCCGCCCGACACGCTGCTCGTGCGGTTCACGGACGCCGGCGTGTCCGTGCGCGGCCGCGCCGGCGAGGTGCAGGCGCCGTACGGCGCGCCGGTGCAGCTGGGCGCCGGCGTGCGCTTCACGGTGACGGGCCGCCCCGCCGCGCGCGAGGCGGCGTGGACCATCGTCCCCCGCGAGGAGGCGATCGACCTCCTGCGGGAGGGCCTCCGCATCGCCCCGCGGACGCAGACCGACGTCGTCGAGGTCGCCTACGAGTCGCGGCGGCCCGCGGTCGCGCAGCGGGTGGTGAACACGGCCCTCGCGCTGCTCCACGACTTCTCGGGCCGGTCGGCGCAGCAGCAGTCGCGGAGCCGGCGGCTGTACATGGAGGAGCAGCTCACGCAAGCCGACTCGCTGTTCGAGGAGGCGCAGCGCGCGCTCACCAGCTTCCGCAGCCGCTCGCAGCTCGTCAGCGCGCGCGAGCGGCTCAGCGCGCAGCAGCGGGACGTGATGGGGCTCGACAGCCGCCACGCCGAGCTCGCGGCGAGCCGCCGCATGTTCCAGGCACTGCTCGACCGCCTGGCCGCCGCCGACAGCGGCGCCGCCAGAGAGCAGTCGCTGCGCGCGCTCGTCTCGTCCACCGACATCGCCACGAGTCCCGCCATCGCGCAGGTGTACCGGCAGCTGGTCCAGTACCAGCTCACGCGGGACTCGCTCACCACCGGCACCTGGGGCGCGGCGGGGACCAACCCGGACGTGCGGCGCCTCAACGACCTGATCGCCACCACCGAGCAGCGGCTCCTCGAGGTGGTGCGGAGCCACGTCGCGTCGCTCGACGCGCGGATCGCCTCGCTCGTCGAGCTGCGCGCGAGCAGCGCGACGACGCTGGAGGCGCTGCCGTCGATGGAGGCCGAAGACCTCCGCCTGGCGCAGCGCGTGGAGACGATCCGCAAGCTCGGGGACCAGCTGCGCGAGGAGTACCAGAAGGCGCGCATGGCGGAGGCGTCGGAGGCCGGGCAGGTGGAGATCGTGGACCTCGCCGCGCTCCCCTACCGGCCGGTGGACGCGCTGCGGGGGCTGAAGCTGGGCATCGCGCTCCTGCTCGGGCTCCTGCTCGGCGGCGCGGCCGCGTGGCTCCGAGAGCGGATGCAGACCACGATCCTGCGGCGCGACGAGCTCGACTCGCTCCGGGTGGCGAGCCTCGGCGTGATCCCCGCGGTGGGCACCGCCGCCGGCGCGAAGCCTAACGGGCGTCGCGGGCGCCGCGGCGGGCGCGCCCCGGCGGCCGGCTCAGCGGCGGCCGGCTCCGCGGCGGTGGCCGCCGTCGGCCAGCCCAGCAGCGAGCTCGTCACGCTCGCCCGCACTCACTCGCTGGGGATGGAGGCCTACCGCGCGCTGCGCACGAATCTGCTGTTCTCCCACGGGGCCGGTCAGCTGCGGTCGCTCATCGTCACCAGCACCGCGCCGGGCGAGGGGAAGACGATCACCGCCGCCAACCTCGCGGCCGTGTGCGCGCGCGAGGACCTGCGGGTGCTGCTCGTGGACTGCGACCTCTGGCGCGCCCGGGTGCACAAACTCTTCGGCCTCAGGCGCGAGCCGGGGCTGACCGAGGTGCTCCAGGGGCGGTGCGACCTGGCGGAGGCGATCCAGGAGACCACGCTCCCGGGACTCCATCTCCTTGCCGCGGGGGCGTACGACGCGAACCCCTCGGACGTGCTGAAGAGCGAGCCGCTGCGGCGCCTCCTCCACCGGCTGGGCGACCAGTTCGACCTCGTGATCCTCGACACGCCGCCCGTCCTCGCGCTGGCCGACGCGGCGATCCTGAGTGCCTTCGCCGACGGCGTGCTGCTAGTGGTTCGCGCCGGCCGGACGGACCGTGCGGCGGTGCGCCAGACGCTGCGGCAGCTCAGCGCGGTCGGCGCGAACGTCCTCGGCGCCGTGCTCAACGACCCCGACGGCGAATCGATGCGGGTCGAGTCGTACGCCTACAGCTACGACTACCACGCGGTGGAGGCGTAGGCGGTGGCGACGCTCGACCTGGCGTTCCTCGCCAGCGGCGCGTGGCAGCACGCGTTCGTGCGCTCCGCCGGCGGCGCCGCCGGCGGCGACGATCCGGAGTGGGTCTACAAGATCCCGGCCGCCTTCGGGTACGTGGTGCCGCTCCGCCCCCGCCTGCACGCCTTCCGGCCGTCGCGCGCCCACAAGCGCGCGCTGCACTGGCTGCTCCTCGCGCCCGACCGCGCGGCCGAGTGGCTCGGGGGGGACGCGCCGTCGGCCCCGCCGCGCGTCAGGCAGGCGCTCGGCCGGGCCGCCGCCGGCGCGCAGCGCGTCCGCGACGGCGTGCTGGCGGCCTACCTGCGGCGCGACCGGCGC
Source organism: Gemmatimonadaceae bacterium (assembly GCA_035265005.1). Classification (GTDB taxonomy): domain Bacteria; phylum Gemmatimonadota; class Gemmatimonadetes; order Gemmatimonadales; family Gemmatimonadaceae; genus DATFPD01. Next base: position 12,453 of record DATFPD010000121.1, on the reverse strand, counting down.
CGTCGGTTCCTCGCCATGCTGGATCTGCTGGACGAGCTGACGCGCCGCGGGCTGGGCGACGTGGTCCTGCCGTACACGGTCCTCCGGGACGCCGCGGCGTCGCTCCGGGTCGACGGCGCCGAGATCGCTTACCGCGGCCCGATCCTCGTGCAGCGCCGGGCCGCGTTCTTCTCCGGCGGCCGTCTGCACTTCGAGTCGTTCGACTGGCGGGAGCTCGTCGAGGCGCAGCAGCGCCTCTGGCGGCACGGGGTCGCGTTCTCCGAGCAGAACCAGATCCTCGGCCCGATGAACTGGGCGCTTCTGGACGGGCGGCTGCGCCTGGCCGACACGAGCAGCTTCACGCGCGACCGCCGGCTGGCGCGCCGCCTCCTCGACCCGGTCACGCTGGACGCGAAAGAGCGGGCCGTGCTCGCCCGGCTGGACACGGCGGTCGTCTCGCCCGAGGAGGCGACGCGCTACTTCCGCCTGGTGCGGTCGGAGATCAACCAGGCCCGCTTCGACGCGATGTGGATGAAGGACGGCTCGCGGCACCCGGCCCTCGGGGCTCGGCGCTCGGCCCTCGGCCTCGCGCTGCCGATGGCCGAGCGCCGGGAGCCGCATTGCTGATGCCCACTCCGACGCGCGACCTCACCCACCGCACGCTGAGCGGCCTGCTCTGGACCGCCTGGGGCACGGGCGCCCAGGCCGTCATCCAGCTCGTCGTGCTGGTCGTGCTCGCGCGCCTGCTCGCGCCGGCGGAGTTCGGCGTGGTGAGCGCGGCGCTGGTCGTCATCAACTTCTCGCGCATCCTCTACCAGTTCGGCCTCGGCCCGGCGCTGGTGCAGCGGCCGGTGATCGAGGCGCGCCACGTCGGGACGGCGGTCACCGCCTCGGCGGCCTTCGCCGCCCTGCTCGGCGCGGCGCTCTGGCTGCTCGCGCCGCTCGCCGCGCGGGCCATGCGCATCCCGGACGCGGGGCCGGTCCTGCGGGCGCTCGCCTGGATGTTCCCCCTGCTCGGGCTCGGGCTCGTTCCCGACTCGCTGCTCCAGCGGGAGCTGCGCTTCCGGTGGCTCGCCAACCTGGACGTGGCCGCGTTCGGCGTCGGGTACGGGGCGGTGGGCGTGACGGCGGCGGCGTTAGGCTTCGGCGTCTGGTCGCTCGTGGCGGCGCACCTCGGGCAGTCGCTCGTCAGGACGGCGGTGCTCCTGGCGGCCCGGCCGCCCGGCCGGCCCTCGTTCGACCGGCGCTCGTTCGACGAGCTGATGTACATTGGCGGCGGCCACACGCTGGCGCGGGTCGCCAACTTCTGCGCGCACCAGGGCGACAACGTGGTCGTCGGGCGGTGGCTCGGCGCGGAGGCGCTCGGCCTCTACGGCCGCGCCTACCAGCTGATGGCGACGCCGGCCACGCTGCTCGCCGGCGTCCTGGACAAGGTGCTGTTCCCGGTGATGGCGCGGATGCAGGGCGACGCCGGGCGGCTGGCGGCGATGTATACGCGCGGCGTCGCGCTGATCGCGATGCTGGTGCTGCCGGCGAGCGCGCTGCTGCTGGTGCTCGCGCCGGAGCTGGTCCGCCTCGCGCTGGGACCGCGCTGGGACGCCGCGGTCGTCCCCTTCCAGCTCTTCGCCGCCGGCATGCTCTTCCGCGCGAGCGAGAAAATGAGCGACTCGCTGGCGCGCGCGGTCGGGGCGGTGTACCGCCGGGCGTGGCGGCAGGCACTCTACGCCGCGCTCGTCGTCGGCGGCGCCTGGGCCGGCACGCCCTGGGGGACCACCGGCGCGGCGATCGGCGTGCTCGCCGCGCTCGGCGTCAACTTCTTCGTGATGGCTCACCTGAGCCTCGACGTGGCGGGGCTGACCTGGCGGCGTTTCGCCGGGGCGCACGTGCCGCCGCTGCTGCTCTCCGCCCTGATCGGGGCGGTCGCGGCCGCGGCGGCGGCGTGGGCCCGCGCCCGCGGCCTCGGGGCGGCGGCGACGGTGGGGGGCGCGGTGGCCGCCGCGGTCGCCCTCGCGCTGCCGCTGGCGTGGGCGCTCCCGCGGGTCCTCGTCGGGGCCGAGGGGCTGTGGATGCTGGAGGTGCTGCGGGCGCAGCTCGCGGCCGCCCGCCAGCGCCGGCACGCCGGCGCCGCGCCGGCGGCCGCCGCCACGATCGCCGCCCAGGGGCCGCGCCAGTGACGCCGACCGCCGCCGCCGGCCCGCGGGGCGCCCGGATCGCACTCTTCCTGCCGTCACTCGTCGGCGGGGGTGCCGAGCGGGTGATGGTGAACCTCGCCCGCGGCTTCGCCGAGCGTGGCGTGGTCGTGGACCTCGTGCTCGCACGCGCGGAGGGGCCCTGTCTCGCCGACGTTCCCGCGTCGGTGCGCGTCGTGGACCTGGGTGCGCGGCGCGTGCTCGCCGCCGTCCTGCCGCTCGCGCGCTACCTCTGCCGCGAGCGGCCCGCGGTGCTGCTCTCGGCGATCGGGCACGCGAACGTGGCGGCCGTCTGGGCGCGCGAGCTGGCGCGCTTGGCGGCGCGGGTGCCGACACGCGTGATCGTGAGCGCGCACAACACGCTGTCCCAGGCCGCGGCGCACCCGTTGAACACCCGGGCGCGCTTCGTCCCGCGCCTGCTCGGCGCCGCCCAGCGGCGTGCGGACGCCGTCGTGGCCGTCTCACGCGGCGTCGCCGAGGACCTGGCGCGGACCACGGGGCTGCCCGTCGAGCGGATCCAGGTGCTCCACAACCCGGTGGTGACGCCGGAGCTGCTCGCGCGGTCGCGGGAGCCGGTGGCGCATCCGTGGCTCCAGGTCGGCGGCGACGGCCAGCAGCCCCCGGTGGTGCTCGGCGCCGGGCGGCTGACCTGGGAGAAGGACTTCCCGACGCTCATCCGAGCGTTCGCGCTCGTCAGGCGGCGCCGGCCCGCCCGGCTGATCGTCCTCGGCGAGGGGCCGGACCGCGCGGGACTCGAGGCGCTGGTGCGCGAGCTGGGGCTCCAGGCGGACGTGGAGCTGCCGGGCTTCACGCCCAACCCCTACGCGTACATGGCGCGCGCGGCGGTCTTCGTCCTCTCCTCGGCGAGCGAGGGACTGCCGACGGTGCTGATCGAGGCGCTGGCGAGCGGCACGCGCGTCGTGGCCACCGACTGCCGCAGCGGGCCGCGCGAGATCCTCGACGGCGGTCGCCTCGGCCCGCTCGTCCCGGTCGGCGACGCGGCGGCGCTGGCCGAGGGCATCGCGGCCGCCCTCGAGCAGCCGGCCGGGGCGGCGCCCGCGGCGGCGGCGGAGTCGTGGGGGTCGTTCTCGCTCGACACCGCGGTGGACGGCTACCTGCGCCTGGTCGCGCAGCTCGGACCGGCGGCGCGACATGCATAACGCCGGCGACATGCGCGGCCTGCGCCGGCTCACGTTCGCGCTCCTCTGGGTCACGCTGTTCGTGATCCCGTGGGAGAACGTCGCGAAGTTCGAGGGGGTCGGCACGATCAGCCGCCTGGCCGGAATCGCGGCGGCGGGCGCCGGGCTGCTCACCGTGCTGGTCCAGGGCGAGGTCCGGCGGCCCGGCCCGTTCCTGTGGGCGGCGGCCGCGTTCGCGGGGTGGAACGCGCTGACCCTCTTCTGGACCATCGACGTCGGGCTGAGCCTCCAGCAGATCTTCACCTACGCGCAGCTGCTGGTCCTGGTGTGGCTGATGGGCGAGTTCGCGGCCAGCGTGGTCGCGGTGCGCGCCCTGATGCTGGCCTACGTCCTCGGCGCCGCGGTGTCCGCGGCGAGCACCGTCCGCAATTACACGTCGGGCAGGGAGACCACGTACCTGCGCTACGCGGCCTTCAACTTCGACTCGAACGACCTCGGGCTGATCCTCGCCCTGGGCGTCCCGCTGGCCTGGTACCTCCTGATGGAGGACGGGCGGAGGCTGGTGCGGTGGGCCGCCGCGGCCTACCTGCCGCTCGCGCTGGTCGGGGTGCTCCTCACCGCCTCGCGCGGGGCGTTCCTGGCCACCGTCGTCGCGGTCTCCATCGTCGCGTGGACGTTCCGCCGCCTCGGCTTCCGCGCCAGGGTGCTCGTGGGCGCGCTCGCCGTGCTCACGGGGGCCGGCGTCCTGACCATGGTGCCGGCGACGTCGTGGCGCCGCCTGTCGACAATCAGGACGGAGGTCGGCGCGGGGACGATGAACCAGCGCACCGAGATCTGGGAGGCCGGCGCCGACGTCTTCCCGGAGTCGCCGCTCCTGGGCGTCGGCTCGGCGGCGTTCCGCACGGCCGTCGAGACGCGCCTGGGCATCCCCCAGGCCGCCCACAACGCGTTCCTGGGCGTCCTGGTCGACGCCGGGATCGTCGGCCTCGCGCTCTTCTGCACGATGCTGGCGGTGGCGATGGCGCTCATCCGGCGCTTCCCGCCGCTCGAGCGCACGGTGTGGCTGGTGGTGGGGGCCACGTGGCTGGTGGGGGTGATGTCGTTGAGCTGGGAGTACCGGAAGCCGACGTGGGTGATGTTCGGGCTGCTGGCCGCGCACGCCGCGGCCTTGGGGCGCGCGCCGCGCCCCGACCGGGCGGCCGAATTCGCGGGGGAGCGGGCGTGAGAGCCGAGACGATGCCGAAGGTGACGACGAGTATGCCGCCGGGTACGCCGCCGAGCGTGACGTTCATGACGACCAACCTCTCGCGCGCGGGCGCGCAGACGCAGCTCGTCCGCGTGGCGGCGCAGCTCCGCGCGCGCGGCTGGCGCGTCTCGGTCATCTCGCTGATGCCGCTGGAGGGGTTCGCGGAGGAGCTGGCGGCGATGGGGATTCCGGTGGCGGCGCTCGACATGCGGCGCGGGGTCCCCGAGCTGCGGGCGCTGCGCCGCACGGTCGCCCTGCTGCGCGAGTGGCGGCCGCAGGTGCTGGCGTCCTTCATGTTCCACGCGAACCTGCTGGGCCGCGCCGCGGGCCGCCTGGCCGGGGTGCCGGTGGTCGTCAGCTCGATCCGCAACGAGAACTTCGGGGGCCGCCTGCGCGAGCGCGTGGAGCGGGCGACGGCGTTCCTGGCCGACGTCGTGACGACGAATTCGCGCATCGCGGCCGACGGCCTCCTGCGGCGCGGCGTCGTGGCGCCCGGGAAGATGCGCGTCCTGCCTAACGCACTGGCCGCCGACGCCTTCGCGCCGGACGACCCGGAGGCGCGGCGCCGCCTGCGCGAGGGGTTCGGGCTGGCGGCGGAGCACTTCGTCTGGCTCGCCGCCGGTCGCCTGGAGGAGCAGAAGGATTTCCCGATGCTCGTCGCGGCCGTGCGCCGGCTGGTCGATGCGCACCCCTCGGCGCGCCTCCTCGTGGCCGGCGAGGGGCCGCTGCTCGAGCCCCTGCAGACGCTGGCGACCGAGCTCGGCGTCGCCGGGCGCGTCCGCTTCCTCGGCTTCCGCAACGACCTGCCCGCGCTCCTCAACGCCTGCGACGCGTTCGTGCTCTCCTCCGCGTGGGAGGGGCTGCCGAACGTCGTGCTGGAGGCGGTGGCCGCCGGGCGCCCCGTCGTCGCGACCCGCGTGGGCGGGGTGCCCGAGCTGGTGGAGGACGGCGCCACCGGCTTCATCGTGCCGCCGCGCGACGCGGCGGCGCTCGCGGCGGCGATGGCGCGGCTCATGTCGCTGACGGCGGACGAACGCGGCCGCATGGCGGAGGTCGGCCGCTCGCGACTGGCGGCGACGTTCGGCCTGGAGGGCGTCGTCGATCGCTGGGAGGAGATGTTCGACGACCTGCTCGCGCGGAAGCTCGGGCGGCGGCCCGAGCGGACGCCCGCCGGCGCGTCGGCGGACCCGGTCCGCCTCGTCCACGTCACCACCGTCCCGATGTCGCTCCACTTCCTCGTGGGGCAGCCCCGATACATGCGCGAGCGCGGCGTGGCGACGTACGTGATCAGCTCGCCCGGGGCGGAGCTGTCGCACTTCGCGGAGCGGGAGGGGGTGGCCGGGACGGACGCGGTGGAGATGCCCCGGCGCATCACCCCGCTGCGCGACCTGCGGGCGGTGCTCGCCGTCGCGCGGCGGCTGCGGCGCATCCGCCCCCACGTCGTGCACGCGCACACGCCCAAGGGCGGGCTGCTCGGGATGCTCGCCGCCCGGCTGGCGCGGGTGCCGGTGCGGATCTACCACATGCACGGCTCGCCGATGTTCACCGCGACGGGCGCGCGCCGGCGGCTGCTGCAGCTGTGCGAACGCCTCTCGTGCGCCCTCGCCACCGAGGTGCTGTGCGTGAGCGGCTCGCTCCGCGACGCCGCGCTCGTCGCGGGGGCGTGCCCGCCGCGCCGGGCGCGGGTGCTGGGCGCCGGGAGCATCAACGGCGTGGACGCGGAAGGGCAGTTCGATCCGGCGCGCGCGGCGTCGGCCGGCTGGCGCGCCGCGACGCGCGCGCGGTTCGGCATCCCGGGCGAGGCGGTCGTGATCGGCTTCGTCGGCCGCATGGTGCGCGACAAGGGCATCGGCGAGCTCGCGGCGGCGTGGTGCGAGCTGCGCGACGCGCACCCCGACCTCCACCTCCTCGTCGTGGGCGACGTCGAGGCCGAGGCCCACGACCTGGCGCCGGCCGAGGCGGTGCACACGCTGCGCTCGGACCCGCGCGTCCACCTGGCCGGCATGGACTGGGACACGCCGCCGCTCTACGCGGCGATGGACGTCGTCGCGCTGCCGACGTACCGGGAGGGGTTCCCCGTCGTGCCGCTGGAGGCCGCGGCGATGGCGCTGCCGGTCGTCGCCACGCGGGTGACCGGGTGCGTGGACGCGGTGCGGGACGGCGTCACCGGGACGCTCGTGCCGCCGCGCGACGCGCGGGCGCTGGCGCGGGCGTTAGGCGCCTACGCCGCGAGCGCGCGGCTGCGCCGGGCGCACGGGGCGGCCGCCCGCGAGCGGGTGCTGGCCGAGTTCCGCCCCGACGCGGTGTGGGCGGCGCTGTACGCCGAGTACGAGCGGCTCCTCCGGCGCGCGGCCGTGGCGCTGCCGGAGTCGGCGGTGCGCATCCCCGAGGGCGCGACCGGCGGCTACGTGCCGGGCGCCCGGGCGGCCGCCCCGCGAGCGGAGTACGCCGGTGACTAGCCCCGCCGCGCGCCGGCTCAAGCGCGGGCTCGACGTGGCGGTCGCGGGGGCGGTGCTGCTCCTGTCGCTGCCGCTCATGCTCGTCGTCGCGCTGCTCGTCCTGCTCGAGGACGGCCGGCCAATCCTCTACGCGCAGCGCCGCGCCGGGTGCGGCGGGCGCCGGTTCACGCTCCTCAAGTTCCGCAGCATGCGCGTCAACGACCTCGCCGTGGAAGCGGTGGGGCCGGTGGGCGAGCGGCATCCGCTGGTGACCCGCACCGGGCGGCTCATCCGCCGGTTCAAGGTGGACGAGCTGCTGCAGCTGCTGAACGTGCTCCGCGGGGAGATGAGCCTCGTCGGCCCGCGGCCGACGATCCCCGAGCAGGTGGAGCGCTACGGCGCCTTCGAGCGGCGCCGCCTGCTCGTCCCGCCGGGGCTCACCGGCTGGGCCCAGGTCAACGGGAACGCCCGCCTGTCCTGGCCCGAGCGGATCGTGCTCGACGTCTGGTACGTAGACCACTGGTCCCTCTGGCTGGACCTGCGCATCCTCGCGAAGACTGTGTCGGTCGTGCTCCTCGGCGAGCGCCCGAACGTCCCCGCCCTCGACCGAGCCCTGGCACATGCGAATGGTTCTGATCGGCGCCGTTGACAGCACGCGCGTGGCGCTCGAGGCGCTGGCGCGGCACGGCGCGCCCCCCGCGGCGCTGTTCACGCTCGCCCCGGGGCGCGGCGCGCGGCGGCACTCCGACTACGTGGAGCTGCGGCCCCTGGCCGAGCGGCTCGGCGTGCCGGTGGTGGAGGCCCCGGACGTCAACGCCCCCGAGGCGCTGGCGCGGCTGCGCCTGCTCGCGCCCGACTACGCCCTCGTCATCGGATGGTCGCAGCTCTGCCGCGCCGAGTTCCTCCGCACGCCGCGCCTTGGCGCGGTGGGCTTTCACCCGGCGCCGCTGCCGGAGAACCGCGGCCGCGCGGTGATCCCGTGGACGATCCTCCAGGGACGCGCGGACACCGGTGCGACGCTCTTCTGGATGGACGAGGGCGCGGACTCGGGAGACGTCCTGCTTCAGGAGCGGTTCGCGGTGGCGCCTGACGAGACGGCGGCGACGCTCTACGCCAAGCACCTCGCCGCGCTCGGCCGCATGCTCGACCGCGCGATCCCGCAGCTGCTCCTCGGCACCGCGCCCCGCGTGCCGCAGGACCACGCGCGCGCCACCTACTGCGCGAAGCGCGTGCGCGCCGACGGGCTGATCGACTGGCGCGCCCCCGCGCGCGAAGTCTGGCGGCTCGTCCGGGCGGTGGGCGACCCGTACCCCGGCGCGTTCACGCACCTCCGCGGGCGCGCGCTCACCGTGTGGGCGGCGGACTACGTGGGCCCCGCCCCGTACCACGGGCTGCCCGGACAGGTGCAGGCGCTCGGCGACGGCGGCGCGCTGGTGCAGTGCGGCGACGGCGAGCACGTGCTGCTCCGGACCGTGCAGCCCGAGGGGGACGACGAGCGCGCGGACGCCCAGACCCTCCTCCGCATCCACGAGCGGCTTGGCGTCGACCTGGGGGAGCTGATGGTGCTCTACGAGCGCCTGCGCGAGCGGCAGGCGGAGGGGGAGAGGGAGGGGAAGGGGGACGCGCGCCGCGACGCGCCGAGCGTGGTGGGGGCGTCGTGACGCCGCGCCGCGTGCTCGTCATCGCGCCGCACCCGGACGACGAGGTGCTCGGCGTCGGAGGGACCATCGCGCGCCTGGCGTCGGAGGGGGCGGAGGTGCACGTCGTCATCGCGACGACCGGCTACCCGCCGGCGTTCGACGCCGCGCTCACCCAGCAGGGGCGGCGCGAGGCGCGGTGCGCGCACGAGCTGCTCGGGGTGCGCGAGACGGTCTTCCTGCCGTTCCCGGCGGCGGGGCTCGACACGGTCCCGCACTCTGAAATGAACGCCGCGTTCGGCGAGGCGATGGCGCGGGTCCGGCCGGACGCGCTCTTCGTCCCCTTCAACGGCGACATCCACCGCGACCACCAGCGCGTCTTCGCGTCGGCGCTCGTCGCCGCGCGCCCCGGCGGGCCGCACCGGCCGGCGGCCATCTACGCCTACGAGACGCTCTCGGAGACCAACTGGAACGCGCCCTACCTCACGCCGGGCTTCGCGCCGAACGTGTTCGTGGAGATCACCGAGCAGCTGGAGACCAAGCTCGAGGCGATGCGCCGCTACGCCTCGCAGGTCAAGCCGGCGCCGAACGAGCGCTCGGTCGAGACGCTCCGCGCGCTGGCGACGCTGCGCGGGAGCACGATCGCCGTCGCGGCGGCGGAGGCATTCGTCCTCGTGAGGCAGGTCCTGTGACGCACGCGACCGCGGCCGCCCCCTTCGCCGAGCCCGGCCTTCTGCATCCCGCCCCGCCGGCGCCGGCGCCCGGCGCCGGCGGCGCGGGCGCGCTCGTGATCTCGCTCGACTTCGAGCTGCACTGGGGCGTGCGCGACCTGGCCGGCCCGCACGGCCCCTGGCGCGCGCGGCTCCTGGGCGCGCGCGAGGCGGTGCCGGCGATGCTCGACCTGTTCGAGGAGTTCGACGTCGCCGCGACGTGGGCGACCGTCGGCCTGCTCTTCGCGGCGTCGCGGGAGGAGATGCAGTACCACGCCCCGCGCCGGCGGCCGGCGTACCGGAACGCCGCCCTGTCCCCGTACGACGAGCCGGTGGGCGGCGGGGAGCGGGACGACCCGCTGCACTTCGCGCCGACGCTGGTCGACGCCATCCGCCGCCGGCCGCGGCAGGAGATCGCCACGCACACGTACTCGCACTACTACTGCCTGGAGCCGGGGCAGGACCGCGAGGCGTTCCGGGCGGACCTCCAGAGCGCCGTGGCCATCGCGCGCCGCCGCGGCATCGAGCTGCGGTCGATCGTCTTCCCCCGCAACCAGTACAACCCCGCGTACGACGACCTGCTCGCCGACGCCGGCATCGTGTGCTACCGCGGCAACCAGCGGGCGTGGATGTACCGCGCCAGCGACGGCCGGGGCGACACGCGCCTGGCGCGCGGGGCGCGCCTCGTCGACACGTACGTGCGCGCGGCGGGCCACCACGCCGTCCGCTGGTGCGACGTCCCGCGGCCGAGCGGGTTGTGCGACGTGCCCGCGAGCTTCTTCCTGCGCCCGTTCTCGCCGGCGCTGGCCGCGCTGGACCTCCTGCGCCGGCGGCGCATCGTGCGGAGCCTGGAGCACGCCGCCGCGGCCGGGGAGATCGTGCATCTCTGGTGGCACCCGCACAACTTCGGCACGCACGCGCGGGAGAACCTCGCGTTCCTCCGCTCCATCCTCACCGAGTTCGCCCGGCTCCGCGACTGCCGCGGCATGCGCTCCCTCACGATGTTCGAGGCGGCGGCGCTCGCGCGCCGCGCCCCGGCCGCGTTCGCGCCCGCCGGTACGGCCTGACGCCGGCCCCGGCCCGTCCCCCACTCCAGGTCTCTCCCGTGTCGTCCACGCTGATCCGCCCCGACGCCCCGACCGCGTTCGCGCCCGCCGCCGCCACCCCGGCGGGGGCCGGGACGCGCGTCTACCTCTCGCCGCCGCACATGGGCGGGCTGGAGGAGCGGTTCGTCGCCGAGGCGTTCGCCACGAACTGGGTGGCGCCCGTCGGCCCGCACGTCGACGCCTTCGAGCGCGAGTTCGCCGAGCAGGTGGGCGCGCCCCACGCCGTGGCGGTCAGCTCCGGCACCGCCGCACTGCACCTCTCGCTGCTCCTGGCCGGCGTCGGCCGCGGCGACGAGGTGCTGGTGAGCACGCTGACCTTCAGCGCCAGCGTGAACCCGGTCGTGTACCTGGGAGGCACGCCGGTGTTCGTGGACAGCGAGCGCGCGTCGTGGAACATGGACCCGGCGCTGCTCGCCGAGGCGATCGACGCCCGCGTCCGCGCCGGCCGGCCGCCGAAGGCCGTGGTGCTCGTGCATCTCTACGGCCAGTGCGCGGACATCGCGCCGGTGGCCGAAGCGTGCGAGCGCGCCGGCGTGGCGCTGATCGAAGACGCGGCGGAGGCGCTCGGCGCCACCTACCACGGGCGCAGCCCGGGGACGTTCGGCGTCGCCGGCATCTTCTCGTTCAACGGCAACAAGATCATCACGACCTCCGGCGGCGGGATGATCGTCACGCCGGACGCCGCGCTCGCCGAGCACGCGCGGAAGCTCGCGCAGCAGGCGCGGGACCCCGCGCCGCACTACCAGCACTCGGCGATCGGCTACAACTACCGGCTCAGCAACGTGCTGGCCGGGATCGGGCGCGGGCAGCTGCGCGTGCTCGGGGAGCGCGTGGCGGCGCGCCGGCGCAACTTCTCGCGCTACGCCGAGCTGCTGGGGGACGTCCCCGGCGTCGAGCTCATGCCCGAGGCGCCGTGGGGGCGGTCCAGCCGCTGGCTCACCTGCATAACGATCGACCCGGCGGCGTTCGGCGCGGACCGCGAGGCGGTGCGACTGGCGCTCGAGGCCGTGAACATCGAGGCGCGGCCGGTCTGGAAGCCGATGCACCTCCAGCCGGTGTTCGCGGGCTGCGAGCGCGTGGGCGGCGCGGTGGCCGAGGAGCTGTTCGCGCGCGGGCTCTGCCTGCCGTCGGGGTCGAGTCTCACCGACGCCGACCTCGGGCGCGTGGCGCAGGTCGTCCGGGGCGTCCACGAGGACGCGCCGGCCGCCGGCCGGGGGCGGTAGGCGGATGGCGTACGAGCTCGCGCCGGAGGCCGTGCGCGCCACCGCGGCCGCCGGCTGGGGCAGTCGCGGACCCGGCGGTGGCCCGGTGGATCTCGACGTGCACGGCATCGTCGGCGTCCGGCTGCTGGACGCGACGCCGGCGGACGTCGAGCGCGTCGCGCGCCGGCTCGGCGCGCCGCTGCCGGCCGGGCGCACCCTCGCGCGCGAGCCCGAGCTCGTCGTGCGGTTCGTCAACCGACTGCCGGCGTCGGGGCGCGTGCACTACCTCGGCGCGGGCGACGCCGGGTTCACCGACGACGCGTTCGTCCTGCTCGGCGGCGGCGGCCGCGGCGGCGCCCGCGCGGTGGCGCAGGTCCCCTTCGCCCGACTCGGCGCGGGCTGCGAGATCGTCTGCGAGCGGGGCCTTCCCGGGGGCGTGCCGCTGCTGCTGCCGATCGTCAACCTGACCGCGCTCGGCCGCGGGTGGGCGCCGCTGCACGCGTCGGCGTTCACGTACCGCGGCGCGGGGGCGCTCGCCGGCGGGTGGGCGCGCGGGGGCAAGACGGCGACGCTGCTCGCCTTCATGACCCGCGGCGCGTCGTACGTCGGCGACGACTGGGTCTACGTCCGGGGCGACGGCGCGGAGGTCCGGGGGCTCCCCGAGCCGCTGGAGGTGCGCGACGCCTACCTCGACCAGCTGCCGGAGCTCCGGGCCCGGGTGGAGGGCGGCATGGGCGGCCCGGGGCGGGCCCGCGCGCGGGCGCTCAAGCTCCTCCAGCGCGCCGAGCGCGCGGTGCCTAACGGTGT